>NZ_JBGCCM010000038.1:0-113154 GCF_041262085.1 Catenulispora sp. GAS73
GCTGGGCCACCAGATTTCGCGGGGTAACACGGCGGCGGGGGCCCCCCCCGCGGGCCGGGCGGGCGGCGGCCGGGCCGGCCCGGGGGGGGGGGGCCGGGGGGCCCCCCCCCCCCCCCACACCCCCGCTTTTTCGCTTGGCGAGGTGCTTAGGCTCGGTGCGTGAACGGTTTCGCGGACGACGACTTCTCGGTGCGGGCGGCGCGCGCCGAGGATGTGGCGGCGCTGCCCGCACTGGAGGAAGCCGCTGACGCGGTGTTCGAGCAGCATGGCGTCTGGCCGCTGCCGCAGGCGCCCGATGACCCGGCCGCGGTGGTTTTCGCCGACGCCGCCGCGGTGCTGGTGGTGGGTCGGCCGCCGGTGGGGTTCGCGCGGCTGGAACTGGTCGGCGGGGTGCCGCATCTGGAGCAGTTGTCGGTGGATCCTGCGTTCGGGCGGCGCGGGTTGGGGACGGCGCTGGTGCGCGCCTGCTGTGATTGGGCGGCGCGCGCCGGGTTCGCGGAGCTCACGTTGACGACGTTCGCGCAGGTGCCGTTCAACGCGCCGTTCTACGCGCGGCTGGGCTTCACCGTCATCGACGATGCCGCGTTACCTGCGGGGTTGGCGCAGCTACGGCGGCGCGAGGCGGAGATCGGGCTGGACGCGCTGGGGCCAAGGGTCGCTATGCGCTGGGCCACTGGTTCGTGACGTACAGCCGGATCAGTGCGGCGTGCGACAGGGCGCTGGTGGTGTCGGTGACGTCGCCGTTGACGGTGTAGTCCAGCAGTAGGAAGATGCGGCGCCGCGCTTCCTCATACGGCAGCAGCTCCTCACCACCGAGTCCGGCGCGGTGGCCCAGTACGGGCCCGTACTTGCGGACGGTCCGCTTCAACCCGGTCATGGAGACCACCTCCAGTTTCCGGGTGTCGACGTCGTGGTCCCCGAACACCTTCAATGCCTGCCAGATCCCCTCCACCGACTGTGCGACCGCGTCGCCGCTGAGCGGCACGGGGATGTGGCCGTGCGGGTAGAACGGGCTCATCCGCACCCACGGCTGCGGCCCTTTCGAGGTGACGTCGATGATGCGGGCGCCCGGGTGGGCCGTGGCCAGGGATGCGGCGGAGCGGCGGCGGCTGGCGATGTGGATGGGCATGTGCCCCAGCCTCGCCGAGGCCACTGACAACCAGTCCCCCGCCGCTGGCTGCTACGGCGAGAACCGCCTCGCCGCGCCTCTACAGTTCCGCGGCCGGCCCCGGCACGTATGGCTTGCGCCGCACCACCAGCAGCGCCACGTCGTCGTCGAGGCGCGCGCCGGCGTGGGCGGCCAGGCCGGTGAGGATCTGCCGGGTCAGCTCCGCCGGGCTGGTGGCGGGGCGGCCGGTGAGGAAGGCGGGCAGGTCGAAGAAGGTGCCGTTGCGGTCGCGGGCTTCGGTGGTGCCGTCGGTGTACAGCAGCAGCGTGTCGCCGGGGGCGAAGCGGGCCCAGGCCGGCGCGGAGGCGCTGCCGGGCGGGGAGGCCAGGTCGAACAGGCCCAGGGGCGGGCCGGGTTCGGCCGGGGCCAGGGCGGCGACGTGGCCGTCGCGCATCAGCAGCGGCGGCGGGTGGCCGCAGTTCACCACTTCCACGGTGGGCCGCTCGGGGTCCACCGACAGCAGCACGGCGGTGACGAACTCCTCGGTGCCTGCGGGGCGGCGCGCCAGCATGGCGTGCATGCGGTCGGCGACCCGCGACAGGTCCGCCTCGGTGTAGGCGGCTTCGCGGAACACGCCGAGCACGTCGGCGGCGGCCTCCACGGCGGGTAGGCCTTTGCCGCGGACGTCGCCGATGAGCAGCCGGTCGCCGAAGCGGGTGGACAGCGCCTCGTACAGGTCGCCGCCGATGCGGGCCTCCGCCGCGGCGGCCCGGTAGGCCACGGCGGTGCGGACCTGCGCCAGCTCCGGCGGCACTTCCCGCAGTACGACGTGCTGCGCGGTTTCGGCGACGCTGCGCACGTTCGCCAGCATCCGCGACTGCCGGCCCACCAGGCCCAGGCTGACGCAGCTGACGACGGTCACCGCGACGATCGCGCCGCACGCGGCGACCTCGACCTCGCCGGCGACGTGCAGCGAGTACCCGTACAGCACCGCCGAGACCACGGTGGCGGTGACGGCCGCGGCGATGGTCTGCCACAGCGAGCGGGTCAGCAGCGCCGACAGCGCCGGGGCGACCGACAGCGTGGAGGAGAAGGTGACGTCTTTGGGGGTGGCGATGTCGGCCATGACGATGACGGCGATGAGCAGGTACGGCAGCAGCCGCTGCGGCCAGGTGGAGTGCGAGGGCGTGACCGTCACCGGGATGGCGTCGGCGGCCGGGTCTCCGGACAGGCTGCCCGGCGCCACGGCGATGTCACGCCGGGCAGGCGGGCGGCGGAGCCAAACCATCGTCAGGTGTCCAAGGTGGGTCGGCGGCACGGCGTCGGGCGCGGGTGCCGCGGTGGGGTCGGCGTTCGGATCGGGGGTGCGGTCGGCGGTGCAGTCGGGGGTGCGGTCGGTGCGATCAGCGGATCACGGCCCGGGCCGGCGCGGTCTGCTGAGCTGCGCCGAACGCGCGACCCGGGCAGCCGTGCCGGCCTCACGTGTCGGCCTCACGAGCCGGTCTCACAGGTCGGCCTCACAGGTCGAGGTCCACCACCACCGGCGCGTGGTCCGAGGCCCCTTTGCCTTTGCGTTCCTCCCGGTCGACGAAGGAGTCGGTGACTTTCCCGACGAACGCCGGGTTGCCGAACACCAGGTCGATGCGCATGCCGTTGTTCTTCGGGAACGCCAGCTGCCGGTAGTCCCAGTACGTGTACGGCTTGTCGTACTTCAACGCCCGCGGCAGCACCTCGGCCAGGCCCTGCGCTTCCAAGTCCGCGAGTTTCGCCCGCTCGGCGGGGGTGACGTGGGTGGACTCGGTGAACAGCGACATGTCCCACACGTCGGCATCGGTCGGGGCGATGTTGAAGTCGCCCAGGACCGCGTAGGGCTGCTCGGCGCGCGCCGGCTCGGCCACGGCGGCGGTGAGGGAGTCCAGCCAGGCGAGTTTGTAGTCGAAGTGCGGGTGGCCCAACTCGCGGCCGTTGGGCACGTAGACGCTGGTGACGCGGACACCGCCGCACGTCGCGGTCAGCGCCCGGGGCTCGATGTCGCCTTCGTAGTCCGGCAGGCCGGGCCAGCCGCGCCGCACGTCGGTGATCTCGGCCTTCGACAGGATCGCCACGCCGTTCCAGCGGCCGGTGCCCCAGGTCGCGGCGTGGTAGCCGAGTTCGGCGAGCTGCGCGGTGGGAAAGGCTTCGTCGGTGGTTTTCAGCTCCTGCAGGCACAGCACGTCCGGTTTGGCCGTGCTCAGCCAGCCGGTCAGCCGGTCCCCCCGAGCCGTCACCGAGTTCACGTTCCATGTCGCCACCCGCAGCACCATGCCGGACAGCTTATGGGTCACAGGCCGAACTTCGCGCTCCGCACTGCCGTCACGGCTTGTTCGTCGCCGTCCATCTCCACCACCGCGTGCCCCTGCCGCCCCGACATGAACATCACCAGCTCGCCGGGCTCCCCGGTGACCGTGACCACCGGCGCGCCTTTGTGCGCGACCGCGGTCTGCCCGTCGGGGCGGCGCAGCACCAGCCCGGCCGGCGCGCGCCGCCCGGACAGCCGCGCCATGCCGGCGGCACGTTTCCACAGCACTTCGGTGAGCTCCGGGCTCACCGGCCGCGGCTCCCAGCCGGGTTTGGCGCGCCGCACGTCTTCGCAGTGCACGAAGAACTCCACGACGTTCGCGGCCTCGTCGACCGGCGCCAGCCCGAACAGCGAGCGCCGCGACGGCCCTTCGGCCACCATCCGCAGCAGCTCGGTCCAGGGCCGCGCGGCGAACTCGGCCTGCACCCGCGCCAGCCGCGGCGCGAGCGCCTTGACCACGATCCCGCCGGCGGCGTCGACGCGTCGCTCCCGCACCACGACGTGCGCCGCCAGGTCCCGCGTGGTCCAGCCTTCGCACAGCGTGGGGGCGTCGGGGCCGGCTTCGGTGAGGGCTTGGGCGAGGTGGGCGCGTTCGGCACGTGCGTGGGTAGTAGCCATGAGGCCAGGGTAGGCGGGTTCGGGGTGTGGGCGGAGGGCCGCGGCGCACGGGTGGACGGTGCGGGCGCCGCGTTGACAGCTCTCGGCGCGTGCCGTTTTCTCACGCGCCGGCCGTCTGTTTCGTCACACGCCGGTCCCTCACGCCGCGCTCACAGCGCTGATGTCGGCGAGTAGTCGACGAGAATCGGCAAAGGGTGGCGCGGCTGTAGCGCTTTGCCGGGTATGACGATGCAAAATAGTTGCATGGGTACCAAGACCACTGTCGCATCCGTGTTCAGGCCCCTGTTGAGCGTCGTGTTCGGGACGGCGCCGCCGCCGGTGCGGTTCGAGTTCTGGGACGGCAGTTCGTTGGCTCCGCGTGATGGGCGCGTTGTCGGTTCTGTCCTCGTGCGGTCGAAGGACGCGCTGGGTCATCTGGTGTGGGCGCCGGGTGAGCTGGGGTTGGTGCGGGCGTTCGTGTCCGGGGAGTTGGATTTCACCGGGGATCTGTTCACGGTGCTGCGTTCGCTGCAGCAGTCGGCGCCGCATGACGCGGCCCTGGGTGCTGAGGCGGCGGCCAAGGCGCTGAGTGTGGCCGCCCGGGTGGGTGCTTTGCGGTCCCGGCCGGCGCCGCCGGAGCAGGAGGCGCACCCGCACGGCCGGCTGCACAGCAAACGTCGTGACTCCCAGGCGATCACCCACCACTACGACGTCGGCAACGAGTTCTACGAGCTGGTGCTCGGGGAGTCGATGACGTACTCCTGCGCGCGGTTCGTCTCCCCCGGCGACGACGGCCACCAGGGCCCGGACGCCACGATGGCGCTGGCCGACGCCCAGGCCGCCAAGCACGACCTGATCTGCCGCAAACTCGGCCTGGACCGGGGCCCGGGCATGCGGCTGCTGGATGTGGGCTGCGGCTGGGGTTCGATGGCGATCCACGCCGCCACCCACTACGGCGCCCGCGTCGCCGGCATCACCATCAGCTCCGCGCAGGCCGACCTGGCGCGCAAACGCGTCGCCGCGGCCGGTGTCAGCGACCAGGTGGAGATCCGGCTGCAGGACTACCGCGACCTCGGCGGCGAGCAGTTCGACGCCATCTCCTCCATCGGCATGTTCGAACACGTCGGCGGGGAGCGGACCGCGCAGTACTTCGACACGCTGCGCTCGCTGCTGGGCCCGGGCGGGCGGCTGCTGAACCACGCGATCTCCAGCCCCGGCGGCTCCCGGATCAGCAACCGCAGCTTCATCGGCCGCTACGTGTTCCCCGACGGGGAACTGCTGGACGTCGGCGTCACCGCCGCGGCGATGCAGCACGCCGGGTTCGAGCTGCGCGACGTGGAGGCGCTGCGCGAGCACTACGCGCTGACGCTGCGCGCGTGGGTGGCGAACCTGCAGGCGAGCTGGGACCGGGCCGTGGACCTGGTCGGTGTGGGGCGGGCCCGGGTGTGGCTGCTGTACATGACGGGCTCGGCGCTGGGCTTCGAGGACGGCGGCATCGGGATCCACCAGGTGCTCGGCGTGGTCCCGGACGACGCGGGCGCCTCGCGGATGCCGGCGTCGCGGCGGGCCTGGATGTGACTGGATGTGAGCGGACGCCGGTGGTGGGCACTGGTGGCTACAGTGGCGTGCCATGACGGACCCGATGGACCCGATGGATACGGCGGATACGGATCTGGCGGGCGTCGCCCGAGGGATCATCGAGGCGAACGTGTACGTGACCATTGCCTGCGTCGACGAGCACGGCTCGGCTTGGGCGAGTCCGGTGTTCTACGCCACCGACGACGCCGTCGACTTCTACTGGATGTCCTCGCCGCTGACCCGTCACTCCCGGGCGCTGGCCGTGCGGCCGGAGGTCAGTCTGCTGATCTTCGACTCGCAGGTCGCCCCGTTGACCGGTGACGCGCTCGTCATGACCGCCGATGCGGTGCAGATCGCTGATGAGGACGAGCAGGGGCTGGCGCGCGCCCTGGCCGTCTATCCCGGGGCGGCTGAGCGTGGCGGGCGGCCGGTGCGGCTGGAGCAGGTCAGCGGGGATTCGCCGTATCGGATGTATCGGGCCCGGGCGCGGGAGTGGTTCGTGCAGTGTCCGTGGGGCGATGGCGGCTGTGTGGCGCACGGCTGGGAGTACGACCACCGGATTGCCGTGGACCTGGCCGCATCGTGAGGTGATGGTCGTGACGTGACGGTCGTGGCATAGGTCTGGAAATGCTTGAGGGAGCCCGCGCCCGCGTGGCTCCCTCAAGTCTTCAGGTCCCGACTACTCAGCCGGCGGCGGGGTGTCGCCGGGCTGGATGTGCGGGATCGGGTCGGTCGGCTCCACGCCCATCTTGCCGGAGCGGAAGTCCAGCAGCGCCTGCCGGATCTCGTCCTCGGTGTTCATCACGAACGGGCCGTAGTGCACGACCGGCTCGCGGATCGGCTCGCCGCCCAGGACGATCACGTCCATGGTCGGGTGGCGGGAGTCCTGCTGCTGGTCGGCGGCGATGACGACGGAGTCGCCGGGGCCGAACACGGCGGCCTGCGCGGAGTGCACGGGGCGGTTCTCGGCGCCGACGGTGCCGCGGCCGTTGAGGACGTACACCAGGGCGTTGAAGTCCTTGCGCCACGGCAGTTCCACGCGCGCGCCGGGGGTGATGGACAGGTGCGCCAGGGTGATCGGGGTGTGGGTGACGCCGGGGCCTTCGACGCCCTCGATGCCGCCGGCGATGACCCGGACCAGCGCGCCGCCGTCGACGGAGGAGGCCAGGCCCACCTGGCCGCTGCGGATGTCCTGGTAGCGCGGCGGGGACCACTTCTTGGCCGCGGGCAGGTTCACCCACAGCTGGATGCCGTGGAACCAGCCGCCGGACTGCACCAGCTTCTCCGGCGGGGTCTCGATGTGCAGCAGGCCCGAGCCCGCGGTCATCCACTGGGTGTCGCCGTCGGTGATGACACCGCCGCCGCCGTGGCTGTCCTGGTGGATGAACGTGCCGTCGATGATGTAGGTGACGGTCTCGAAGCCGCGGTGCGGATGCCACGGCGTACCCTTCGGCTCCCCGGCGGCATACTCCACCTCGCCCATCTGGTCCATCATGATGAACGGGTCCAGGTACTCGGTGCGGATCCCGGCGAACGCCCGGTTCACCGGAAAGCCCTCGCCCTCGAAGCCGCTGGGCGCGGTCGCCACCGCCAGCACGGGGCGCGGCACGGCGTCGATGGCGGGGGCGGCGATGCGGGGCAGCGCCAGCGGGTTCTCTACGGTCACAGCAGGCACGGCAGCCTCCAGGGTTTCGGTCGGCGCGGAGTCGCGGTCACTGGTCTCCAACGTAGTTGAATGTTAAATATTCCAGCCACGCGGAGCATGCGCCCTACCTGCGAAAGCCTAGTCGGCAGGGGGCGGAGCGCACGTCGCCCGGTGGCGGGGCGGCAACGGCGCGGGACCAACGCGAGACAACGCGGAAACGTCAAAAGGCAGGAATTCAGGACAGGAAATTGTCGACGTGAAGACTCAACCGGTGCGTACCCCTTAGTCAGACACCGCCCTGGAAGGCGATGACCGGGATGGTCCCGAGTCGGCTGCTGAGACGGAATCCCTGCATGACGCCGCCACCCTGCTTCTCAGAAGCGCCGGGACGCTTCGGCGCTGACTACGAGCTGACTACGAGATCCGCGTGCGGCGCGCTAGCGGCCCGGCGCCCCGCCGCCGTGCACGGCCTGAATCCCGGCCAGGATCAGATCCACGCCGGCGGCGAACTGCTCCCGGTCGTCGTGCTCGCGCAGCTGTGTTCTGGCTCGGTGCACCGACGGGTACCTGGCCGGGTCCAGGTGGGCCCAGCGCTGCGCCACTGAGGCCAGGAACTGCTCGCGGTCCAGCTTGCTGGCCGCCAGCGCGCGGGCGTTCGCCGCGTTCTGGCCCGCGACGCCCCAGATGTAGTTCATCAGCGCGCCGGCGCAGTCCGACAGCTTGTCCTCCGGCACGCCGAGCGCCTGCAACTGCGTACTGACGCACTCGTAGACGTCCAGCAGCGCCGGGCGCCACGGCTCGCGCGTGAGCTGCGCGCCGACCCAGGGGTGGGCGTCGACCGCGTCGAACAGGCCGAGCGCGAGCGCGCGCAGCCTGTGCTGCGGCTCGGCGTCCGGCGTCGCTTCCGGGGCGGACACGGCCGTCACCGCGGCCACGACCGCGGCGAGGACGTCGTCAGTGGCCGCCGCCAGCAGGTCGTCCCGATCCGCGACGTGGTGGTAGATCGCGCCGTACCCGGTGGCCAGGCGTAGCGTCAACGCCCGCAGCGTGAGGGCGTCCTCGCCGTCGGCGTCGAGGATCTCCGTCGCGGCCTGGACGATCACGTCCCTGGTCAGCGCTTCGGTACGGCGCGGGGCACGGCGGGTCCTGGGCGGCATGACTCCATTCTGCCACCTTTGGATCGCCGCTCCAAACCTGTGCTAGCGTCAGTGCCGGCCCATTGGAGCGGCAATCCAAACGGCGCTCCAAACACTCTAGGAGAGAAACCCATGACCCCCGTCACCATCATCGGAGCCGGACTCGGCGGCCTCCTCCTCGCCCGCGTCCTCCACACTCACGGCATCCCCGCCACCATCCACGAAGCCGACCCCACCCCCACCACACGCACCCAAGGCGGCCTGCTCGACATCCACCCCTGGAACGGCCAACCGGCGCTCGCCGCAGCCGGCCTCACCGAGAAGTTCCAGCGCCTCGTCCTCCCCGGCCGCGAGTCCTACCGCGTCCTGGACCACACCGGCACCGCCCTGCTCGACCTCCCCGACGCGGGCACCGGCGAACGCCCCGAAGTCCCCCGCGCAGAACTGCGCCACATGCTCCTGGAATCACTGCCCGAACACACCGTCCACTGGGGACACAAAGCCACCGCCGCCCGAACCCTCGAAGACGGACGCCACCACATCCAGTTCACCGACGGCACCACCATCACCACCAACCTGCTGATCGGCGCCGACGGAGCATGGTCACGCATCCGACCCCTGCTCTCCCCAGCCACCCCGCGCCACGTCGGCTACACCTCCATCGAGTACTTCCTCCACGACGCCGACCACCGTCACCCCGCCACCGCCCAAGCCGTCGGCACCGGATCGATGTTCGCCCTCGCCCCCGGCAAAGGCCTGCTCGCGCATCGCGAACGCGGCGGCACCTTGCACGTTTACGTTCAGCTCAGAACGCCCGAGCATTGGCCGGCCGACACCACGACCGCCGCAGCCGCCGACACCACCGACACTGAAACCGACGCTGAAACCGGCCCCGAAGTCGTCACGGCGCGCGTCGCCGCCGCATTCGACGGCTGGGCACCGCAGCTCACCGCCCTGATCACCGCCGCCGACACCCCACCGGTCGTCCGGCCCCTGCACACCCTGCCCGCCGACCACCGCTGGCCGCGCGTCCCCGGCGTCACCCTCATCGGCGACGCCGCACACTTGGCACCCCCCAACGGTGAAGGCGCCAACACCGCCCTGCAGGACGCCGCCGAGCTCGGCCAAGCCATCGCCGCCCACCCCGACGACGTCGAAACCGCCCTGGCCCAGCACGAACACGCCATGTTCGAACGCGCCGCCGCGCACGCCGCGGCCGAAGACACCTACGACCTCATGCTCGGCGCCACCGCACCGCACAGCTGGATCGCGATGATGACCGGGGCCGGCGCGTGAGCGTGCGCCGAACACGCCGCGGGAAAGTCGGGTGCATCAACGCACTGCCACCGCCTAGCATACGCAGGTGGATCTTTCACATCTGGGCGTGCCGACCGGGCCGATGGTCCGCATCCACGGCGGCTTCGCCAACCGGATGTACCGCCTCGACACCGACCAGGGGTCGTTCGCGGTGAAGGAGCTGAACCTCGCCGACCGGCGCTGGACCTATCAGGTCCAGGACGTGTTCAGGTTCGAGCGCGCCGCCTTCGACGCCGGCATCCCGATGCCGGAACCGATCGCGGCCGACCACGACACGCTCGTTCACCGGTGGGTCGAGGGGGACGTCGTCCCGGAAGCGCCGGTGTCGGCGCAGTACGCGTTCGAGGTCGGGGAGATCCTGGCACGCATCCACGCGCTCGATGTCGCATGGCCACAGGCGCCGACCGAGGAACCGACGTCCCATGACTGGCCCGAGCTCGCCGCGCGGGCAGCAGCGACCGGACAGCCGTGGGCCGACGAACTCACCACCCAGGTCGAGACGTTCTTGGCGATCGCCGACTTCGTCGACAGTTGCGAACGGCCCGGCCCCGTCGTGCTGACCCACAGGGACATCCAGCCGTGGAACCTGCTCGCACGGCAGGGTCGGCCGGTGCTGCTCGACTGGGAACTCTCCGGGATGCTCGACCTGTCCGGCGAGCTCGGCTCGACCGCGCTGAGCTTGGCGAAGCGGCCTGGATTCGACGGCATCAAGCCCGAGATCTTCCGGACAGTGCTCGACGGATACGTCGCGGGCGGGGGAACGCTGCCGGCGGCGGGTCCCAGCTGGTTCGTGTACATGATCGGCGGCTGGCTGGGACACACGCGGTGGAACATCCTGCGATGCCTTGCGGGCGTCGAGACGAGCACCGGGCCCGAGCTCGCGCTGTCGCACCAGTCCGTGGGCAACGGGCTGCGCGGGCTGCCCGAGCTGTTCGGCCGGCTTGGGCGGCTTGAGGCTCTGCTCGTGTGAGAGGTGATGAGGTGGCACGGTGATGGACGACGATGAGGCTGGGGCGCTTAGGCGGTTGACGGTGCTTCGGCCGTTGACGCTGGCCTGGGTGCGGCGGTACCTGCCCGACGGTGAGCAGATCATCGGATCCGAGGCGCTGCACGGCGGCATCACCGCCGACGTGCGGAAGCTGACCATCGGGACGCAGGACGGAAACAGCCGCGAGCTGGTGCTGCGATCGTACGTCGACCCGTTCTACGTCGAGCGGCGCGCTCAGGACTCGCTGTCCAGGGAGGCCGGAGCGCTGACGGCGCTCGCCGGGGGCGACGTGACGGTTCCCAAGCTGGTCGCTGTCGATCCGACCGCCGCGCACTGCGAGTATCCCTCGCTGCTCATGACCTATCTGCCGGGCCGGACGGTTGTCACTGACGATGGGGTGGAGGCGCGCGTGCCGCTGCTGGCGCGGGAGTTGGTGGCGATTCACGCGGTGCGGCCGGTCGAGCGGCCGCGGGAGTACGTGGCGCTGAGCACCGCTGAGACGGTCGTGGTGCCGGAGGGTGCCGACGCGGCGGCGTGGGCCGCAGCGATCAACGTGATCCGTAAGGGCGCGCCGTCTTATGAGGGGCGATTTCTGCATCGGGACTTTCAGCCGGGCAACGTGCTGTTCGAGGTGCTGCCTTCGTCGACGCCGGCGGCTGGTCGGATCTCCGGGGTCGTTGATTGGGCCGGGACATCCTGGGGGCCAGCAGATCTCGATGTTGCGCACTGCTCGGCCAACCTCGCGCTCCTGCACGGCCCTGAATGGGGCCTGCGGTTCGCCGAGGCGTACGAGCAGGCTGGCGGGGCGCTCGCTGCGACGGCGAGTGATCGGCTGTACTGGCTGGTGCGGGATGCGCTGGCGCTGTCGGAGGAAGTGAGCGTGGTGTCGCAGCCGTGGCGCGAGGGCGGCAGGGCGGACCTGACGACACGAGTTGTGGAGGAGCGGCTGGACGCCTACGTCATCGCTCTGATGGATGCGCTGGGCTGAGGCGCATCAACGCGATCTGCGTGCCGGACTTCGACCGCGGGCGGGCCGCCGCACGCGACGCTGAAGTTTGTGGGCAGGCCGGTCGGGTCGGGTTGCTGTTCGTTTGTGGTTTAGGCGATTTTTACGGCTTCGCGCAGGGGTTGATGACCTCGCAGGGGGACGCAGTTCGGTTGTGCCCCGCAGGTTGCGCTGGCGGCCGGCGGTTGTGTGGGTGCAAGACCACGCATGAGTCCGAGTCACTGCGCACACGTCAGGCGGGCGGCCGTCTGCCGCGTTTGGTGGGCACCTTGAGGCCTCCGGCGGGCGCTCTACAGCGAGGGGGCGACCCGCGCGTCCGGCTGTTTGGCGGCGGCCCGCGACTGGTCGGCTTTCTGTCCGCTGTTGCCTGCGTCGCGTTGTCCGGTGGCGGTGCTGCTTGTGGTCACCGAGGTTCTGGGCCCCTCGCCACGTCGTCGCCTTACGGAACCAGCCCGGTCCGGTGGCGTCAAGCCGCATCGCTGTTGCTGTGGTCCGGCTCCGTCCGGCTGGACACCACCAAACCGGGCAGGTTGGCTTCGCCCGCCGACGCGGCGAGGGGCCCAGAACCAACACCCCGCATGGTCCGGTCGGACACGACGAACCACGCGGCCGGCCGCATCGGCCCGCTCGCCGCGACGCCTAGCGAGGCAGCGCCGGCAGCGCCCCGACGTACAACCAGCCGTCGAAGAACTCGCTCATGTCCCGCCCCGCCACCGACGACACCAGCTCCACGAACTCCGCCGTCGACACCGTCGAGTGCCGGAACCGGGCCGTCCACTCCCGTAGCACCCCGAAGAACAGCTCGTCGCCGAGCGTTACCCGCAGTGCGTGCAGTGTCAGCGCGCCGCGCTTGTACACCCGGTCGTCGAACAAGTCTGCGGCGCCGGGGTCCGCCAACAGCAGGTCCTGCGGCAGTCGCGCCAGGCGGCCGTGCCACATTCGCGCGTGCTCCGCTGCCGAGCGGCCGCCTGAGCCCTCCGACCACAGCCACTCCGCGTAACAGGCGAAGCCCTCGTGGAGCCAGATGTCGCGCCAGTCGCCCAACGTCAGGCTGTTGCCGAACCACTGGTGCGCCAGCTCGTGCGGGATCAGGCGCTCGCCGTCGCCTTCGCCGTCGCCCTCCATGTGGTTGCTGCCGAACATCGACACGCCCTGGGCCTCCACCGGGATCTCCAGGCGGTCCTCCGTCACCACCACCGTGTACGCGTTGAACGGATACGGGCCGAACAAGCGACCGAACAGCGCCATCATCGCGTCCTGCGCCGCCAGTGCCTCCGTCGCCGCTGCCATTCGCCGCGCCGGAGCCACCACCGCCAGCGGTACGCCGCCGGCCGTGCCCGGCAACTCCGCCCGCTGATAGTGGCCGATTTGCACCGTCGCCAGATACGTCGCCATCGGTACGTCCTGCACGAACGTCCACGTCGACGACGAGCCGCTGTGCGCCACACCCGCCAAGCGGCCGTTCGCCACCACCCGGTACTGCGACGCCGTCGTAACCTGGATCCGGTACGTCGCCTTGTCATCCGGCCGGTCGTTGCACGGGAACCACGACGGAGCCCCCGTCGGCTGCGACGCCACCAACACCCCGTCCGCCAACTGCTCCCACCCGAGGCCGCCGTACCGCGACGACGTCGGACGCGGCGCACCCCGGTACACCACCTCCACCACCACCTGCTCCCCGGCAGCCACCGCGGCCGGAAGCACCACCTTCAACTTCTCCTTGCGATGTTCGAACCGCAGCCGCCGGCCATCCTGCAATATGACCCGGTCCACCCGCAGATCCGCGAAATCGAACACCAGCGACGACAGTGCCGACGTCGCCCACACCGTCACCACCGCCACCCCCGACAACCGGTTCGACCCCACCCGGTAATCGAGCGTCAGCTCATAATGCTCGACCACATACCCCGCGTTGCCGCGCCGCGGAAAATACGGCGCCGGTGACGCCTGCCGTGCACCGTCGCCAATACCAGCGCGCGCGCCAGTACCCGCACCGGCAGGGGTCCCGGCCACCAGATCCCCGCTCATGCCCGACCCGGCCACGGCGCGATCGGATTGCCCTGCCACCGCGTATGCGCCGGCACCGACTCACCCCGCATCACCAACGACGCCGGACCCACCGTCGCCTGCGCCCCGATCTCCGCCGCCGGCAGAATCACCCCCTGCGGACCCAACGTCGCCCCCGCGTCCAACCGCACCACATCCATACTCATCACCCGGTCATGGAACAGATGCGTCTGCACCACACACCCCCGATTCACCGTCGAGGCATCCCCCAACACGATCAAATCCGCCTCCGGCAGCCAATACGTCTCACACCACACGCCACGACCCACCCGCGACCCCATCGCCCGATGCCACATGTTCAACGGGGCCGTCCCCAACCACGTCTCCGCGAACCACGGAGCCGCCACCAACTCCACGAAGTTGTCCGCCAGCTCATTGCGCCACACGAACGAACTCCACAACGGCTGATCCGATACCCGGATCCGGCCCACCAAAGCCCACTTCGCCACCACCGCGACCAAACCGGCCAGCACCCCCGCCGCCAAAAACACCACACCGCCCAAAAGCACCGCCGCGGCCACACCCCACGAACGCGCCACCTCCGTCACCACCGCCACCGACAACAACGCCACGCCGGCCGTGACCATCATCGGCACCAGACGACACAACTCCATCGCGGCGCGCGCGGCCATCAGACGGCGCGGCGGGTTGTACGTCAGCGAGTCGTCGACGTCCTGACCCGGACGCCGCAACCGCTCCGGGGGCATCCCCAGATACGACTTACCCCGCTTCGCCTTGTGCGGAGCCGCCGACAACACCCCGACCAGGCTCTCCTTCGGCAGCTTGCGGCCCGGCGCCACCATCCCGGAGTTGCCCACGAACACCCGCTTGCCGATCCGCGCGTGCCCCACTCGCAGCCAGCCGCCGGCCATCTCGTACGGTGCGATCATCGTGTCGTCGGCCAGGAACGCGCCGTCGTTGACCGTGGTCATGGCGGGGACCGCCAACACCGTCGACATCTCCACGCCGCGCCCGACACGCATGCCCAGCACGCGCAGCCACGACGGCGTCAGGATGCTCGCATACAACGGATACAGCCACACCCGGGCCATCGCCATCAGCTGCAACGTCGCCCACGTCTGCCACGCACGGCGGCTGTGCAGGGGATGATCGCCGGCGCTCATGCCCACGCTCAGCGCCCGGACACACGCCAACGTCAGCAGCGCGTAGCAGATCACGAACACCGGCGTCGCCGGCACCACGCCCACCAGCGCCCAACCGAAGCCCTGCCACACCGTCGACGTGTCGTGCACGAACGCCGCCACGATCAGCAGCGCCGGAAGCGCCGCGATCAGCGGGAACAGGGCCAGGCCGACCGCCGTCGACCCGTACACCCACGTCCACACCCGCGAACGCCGCGCCACGCCCGGAGGACGCTCAGCCTTGCGCAACCGCACCGCCGGCGACCCCGCCCACTCCTGACCGGCCGGCACCACACCGGCCACCGACGAGCCCGGCGCGATCCGCGCCCGCTCACCGATCCGCGCACCCGGCAGCAACAACGACCGCGCACCCACCGAGGCGTTCGCGCCGATCCGCAGCTCGCCCACGCGCACCCGGCCGCCGTCCACCCAGAAGCCGGTCAGGTCCACCTCGGGCTCGACCGAGGAGCTCTGATCCATCCGCAGCATGCCGGTCACCGGCGGCGGCGAATGCAGATCCACATCCGGACCCAACCGGGCCCCCAACGCTCGCGCGTACAGGGTGTTCCACGGCCCCGTCACCGTCGTCAACACCCCTATACGCCACGCCAACTGCTCCGCCGCCCACAACCGCAGGTGCACCGAGCCGCCGCGCGGATAGTCGCCCGGCCGCACACCCCGCATCAGCAGCCGCACACCTGACGCCGCCAACGCGATCCGGCCGGGAGGCGAGACGAACAGGACGAAGCCCACTGCTACGAGCCACCACGACACCCGCGGTGCCCACGGCACGTCGACCAGATTCCCCAACCCCGCCAACAACGTCAGCCAGCGCACCGCGCCCAGCGTCGCCAACGGCACCATCGCCGCCACCTGCACGGCCTGCGCGCCGCGGCTGACCGGCGCCACTTCCGCCACCGACTCCGCGACCTCGCCGTCCACGGCCTCCGGAGCCAACGCCATCAACCGCGCCGCCAACTCGCCCAACGTCGGATTGTCGTACACGTCGCGCACCGTCACGGTCGGATACCGCGACCGCAGAATCGACACGAACCGCGCCGCCACCAGCGAACTGCCGCCCACATCGAAGAAGTCGATCTCGGGCCGCACGGGGCGCTCGCCCAGCAACGTTGCCCAGCGTTCGGCCAGCCAGTCCTCGGCGACCGTCAGCTCCGCCGCCTCCACCGGCTCCTCGACGCCCGGCAACGGCCATGGCAGCGCGTTGCGATCCACCTTGCCCGACGTGCGCACCGGCAGATCGTCGACCACCGCGATCCGCGGCACCAGGGCCGCCGGCAACTGCTCGGACAGCGCGGCTCGCGCGGTCGCCGTGTCGAAGCCCGCGGCGTTGGGCACGACGTAGCCGACGAGGATCTCCGCGCCGCTGGCGGTCTTCTTCACGGCCGCCGCGGCACCGGCCACGCCGGGCAGCGCCTGCAGCGCCGCGTCCACTTCGCCCAGCTCGATCCTGCGGCCGCCGAGCTTGACCTGCTCGTCGGCCCGGCCCAGGAAAACCAGGCCCTCCGGATCGGCGCGGACCAGGTCGCCGCTGCGATACGCGCGGTCCCAGTCCATCGACTTCAGCGGCGCGTACTTCTCGGCGTCCTTCTCCGGGTCCAGATACCGCGCCAGGCCCACGCCGCCGATCACCAGCTGGCCCGAGCCGCCCATCGGCACCGGCTCTTCGAGCTCGTCGACGACCACCAGTTCCCAGCCGTCCAGCGGCAGCCCGATGCGCACCGGGCTCTGACCGGTCAGCTGCGCGGCGGTGGCCACGACCGTCGCCTCGGTCGGGCCGTAGGTGTTCCACACCTCGCGGCCCGCCACCGCCAGGCGCTCGGCAAGCTCCGGCGGGCACGCCTCGCCGCCGAAGATCAGCAGCCTGACGTCGGCCAGCGCCTCGACCGGCCACAGCGAGGCCAGGGTCGGGACCGTCGAGACCACGGTGATGCCGTTCTCCACCAGCCACGGGCCCAGGTCCACACCGCTGCGCACCAGCGCCCGCGGCGCCGGGACCAGGCAGGCGCCGTTGCGCCAGGCCAGCCACATCTCCTCGCAGGAGGCGTCGAACGCCACGGACAGGCCCGCCAGGACCCGGTCCGAGGTGCCGATCGGGGCGCCGCGCAGGAACAGGCCGGCCTCGGCGTCGACGAAGGCCGCCGCGTTGCGGTGGGTGACGGCGACGCCCTTCGGCTTGCCGGTCGAGCCGGAGGTGAAGATGATCCAGGCATCGTTGGCGACGGTGGGTGGGGCGGGCTGGGCGGGCTGGACCGTGACCTGCGACGGGTTTTCTGCGACCGGGTCCTGCGCGGAGATCTGGTTCTGCGGGGAGATCTGGTTCTGCGGGGAGATCTGGTTCTGCACCGTGATGCGCAGCCCCTCGCCGATCACCGCACGGACGTCGGCCTCGCCGAAGACCAGGCGCGCACGCTCGTCGGGATCGTCGGCGTCCACCGGCACGTAGGCGGCACCGGCCGTCAGGACACCGAGAATCCCGATGTAGAGATCGACGGTCCCAGACGGAACCCGCACCCCCACCCGATCCCCGGCCCCCACACCGGCACGCCCCAGACGCGCGGCCATCGCCGCAGCCTCCACGAGCAGAGCGGAGTAGTCCAGCGCCCGCCGGCCGTCGTCCAACGCCGTGGCGTCAGGGTGCGCACGCGCCGTGGCGTGCAGAACGTCGATGAGCGTACGGGGCGCTGGCGCCGACGCCGACGCGTCGTACACCGCGGGGGCGTCCTGACCGGACACCGGCTGATCCATTCGGGTTTCCTCGCGTCGGCGGGACGGCGCGCGTGGTTCGCGGCCTGGCCGATGTCAGGATATCAACAGAGATGATCACGCGAATTCCGGCAACGCCCCGGGGATGACAGTCGGTGGGCGGGCGAACTGTGCCAGCACAGCGAACCGAAGCGTCGGCCGTGTGGCGCGGGTGTGGTGTGGGGATGGCCGCCGGGTGTCTGGCTCGCGCGGTGTGGGGCGAGTATATCGGTGGGCGCGGCTCTCCTGACGCCGGCCGAGCTCTCGACCACTCCCCCAAGATCACGAAGGTCTCTCCTTTTAGGAGGGTGCCGCCGCAGGCGGCTCCTTAGAAGGTTGTGGACGCGTGATGGTGAGTTGAATATGGAGAGAGGATTGGGGCCCGTTATCTAGTTGTAGGGAACCGGCACCAAAGAGCCCGGTCCCGCCAGCTCGAAAGCCAGCAGAACCGGGCACGGCCCTCAGCGCTCACCAGCGCATCAAAACCCAGAGCTCAGAGCTCCGCCATAGCAGGAATCAGCTCCCGCCCGATCAGCTCCAGCCGCTCCGTCTCCCACACGTTCGGCACCGACACGTGCACCTCGCTGACGCCCAGCGCCGCGAAGCCCCGCATCTGCTCCAGCAGCGCCGGGATGTTCTCGCCCTTGTCGCCGATGTCCAGGGGCATCATCACCGTCTTCTCGATGGCGTCGTAGTCCGTCCCCTCGGTCTCGCAGTGGTCGCGCAGCACCTGCAGCTTGTGCTCCAGCTCCGGGCCCGCGAACAAGTTGCACGCCTGCGCGTACTTCGCCACCAGACGCAGGGTCTTCCTCTCGCCGCCGCCTCCGATCAGGATCCGCGGGGCGCTCAGCGGCTGCGGCGAGTTCAGGGTGCGGCCCAGGTGGTAGTGCTTGCCTTCGTAGGGGCCGTCGTTGTCGCTCCACATCTGGCGGCAGATCTGCAGAGTCTCCTCCAGGCGCTCGAAGCGCTCGGCGGTGCCGGGGAAGAACAGCCCGAGGCCTTCGGCCTCCTCGCCGTTCCAGGCCGCGCCGATGCCCAGCCAGGCGCGGCCCTTCGACAGCACGTCCAGGGTCGACACGGCCTTGGCCAGCAGGCCCGGCTCGCGGTACGTCACCGCCGTGACCCAGGCCAGCAGCTCCACCTTCTCGGTGCGCGCCGCCAGGTAGCCCAGAGTCGTGTACGCCTCCAGCATCTCCGACTCGGCGGGACCGAAATGGCTGATCTGGAACAGGTGGTCCATCACGCTCATGCGCCCGAATCCGGCCTCCTCGGCCGTCACGGCCACCTTGGTCAGGCCGTCGGCCAGCGTGGCGGGGCCGCCGGGGAAGGTGAAGTCGGTGATGTGCAGGCCGAGTTGCATGGTCAAGCTCCTCGCAAAGGACATGGGTATACCAGAAAGTGGACCGCCCGGCGGCACTCCCGCGGGCCGTCCCTCACGAAAGCTACTCCTGCGGCGCCCGGATGTCAGTCTGCGACATCAACTCGCCCCGGCATCACCGGACGCTGTCAGGCTCTTGGCACCCGTACCGGCCCCGGCGACTCGTGGTCGCCGAGCGCCCTGCCGCCGTCGCCGTCCCACGGCAGCACCACCGCCCACCCGGCGATCACGAACCCCAGCACCAACACCACGGCGAACACCGCCACCACGCCGCCGGAGTTGGCGTTGATCCCGGCGATGCCCAGCGCCAGCAGGAAGCCGCCGACGATCAACGCGGTCACGCCCCACTTGGTGTTCATACCTTTACGGTAGGCGTGCCCGGCGATCCCGCCACTCCCCCGGCCCGATCGGAGGTCCCACGCCGCCGACCGGAGATCCGTTCACTCACGTGTTCGCCGCCACCTGCGTCCCGGCCCCGCGCCGCCGCACCGCCACCTGCTCGGCGCGCGCCGCCGGCAGCGTCGTCTCCTCCCGCCCCTCGACGACGAACCCGGCGTCGGCGATCATCGCCAGGTCGTCCGAACCGGCCGCGCCCTCGCTGGTCAGGTAGTCGCCGAGGAAGATCGCGTTGGCCAGGTGCAGGGCGAGCGGCTGCATCGTCCGCAGGTGGATCTCCCGGCCGCCGGCCAGCCGCACCTCCACGTCGGGGAACACGAACCGGAACAACGCCAGGATCCGCAGGCAGCGCGCCGGCGTGAGGTCCCACCGCCCGCCAAGCGGAGTGCCCTCGAACGGGATGAGGAAGTTGACCGGCACCGAGTCCGGATCCAGCTCGCGCAGCGCGAAGGCGACGGAGACCACGTCCTCGTCGCTCTCCCCCATTCCGAAGATGGCGCCCGAGCACGGCGACAGCCCGGCGGCGGTCGCGTCCCGCAGCGTGCTGACGCGGTCGGCGAAGGTGTGCGTGGTGCAGATGTCCGCGTACTTCTCCTCGGCGGTGTTGAGGTTGTGGCTGTAGGCGTCGGCACCGGCGGCGGCCAGCCGCGCGGCCTGCCCGTCCTTGAGCAGCCCGAGGCAGACGCAGACCTCGACGTCGGGCGTGCCGTCCTTGATGGCGGCCACGGTGTCGGCCACGCGTTCGATGTCACGGTCCGAGGGCCCACGCCCGGAAGCCACCAGGCACACGCGCTTGGCCCCGGCGCCGACGGCCTTCTTGGCCAGGTCCGTCGCCTCATCGGTCTTGATCCACGAGTACTTCAGGATCTCGGCCTCGCTGCCGAGCCGCTGTGAGCAGTAGAAACAGTCCTCCGGACACAGCCCGGACTTCATGTTGACCAGGTAGTTGAGCTTCACTCGGCGCCCGAAGAAGGCCCGCCGTACGCGCCCGGCGGCCGCGACGACGTCCAGCACGTCCTCATCGGAGCTGTCCAGGAGTGCCAGCGCCTGCTCGCGCGTCGGCGGCCGGCGCTCCAGGGCGGCCGCGACCAGGTCGGGGAGCAGGTCAGGGAGCAGGTCGGGGAGCAGGTCAGGGAGCAGGTCGGGGAGCAGGTCAGGGAGCAGGTCGGGGAGCAGGTCGGGGAGCAGGGTGTCGAGGGGAGGGTGCACACCAGAGGGGTCGGTCATGGTTCCCCATCGTGGCGTGGCGCCGGCGGGCCGGGTGATCGGTGGCCAACACAGGATCACGCGGTAAACGTTGTGGGGTTCCTTCTGGCGTCCGCAGCCACACATGGCATGCTGCTCGAAATGAACACCTCTGATTCGAGCCACCTGATCGGTATACGGCTGGGCACGGCGCTGGCCGCCTGCCTCGCGGCGGTGACGCTGACAGCCGGGTGCAGCAGTTCGACGTCCTCCGGGGCGAAGAACGCCGCCGGTTCGGCGACGACAACGTCAGCGGCGTCAGCGGGCTCCCCCACGACCTCCTCCTCGTCGGGCTCCGTGGACGGCGGCGCGAGCCCGTCGACGGCCGCGCCCGGCACTTCCTCCGTCTCGTCGAAGCCGACCTCCGTCGGGGCCGGCGGGCCGCGCGACTGTTCGACAGACATGCTGCACTTCTCGATCGACGCGGTCCGCGAGCCGATCAACCACGTGCTGATCTCGGCGACGAACACCTCGCAGGTCCCGTGCCACCTGAACAAGTACCCGCTGCTGCGCACGTTCCAGGCGGACAAGTCGGCGATCGGCGTGGCCCAGATGGACAAGCCGGCCGCCCCGGTCCTGCTGGCCCCGGGCGCCGTCGCCTATTCGGGCGTGATGACCAACGCCGCGGACGGGTCGGGCACGAACCGCAAGACCATCCCGGCGCTGTTCCTGCAGTTGCAGCCGGGCGACGCCGGCGCCGGCGGGACGGGCCGGCCGGTGTCGGTGGCGATGCCGCCGAGCGCGCAGTACATCGACAGCTCCGCGTATGTCTCCTATTGGGAGAGCGACACGCAGAGCGCGCTCTACTAGCCGCTAGCGACCCCTGAGGATCATCAGCGACCTCCCGACGGGCGGGGGCCCCGGGCGCCTGTTACGGTCGGGAGGGTTGCGACGCCCGAGCCGCGAGGAGACCCGCCCGATGACCGACCTTTCCCCCGCCGACGCCGCCCAGCCGGTGGTCAGTCCCCTGACCTCGGCGGCGATGTTCCTGGTGCTGACCGTCGAGGACGGCGGCGAGGACGCGGTCCGGGAGGTCGTCCCGGATCTGAGCGCGTACGCGCGCGCCGTGGGCTTCGGGCATCCGGAGGCGGAGCTGGCGTGCGTCACCGGGTTCGGCTCGGCGGTGTGGGACCGGCTGTTCGGCGGCCCCCGGCCGGCCGAGCTGCACCCGTTCGTCGCACTGGACGGCCCGCAGCACAAGGCGCCGTCCACGCCGGGCGACATCCTGCTGCACCTGCGGGGACAGCACCTGGACGTCTGCTACGACTTCGCGGCGAACATCCTGACGCGTCTGGGCGGTGCGGTGAAGGTCGTGGACGAGGTGCACGGCTTCCGCTACTACGACCGCCGCGACCTGCTGGGTTTCGTGGACGGCACGGAGAACCCGGAGGGCTCGGAGGCCCTGAACGCGGCGCTGGTGGACGCCGAGCGGGATCCGGAGTTCGTCGGCGGGAGCTACGTGATCGTGCAGAAGTACCTGCACGACATGTCCTCGTGGAACACGCTGTCGGACCAGGAGCAGGCGCTGGTGATCGGCCGCACCAAGGCCGGCAACGTGCAGCTGCCGGACGCGGCGCTGCCGAAGACCTCGCACGTCGCGCTCAACACGATCGTCGGGCCGGACGGCCGGGAGCAGGACATCCTGCGGGCGAACATGCCGTTCGGCTCGTTCCGCGAGGGCGAGGTCGGCACGTACTTCATCGGGTACTGCGCGACGCCGACGACCACCGAGCAGATGCTGCGGAACATGTTCCTCGGCGACGCCGAGGGCAACCGGGACCGGATCCTGGACTTCTCCACGGCGGTGACCGGCGGGCTGTTCTTCGTGCCGCCGACCTCGTTCCTGGACGACCCGCCGCCTGCCCCCGGCCAGGACGCGCCCGCGGCGGACCCCGCACCCGCCGAATCACCGCGACCCACTGATTCACCCCGTCCCGCCGCACCACCCCGTCCCGCCGATGGATCGCTGGGCATCGGAAGCCTTAGGAGCTGACTGACATGAACAACCTGCACCGCGACCTCGCCCCGGTCAGCGACGCCGCCTGGGAGCAGATCGAGGAGGAGGCCCGCCGCACGGTGCTGCGGTACCTGGCCTTCCGGCGCGTCGTGGACGTCTCCGGCCCGGACGGGCTGGAACTGGGCGCGGTCGGCAACGGCCACACCGCGGCGATCGCCGCGCCGCACGACGGCGTGCAGGCCCGGCTGCGCAGCGCCCAGCCGCTGGTGGAGGTGCGGATCCCGTTCGAGCTGGACCGCACGGCCATCGACGACGTCGAGCGCGGCGCGCAGGACAGCGACTGGCAGCCGGTGAAGGACGCGGCGAAGATCGCGGCGTTCACCGAGGACCGGGCCATCGCCGACGGCTACGCGGCGGCCGGCATCACCGGCCTGCGGCCGTTCGCCAGCAACGCGGCGATGGCGCTGCCGGAGGACCCCGTCGACTTCCCGACGACCGTGGCGCGGATGGCCACGCAGCTGAAGCTGGCCGGCGTCGAAGGGCCCTACCACCTGGTGCTGGGCGCCGACGCCTACCAGGCGCTCTCGGACGCGGTGGACCACGGCTACCCGGTCGCCGAGCACGTCGCGCGGCTGATCGACGGCGAGGTGATCTGGGCGCCGGCGATCACCGGCGGCGTGCTGCTGTCCAGCCGCGGCGGGGACTACCGGCTGCAGCTGGGGCAGGACCTGTCGATCGGATATGAGTCGCACACCGCGGAGAAAGTGCGGTTCTACTTCACGCAGTCGTTCACGTTCCTGCCTTACACGGCTGAGGCGGCGGTGCCGTTGAGCGCGAAGATTGTGGAGGAGAAGGCGGGCAAGCTCGCCAAGCGGCGCTAAGCGGTCGCGGTGACGACCACGTAGCCCTTCGGCTCGCGCCAGATCCCATCCGGCAGGGTGCGGAATCTGGCGCGAGCCGCTTCGTCGAGGTCGGCGGTGACGGCCCGGTGCAGGTCGGGGTCGTCGGGCACGCCTTGCAGCGTCAGGATCGAGGCCAGGTAGGCCACGACCGGCTCGGGGCCGGGCAGGAGCAGGGCGTTTTCGCGTCGCAGGACGCGGACGGTGTCCGGGGCGAAGGCTGCGGCGACGAGGGCGGGCAGGTTGCCGCCGTGAACGTGCTCGTCGGGCGAGCGCCGCCGGGTGATGCCGTGGCCGGCCAGGACCTCGCGCAGCAGGGCCATGAAGTGCGGGTAGGGCTCTTCGCGGTTGACGACGGCGGCGAAGCGTCCGCCTTCCCGGAGGACGCGGCGGGCTTCGCGGACGGCTTCGGCGGGGTCGTCGACGTGGTAGAGCATGTGGCGGGCGGTGACGACGTCGAAGCCCGCGTCCGGGAAGGGCAGGTGCCGGGCGTCGCCGCGCACAGCACGGACGCCGGGGATACGCGCACAGGTGGCGACGGATTCGGCCGAGAAGTCCAGGGCGGCCAGCGGCGCGGTGTGTCCGGAGGCGGACAGGCGGGCCAGGAAGGTGCCGGTGCCGGGGCCCACGTCGAGGAGGGTGTCCTCGGCGGTGATGGCCGCCGCGGTGAGGACGTCGGCTTCGACGTCGTCGGCTGCTTCGCTGTAGCGGCGGTGGGTCTGGATCCTGACGTCCAGGGGGCTCAGGTCGCGGTAGGCACGGTCCACGGCTGTAGTCATGCGACCCATTGTGGCGGCGGGGCTTTCTCGGCGGCTATGACCGCCGCCGAGAACGGCCCCGTGCGCCGCCGTCCGCGTCCGTATGCGCGTCCGTATCCCCGTCCGCTCAGGCGTGGACCCGTACCACGACCGAGACCGGCATGGAGCGCACCGGGTCGGGCCGGACCCGGGAGCCGGAGTGCGGGGAGTCGAGCACCAGGCCGTTGCCGACGTAGATGCCGACGTGGTGCTGCGTCGGGTAGAAGACCACGAGGTCGCCCGGCTCGACCTTACTCAGCGAGATCTGCGTGCCGGCGCGCGCCTGGGCGCGCACGGTGCGCGGGATCTTGACGCCGGCCACCGCCCAGACGTGCTGGGTGAAGCCGGAGCAGTCGAAGCCGCCGGCGCGCGTGGTGCCGCCCCAGCGGTAGGGGACGCCGAGCAGGGACAGCGCCTCGTGGACCGCGGCCGCCGCCGTCTTGCTCTTCGCCGGGGGCAGGTGCGCCAGCATGGAGGAGCTGGAGTGCCGGTCCGGCGCCGGGCGGCGCGCGGCCGGGCGGGCCGTCGACGCGCTCTGATGCCGGGCGGGGGCCTTGGCGGCGCGGCGCGCGGGACGCGACGGCTGCCAGCCCCGGGCCACGGGCTGCGGTGCTGCCGCGGCCGTCGGCGCCTGCGGATCAGACTCCGCCGGGGCCGGCCGCACCGGGGAACCCGCGGCGTTCGGCGCGGCGAGCAGCGGCGCCGGACTCGGCACCGAGGGCACGTCGAACGCGGCCGTCCGGATCGCGGGCCGCTCCACGGTGCCCCCGAGGTGGTCGGCGACGGCAGCCAGCAGCGCACCGGCGGCCAGCAGTGCGGAAACGCACCGTGCGGAGGCACGGTGCCCGGGTTTATGACATTGCATCCCGTTCACTTCCCTCGGTCGGGAGCAGGACAGATTCCTGCGATGATCCGAAGATCGTCCTACCGCCACGAATCAGGCTCCATGCCAGGTCACCCCCGGACGGCGCAGCGGCGAACGGCGCCACCTGGCCGGGGCGGCGAAGCAAGGGTGACCAAAGTCGAGGGCTGTCGAACCGGACAAAGATGCGAATCGCCGCCGCCGACGCGCACCTCGCCGACGAACCACCCGCGCCCGCGCCCGCACGCGATCAACAGCGATGCCCGGGCCCCGACACGCGACAACGCCGCCCCGCCGGACGGCCCCGTGACCGTCGGAGAGGCGGCGTGTCTCGCTGCCCTGGTTCAGGCCGACCCCCCGGTCGGCCGGTCCATCGCGCTTCGCCGACCGGCCCCGTGACCGGCGGTGAAGCACCCCCTGCCCTGCTGTGCTGCTGTCCTGCCGTCCTGCCGCAATGCCATGGACCGACCCCCCGGCCCCCGCCGGCCGAGCGGCCGGCCCCGCCTCGCCGACCGGCCCCGTGACCGACGGCGAGGCAGTCCCCCAGCCCCCATCCCCCTCGCCGTCACCTGCGGCGTCGCCGCCGGTTCCGGCCCGACTGCCCCGCCGGCCCCCGCCGCGGGGCAGTCGCCCCTTCCGTCACGCCGGCCGGCCCCGTGACCGGCGGTGTGGCGGAAATTCGTGTGCTTGTTCGGTTGCGGGGCTCCTCACTCCCCGCGGCACCGCGTCATCGGTGCTCTCGGCGGATGCTCACGCCGGCTCGCGGCCGGCTGCTGTGGCCCAGTCCGAAGGTCCGGTAGGGCGCCTCGTTGTCGACGTCGTCGTCCTGGAAGTAGTCCGTGTTCACCATGGGCAATATCGGACCACGCAGCAGGCGGGACCCCTCCCCGGCGATCCGAAGTACGCTGCTGCTCGGGCTTCATCCACGCCCTGCGACCGCTACCGTCCGACCGAACAGCCGTCGCCGCCCAGCCGTCCGGGCCGGGCCGCGCCGAGGAAATGGGCCACGATGCAGATACGGGACTTCATCCCGCAGGTCCTGCCGCAGAACCTGCCGAGCCTGGCCGGCGGGGTGCCGCCCGCGCCGGCCGGCACGATCTTCGTCAAGGCCGGACCCAGCGGCTTCGCGGTCCCGCCGCGCAAGTTCACGCTGCACTTCGGGCGCGCCGAGCTCGACGTGCACGTCGTCATCGGCGGCGACGACGAGTTCGTCAGCCGCCTGGCCGGCGTCTTCACCTGCGACGGCGACGAGTGGTGGCTGCGCAACGAGGGCCGCCGCCCGATCCTGGTGCCCGGCGTCGAGCCGGTCCTGCGCCACCACGAGGTCTCCGTCGGCCCCGGCTACACCCCGCTGACCATCGAGACCCCGAACCGCCGCACCCACCTGCTGGAGGTGCACATCGTCGGCAGCCCCAGCCACCAGCACCGCGACGTCGGCCAGGCCCGCACCCTGACCTCCGACGTCACCGACCTGTCACCGGTCGAGCGCATGATGCTGATCGCCCTGGGCCAGCGCTACCTGCGCCGCGAGCCCTACCCGGCCCCGGTGACGTGGAAGCAGGCCGCCGACGACCTGAACGAGGCCCAGCCCAACCCGGCTCATCCCTGGACCGCCAAGGCCGTCGAGCGCCGCATCTCCGAACTGCGCGCGCGCCTGTCGACCGGCGCCGGCGCGATCCGCGGCATCGTGAAGGAGCCCGGCATGGTCGAGCCGCTCGGCAACACGCTGAACGACAACCTGATCCGGGCCCTGCTGCGCAACGCCACGCTGGTGCCGGAGGACCTGTACGTACTCGGCGAGAACGTCTGAGGGAGAACGGGAGAAACCGGGGCCTCGCCGGGGCCTCACTCGGGCGAGAAGATCCGGGCGTACCCGCACTCACACGTGCGCCGCGTACCCGTCCGCCTTGAGCCCGTCCACGACCTGCTTCACCTCGTGCGCCCGATCCCGAGGACACACCAGCAGGGCGTCCTCGGTGTCCACGACCACGACGTCGCGCAACCCCACCACCGCGACCACGCGGCCGGTCGTGGACACCACCACCGAGTCCTCGACCCCGCGCAGCGTCGCGAACGCGTCGTCGGTCAGCACCACGTTCCCGTCGGCGTCCCCGTCCAGCGACTCCCCGAGCGAGTGGAAGTCCCCGATGTCGCTCCAGGGGAAGTCGGCTGGAACGGTCACCACCTTCCCGGCCGCCGCGGCGCCCTCCATCACGCCGTAGTCCACCGAGATCCGCTCCAGCCCGTCCCAGACGGCGCCGAACACGGTCTCGTGATCCAGCCCGTCCCAGGCCTCGATGATGGCGGCGATCCCGGCGTGCAGCTGCGGACGCTGCCGCGCCAGCTCCCCCAGGAAGGCCCGGACCTGGAACACGAACATGCCCGCGTTCCACAGATACTCATTCGAAGCCAGATATGTCGCGGCGATGTCCGCCGAGGGCTTCTCCCGGAACTCCGCGATCCGGTGCACGCCGGGCGATATCTCCTCAGCGCGATGCAGATACCCGAACCCGGTCTCGGCCCGCGTCGGCCGGATCCCGACGGTCACCAGCGCCCCGGTCCCGGCCGCGTCGGCGGCCAGCCGGATCAGCTCCTCGAACCGCTCCTGCCGCCCTATCAAATGGTCCGCGGAGTACACCGCGACCACCGCCTCCAGGTCCCGGCGCGCGATCACCGCCGCGGCCAGCGCGATGGCCGCCAGCGAATCCCGGGGTGCCGGTTCGACCAGGATGTTCTCCTCGGGCACCTGCGGCAGCTGACGCGCCACGGCCGCGGCGTGCGCGACGCCAGTCACCACGTACACCTGGTCCGGATGCGACAGCGCGGAAAGCCGGGCCGCCGTGGCCTGCAGCAGCGTGTGGTCGGTACCGCCGAGACGGTGTAGAAACTTCGGGTTCGCGGCCCGCGACAGGGGCCACAAACGGGTTCCGCTACCGCCGGCCAGGATCATCGAGTACACGCGGTGACACCTTCCTGGGAGAGGGACGGACCGAGTCCTCACCCGGTCCTTTCCCTCATCTGCCGATCGCCGCACCCCGCACGGCACATGCCGCCGTCGGCATGGCTGGATCAGGTTGCTGAAACCGCACGTCCCGCAGCCGGGCGCCCGGCATCTCAGCCCTCGAACACGTACCGTCCGTCGGTGTCCCGCCGCAGCTCAGCCGTACCGGTGACGGCGTCGACGTTCAGCGGCCCGTAGATGTGCGGGAACGGCGCGTCAGCCCCGGGCACCGGGTCGTACCGCAGCGGCGCGGTCAGCTTCTCCGGGTCGATGACCAGCACCAGGAGGTCCTCGGCGTCGGCGTAGAACGCGTTCGACACGCCGGCGACCTGGACCGCCGTGGAGGCGTGGATGAAGCCCTCCTCCTCGACCGTCTTGCCGCGCGTGGAGACGTGGTATTCCCCCGTCGCGACAGCGTCGGCCCAGTCGGTCCGGAGGGCGATGTGGTAGATCGTCATGCCCCAGTCTCGCCCTTCGACCCGGCGCCATCACAAATCCCGCCTGTGCAGCGCCAGCATCGCCACGCCGACCGCCGCCAGCGGCCACACGGCCAGCCACACCCAGGACTGCGCGACCGTCGGCGGTTGCAGTGGCTGGAAACCGTTGTCCGGCATCTGTCCGATCAGCGTGCCCCACGCGTGGGACGGCATCGCGTTGCTGACATCGGCCTGCACCCCCCGGCCCTGCGTCCGCAGCAGATCCGGCAGCCCCGCGAGGAACGCGACCACCGCCAGACAGGCTCCGGCCGGGTGCCGGACCACCGCGCCGAATGCCAGCCCGATCACCGCCGCGACCGGCAGCGCGAACACCGCGGCCAGCACGGTCCGGATCAGCGTCGAGGCCGGCAGCGAGGCGCGCACGCCGGAACCGGACAGCTCGACGTACCCGATGCCGTAGGTCACGGCCGTGACTACCGCGCCGACGACCCCGGCCGCCACGACGAGCGCCGCCGCCTTCGCCGCCACGACGCGCCGGCGATCCGGGACCGCGACGAGCGTGGTACGGATCAGGCCGCTGCCGTACTCGCCGGTCATCGCCACGGCGCCGACGCAGGCCGCGCCGAGCATCAGCGCGCTCCACACGCCGCAGTTGAACTCGATGTTGCTCGGGTCGAAGGTGGCCTTGCCCAGCGGCGTCAGGAACACGTGCCCGGCCAGGAACACCGTGCTGGACGCCGCGACGAACAGCGCGCCGAGCACCATGACGGCCGTGGAGCGCAGCGACCACAGTTTGATCCACTCGGCGGCGGCCACGTCCCGCAGGCGTGCCGGATGGAATCGGGTATCGGTGCGGATATCGGTGACGGTGCTCATACATCCCTCCGGTTCAGTACGACGGCGACGACCGCCGCCGAGACAAGCGGCCACAGCACGAACGCGGCCAGGGCCCCCGCATAGGTCTCGCCGCCGACGACCTTGCCGTGCCCGAGGAAGCCCAGGCGGGCCCAGGCATAGCAGGGCAGCGCGTTGCCGACGTCGATCGCCCAGCGCGTGGTCGGGCTCTTGAACAGCTGCGGCACCATGAGGAAGAACACGCACACCGCGACCATCGACGCCGCGACGTTGCGGATCAGCGTGCCGAACGCCATTCCGATCAGCGCGCACAGCGGCATCAGGACGACCGTCGAGACGAACAGCGAGGGCACGCCGGGATCGGTCGGGGCGAACGAGAGATGGTGACCGGCCAGCACCGCGCGGTCGAAGACATAGACCTCGGCGGTCACCGCGATTCCGAGCCCTGACGTCACCGCCGTCAGCACCGCCACCTTGGCCGCGACCACACGTAGCCGGTCCGGCACGGCGGTGAACGTGGTGCGGATCAGACCGCTGGCGTGCTCGGAGACCACGATCAGGGCGCCGAACGCGCCGGTCGCCACCATGATCGGGAGCCATTCGACGCCGGAGCCGAACAGGCCGCTGTCGGTGAAGCCCGCACGCTGCGCCGGGGAGAAGGCCAGGTACCGGCTGGAGGTGTCGTGCGCACCCTGCCAGCCGCGGTAGCCGTACCAAGCGGTCAGCCCGAACAGCACCAGCGGCGTCGAGCGCAGCGACCAGAACTTGATCCACTCGGCGGCGGCCAGGTCCCGGAGGCGCGCGGGCCGTACGGCGGTCGGCGTCGGGACCCTCGGCGGCGCCAACCCTGCCGGGTTCATCGCGCGCCCCCGGCCCGGTACTCGACGCTGTCCGAGGTCAGTGCCATGAACGCGTCCTCCAACGTGCCGGTGGAGCGCGCCGAGAACTCCGCGAGCGTCTCGTCGGCGATCAGCCGGCCGTTCCCGATCACCACCACGCGCTCGGCGGTGTGCTCCATCTCGCTCATCATGTGGCTGCTGACGAACACCGTGCGCCCCTCGGCCGCCAGCCCCCGGAACAGCCCGCGCACCCAGCGCACGCCCTCCGGGTCCAGGCCGTTCAACGGTTCGTCGAAGATCAGCACCGGCGGGTCCCCGAGCAGCGCCGCCGCGATGCCGAGCCGCTGTTTCATGCCGAGGGAGAACCCGCCGACCCGGCGCCGCGCGGCCTCGGCCAGCCCCACCTCCTCCAGCACCTCCTCGACCCGGCGGCGCGGCAGCCCGTTGCTGCGTGCCAGGGCTCGCAGATGCGCCGAGGCGCTACGGCCCTTGTGCACGTCGTCGGCCGACAGCAGCGCGCCGACGTGCCGCAGCCCGGTGCCGAACTCGCGGAAGCGGCGGCCCTCGACCGTGGCCGTGCCGGAGGTCGGCGTGTTCAGGCCGAGCAGCAGGCGCAGCGTCGTGGTCTTCCCGGCGCCGTTCGGGCCCAGGAACCCGGTGACCACGCCGGGCCGCACGGTGAAGGTCAGGTCTTCGACGGCTGTCACGCCGCCGAACCTCTTGGTGAGGTGGTTGACGTCGATCATGATGACAACGGTGCCGTTCGGCCCCGGCGCGGCGGATCGGGCTGCCGACCGGTCTTGGCGCCGGCGGACCGGCCGCGCGAACTAGTTCTGGCGACCGATGTGTCGCCGGGCCGGTGATCGCTAGCCTGCTGCTGTGGACGCTCCTCTTCGGCCGGTGGACCGGCTCCGACGTCTGGCCCAGCGGCGCACGCCGACCGGGTGGTTCGACGCGTTCGCGGTCGGCGGGATGCTGGTGCTCGCCTGGCTGGTGTTCGACACGATGCCGTCCGGCCCGCATCAGCTGGTGGTCGGTCCCGGCACCGTGGACTTCCAGGGCGCCCAGCGGCTGGAGCTCGCGCTGGTGTCGGCCGCGCCGGTGGTGATGTGCCGGCGCCGTCCGGTGACCGCGCTGGCCGGGCTGCTGATCGGGGCGGCGTGGCTGACGGCGCTGGGCGAGGGCAGCGCGCTGTCCCTGGTCGGGGCCGGCGCGCTGGTCACGGTGGTCGCCGCCAGCCGGCCGCGGTGGATCGGGCTGGCCGCGGCGATCACGACGTTCGCGGCCTGGACGATGCTGGAATTCCTCACCAAGCCCGGCGAACCGACCCCGTACGGCCGGCTCAGCAACGCCGTCCTGCTGCTGGCCGTGGCGTTCATCGGCGGCGTGCTGATCGGCGAGCGGCGCGAGCACGGCCGGGCGCTGCGCGAGCAGGTCGCGGCCGGCGCGGTGACCGCCGAGCGGCTGCGGATAGCCCGGGAGCTGCACGACATGGTGGCGCACAGCATCGGGATCGTCGCGATCCAGGCCGGGGCGGCCAAGCGCTGCATCAGCACGCAGCCGGTGCTGGCCGCCGAGGCCCTGGACGTCATCGAGACCACCAGCCGGGAGACACTGACCGGGCTGCGGCACATGCTGGTCGCGCTGCGCAAGGCCGAGAACGACCGGGACAGCGTCGCGCCGACGCCGGGGTTGGACAGCCTGCCGGCGCTGGCCGACAACGCGGCGAGGGCCGGGGTCGCGGTGCGGGTGCGGTTCGACGGCGAGCGCCGGGAACTGCCGGCGGAGGTGGACCTGTCGGCGTATCGGATCGTGCAGGAGTCGGTGACGAACGTGGTGCGGCACGCGGGCACCCGGCAGTGCTCGGTGGCGATAGCGTTCCGGCCCCGGGAGCTGGTGATCGAAGTGCTCGACGACGGTCGCGGCGGGCTCGCCGACGCCCCGCGCGCCGGCGACGGGTTCGGGCTGGCCGGGATGCGGGAGCGGGTGTCGCTGCTGGACGGCTCGTTCGACGCCGGGCCTCGCCCGGAGGGCGGGTTCCGGGTGAAAGCGCGGATCCCGGCATGAGCGGCGTGAGTGGCGTGACCGGAATAAGCGGCACGCCGCCCATCAGGGTCCTGCTGGCGGACGACCAGCCGCTGATCCGGGCCGGTCTGGTGATGGTGATCACCGACGCCCCGGACATCGAGGTGGCCGGGCAGGCCGGCACCGGTGCAGAGGCCCTGCGGCAGGTCCACGACCTGCACCCGGACGTGGTGGTGATGGACATCCGGATGCCGGGCCTGGACGGGATCGAGGCCACCCGCCGGATCAAGGCCGAGGCGCCGGCGACCAAGGTGCTGATGCTGACCACGTTCGACGACGACGAGAACGTCTACGGCTCGCTGCGGGCCGGCGCGAGCGGGTTCCTGCTCAAGGACATGGCGCTGGACGACATCCTGGCCGCGGTGCGGGTGGTCGCGGCCGGGGACGCGCTGATCGCGCCGAGCGTCACGCGCAGGCTCATCGCCGACTTCACCGATCAGGGCTTCGCCGCCGACCGGACTCAGCGCGCCGAGCGCGACCGGCGGGAGACCGCGGGCGGCGACGCTCGTGGCAGCACCAGCACCAGCACCAGCGCGCGTGGCCGGCTGGCCGGCGTCACAGAGCGCGAACACGAGGTGCTGACCCTGGTCGCGCGCGGCCTGGCCAACAGCGAGATCGCCGCCGAGCTGGTGATCAGCCTGGCGACGGCGAAGACCCACGTGGCGAACCTGCTGACCAAGCTGGACGCCCGGGACCGGATCCAGCTGGTGATCCTCGCCTACGAGACCGGGATCATGAGCTGAGTGTGGCCGGGGACAGAACTCTTAGGCGCCCTGCACAAACATGCCGCAACGGCTTGTCGCGCGAGCGGACACCTGAAAGCATTCCGCGCATGGAGATCAGTGAGTCACCGCTGGCCGAGGCCGGCCGGCGTTTCTTCAGCCCGGAGAACGCCAAGAAGTGGATCGAGCTGCTGCGCCCGGGCTTCCACCTGCGCGAGCAGAACGAGGGCGAGCCGCTGGTCGGCTACCTCGGCGGGGAGCCCCTGCTGCCGGCGGACGTGCCGTGGCCGGAGTGGGAGGGGCACGGGCCGCTGTCGTTCATCGCGGCGGTGGACTGCGGTGAGATCCCGGTGCAGGAGCTGGACATCCCGGTGCCGAGCGACGGGATGCTGTTGTTCTTCTACTTCAACGGCGTCGGCGACGACGCGGTGCAGTACCTGGACCCCGACACCATCACCGGCGGCACGCGGGTCGTCTACGTACCCGAAGGCACCGAGAACGTGGCCCAGCGGCCCGCGCCGGAGGGCCTGGAGGCGTTCCCGCGGATCATGCTGACCGGCGAGCTGATAGCGACCGCCCCGGACAACGAGAACGCGGCGCTCGTCGCGGCGTTCGGCGAGGCGGGCGACGACCCGGCCGCCGACGACGACTACACCGAGTACCCGACGGTCGGCGACGCCGACGGCGACGGCTTCTACGACGCCCTCACCTCGTTCCGCCGCGACCACTCCCCGCACCACCGGGTCGGCGGCTACGCGCTGCCCAAGGCCGGCTCGGTCACCAAGGAGGCCGCGCACGCGGTGGCCCCCGGCGACGACGACGCGGCCAAGACCCGGCGCCGCGAGCTGCTCGACGAGCTGGTGATGCTGCTGCAGGTCGACAGCGACGGCCGCGCGGCGATGGAGTGGGGCGACACCGGGCGCCTGTACTGGCTCATCCGGCGCGAGGACCTGGCTGCCGGCGACTTCGCCAAGGCCACGTTCACCTGGCAAAGCGAGTAGCGACCGGAGGCGGACCTTCGCAGCCCTCGTCGGTCGTCGACGCGCCGGAGCTGCGGCGGTCCGTCGCCGAGAACCTGCGGTTCCTGATCGCCGGGCAACGACTTTCCAACGGATCCAGTCGGCTCCGATCCGACTGTTTTGAATCCCTTTGAATCCGTTGGAAAGTCGTTGCCCGGTGATCCACGACCGTGGCACTCTCCCGATGCGAACAAGCGTTTCGGGGGCGAACCGCTGCGAAGCCGGCCCGGAATATTCGGGCTCTTCGTCAGGGCGGCTGGTGGCGTGTCGACCTCTGCGGTCCAGCACCAGTCCCGCGAAAGGTGACGCCCTTGATCATCGCGTCAAGACATCCTGCCCGGCTAAGGCTGCTTCCGGCCCTCATAGGCGCCTTCATCATCGCTCTCACGGCCCTCCTCACCACGCCCGGCGTGTCACGGGCCGACACGTCGCTGCCCTGCGACATCTACGCGGCCGCCGGAACGCCGTGCGTGGCCGCGCACAGCAGCGTCCGGGCCCTGATCTCCGGCTACGACGGCCCGCTGTATCAGCTCACGCGCACCACGGACGGCGCGACGCACGACGTCGGCGTGCTGTCCCCCGGCGGCTACGCGAACGCGGCCGACCACGACGCCTTCTGCGGCACGGTGAGCTGCACGATCACGAAGATCTACGACCAGACGCCGCGCCACAACGACCTGACGCTCGCCCCGGCCGGGCGGCAGGGCTCGGGTGCCAGCCACGGCGCCGACGCCAGCACGCTGGCCGTCACCGCCGGCGGGCACAAGGCGTACGGGGTCTGGATCACGCAGCGCTCGGGGTACCGGTACACCGACGCCGCGTCCGGGGTGGCCACCAACGGGCAGCCCGAAGGCGTCTACATGGTCGCGAGCGGGACCCACACCAACGCGGGCTGCTGCTTCGACTACGGCAACGCCGAGGCGCAGCCGGTCGACAACGGCGCGGCGCACATGGACGCCGTCAGCCTGGAAACCAAGTGCTACTTCCCGCCCTGCACGGGCCAGGGCCCATGGGTCGAGGCCGACATGGAGGACGGGCTGTTCCAGGGCGGCAACGGCAGCGACACGGCGAACACCGGCAATTCCAGTTCCTTCGTCACGGCGATGCTGAAGAACGACGGACGGTCCACCTACGCGCTGAAGGGCGGAGACGCCCGGAACCGGCACGCTGAACACCTGGTTCAGCGGGCCGCTCCCGAGCGGCTACGCGCCCATGCACCAGGAAGGCGGCATCATCCTGGGCATCGGCGGCGACAACAGCGACTACGACGTGGGGACGTTCTTCGAGGGCGTGATGACCGCCGGCTACCCGTCGGACGCGGCGGACAACGCGGTCCAGGCGAACATCGCCTCGGTCGGCTACTCGGGCCAGACCGCCGTGCCGAACAGCCCGCACAGCATCCAGGCCGGCGCGACCGCGACGATCCTCGACAACAACAAGGCGACCGTGGTCTACGCCCTGGGTTCCGACGGCTGGATCTACGAGGACTACCAGACGATCCCCGGTGGCGGCGGCTGGTCTGGGTGGGAGCTGAACCTCGGGACCGCCAACGGGCCGTTCGTCAGCGCACCGAGCGTGTTCGTGGATTCGGCCGGCAAGACTGTCGTGACCGCTGTCGACACGTCGGGCAACGTTGAAGAGAACTATCAGAAAGCTCCTGCCGCAGGACCGTGGTCCGGCTGGCATCTCTACAACAACTCACCGCTGCCGGCCGGGGTCCGGTTCATCGGGACGCCGTACGCGACGCACGACCTCCACGGTGTGAACGTCACCTACGCCACCGGCACCGACGGCAACGTCTACGAGAACTACTTCACGGCGGCCACCGGCCTGTGGTCGGGATGGGAGCTCAACCTCGGAGTCATCCCGAACATCAACCTGGTCAGTCCCCCGAGCGTCTTCTCGGACTCGACCGGGCATCTGGTGGTGACGGCGGTCGACAGCTCGGGGAACGTCATGGAGAACTACCAAAAGATACCGGGCCAGGCGCCCTGGAGCGGCTGGCATCCCTACAACAACTCGCCGCTGCCGGCTGGCGTCCGGTTCATCGGGACACCCTTCGCGACGCATGACGCCAACGGCGTGAACGTCACCTACGCCACCGGCACCGACGGCAACGTCTACGAGGACTACTTCACCCGGGCCACCGGCCTGTGGTCGGGCTGGGAACTGAACCTCGGCACCGGCGGCCCCTTCGTCAGCTCGCCGAGCGTCTTCTCCGACTCGACCGGGCACCTGGTCGTGACGGCGCTCGACAGCAGCGGCAACCTCCAGGAGGACTACCAGAAGGTCGCCGGCGGCTCGCCCTGGTCGGGCTGGCACACCTACAGCAACTCGCCGCTGCCCGCCGGAGTCACATTCGCGGGGATGCCGAACTCCCTGAAGGACAAGAACGGCACGAACATCACCTACGTGCTGGGCTCGGACGGCAAGGTGTACGAGAACTACCTGCTGCCGCAGGGCTGGTACGGCTGGGAGCTGGCGCTCGGGTCGGCACCAGTGAGCTTCGGGGCGCTGTGAGGGGCTCCCGGTAGAGAGGCATGCCCTGGCGACCCGCAGCGGGACACAGGGCATGCCCGCCCGGAAAGCCAGATGGCTGAGCGGCCGGCACATCAGCGGCTGGCCATCGGGCACGACCGCGCCCGAGCACCCGCTCCCCGCCGCGCTACCTGCCGCACGGCCCGGCGCCGCTCCCGACTCGCTTCCCGGTGCACAGCCACTCGCTTCGCTGCCGACTCGTCGTCTTATCCGCTGCGGCCGATCGCGGCCGTGCCAGAGGCTTGTATGACAGCCAACCGCACCATGCTGAACTGCCACCGCGTTCGCCGCCTCGTCGTGGTCGGCGAGCGCCTGCTGCTCCATAGGGCCAGTTATCTCCATCACCGCCCCGCCTCCGCCAAAACGAAACCGCGAAAGCGCTAGTCCCCCGCCTCCCGCACCAACCGCTCATGCAGCGCCACCAGCGCGTCGTACACGCCCACGACGTCCGCCAGATCCCGCGCCTCCGGAATCGACGCCTCGGCCGAGACCTTGATCATGTCCGCCTGCTCCATGAGCACCGCGTACTGCTCCGCCCGCGGCGCTTGCGCCATGATCTCCTTCAGCGCCTGCAACTCCCGAATCATCACCGACGGCATCCCCCGGCTGTTCTGCCGCACCTTCTCGAACCCGCGCCGCACCAGCCGGTCGTACGAGGCCTGCGTCCGGATCAGCCGGACATACCCCGCCCGGTCTCGGTGCACCACCTGCGGATGCCACCGCAGCGCCACCTGACGCAGGCAGTCGCCGATCCAGTCGATGCAGCTCAGGGCCGTGAACGGATCGTTCACCGCCGTGGACAGCGCCCGGACCGCGATCTCCACCAGCTGGTCGATCCCGAACGAGATGTCCTGCGACAGCGACCGGTGCGGCCCGGACAGGTGCGCCATCCGCAGCGCCGCCTTCACCCGCGGGGCGGCCTCCGGCGGCGTGACCGTCGCCAGGAGCCGGCCGGCGACGATGAAGTGCCCCGGCCGGTACAGCAGGTGGATCACGGCGTCGGCCTCGGTGGCGATGCGGACCAGCTTGGCGTGCGAGACGTACTGCAGGTACCCGCTCTCCGAGGCGGTGACCACGCCGTGCTCGGCGTCCATCGCCGCCAGGATCTGCTGCGGCGAGGGCCCCAGCCGCGGACCGCCCGGCGGCGGCGCGGCCTCCTCGTCGATGGCCTTCACCACGTCGGCGGCGATGGAGGCGATGACGTACGGCAGCTGGATCTGCACCGCGATGTGGTGGATGAAGTAGATCAGGACCCCGACGTCCAGCAGCGAGAGCACCAGCACGGTGCTGATCGAGGCGTGCGGCACGAAGTCGCCGTGCTTGCCCGGCCCGATCGAGATCAGCACCAGGATCGCGAAAGTGAACGTCCCGACGAACGTCCCCAGCGTCCACTGCGTCCCGCGGTCCCGCAGGAAGTTCCGCAGCATCCGCGGCCCGAGCTGGGTGGAGGCCAGCGTCAGCGCCACCAGGATCACCGAGAACACCACGCCGACCACGGTGATGTACGCGGCGGCCAGCGCGGTCAGGATCTGCCGCGAGGCGTCGGCCGTCCCGCTGATCACCCACGACGGCAGCTTGATCGACCCGTTGTACGCCGCCCGGTCCAGCAGGTAGCCGGCCCCGAACAGCAGCACCGCCGCCCCGACCTCCAGCGTCGGCACCCACCACAAGCTGGTGCGCAGCGCCTCCCGGCGCCAGCCGGGCCGCAGCTGGACGTGCGTCATGCTGAGGATGTCCCCGGAGCGCCGATCCGGACGCGCGCAATGGGCCGTCCGGGTGGCCGAGCGCCAGCCGGTTCCGGCATGCGACCCGCGCGCTGCGGCCCTAGGGTGGCTGACGATCCCGCATGCGCGCTGCCGACCGGTGGAAGGTGGTCACCGTGAACCCCTCCGAAGACGCCGACAAGCTGCCGGAACCGCCCGAGCCGCCCGCGCAGCCTGAGCAGCCGCTGGAACCGTCGGTCGGCGCCACCCCGGAGGCACCACCAAGCTCGCACCCCTACCACCACCCCTCCGCCGGCTGGGGCGCCGCCAAAAGCGTCACGCACGTGCTGCTGGAGCAGGGCGAGCTGCGCGAGGGCACGCGCGCCATCTTGAAGATGAACCACGAGAACGGCGGCTTCGACTGCCCCGGCTGCGCGTGGCCGGACTCCCTCAAGGGCATCCACCTGGACATCTGCGAGAACGGCATCAAGCACGTCACCTGGGAGATGACCCGCAAGCGCGCCGGCCGCGAGTTCTTTGCCGCGCACACCGTCTCCGAGCTCGAACAGTGGACCGACTTCGCCCTCGAAGACCAGGGCCGCCTCACCGAGCCCATGGTCTACGACCCCGAGACCGACCACTACGTCCCGATCGGCTGGAAGGACGCCTTCGAGCTGATCGGCAGCACCCTGCGAACCCTGGACGACCCGAACCAGGCCGCGTTCTACACCTCCGGCCGCCTCGGCAACGAGGCCACGTTCCTGTACCAGCTGCTGGCCCGCGAGCTGGGCACCAACAACCTCCCGGACTGCTCCAACATGTGCCACGAGGCCAGCGGCCGGGCACTGACCGCGGCGCTGGGCACCGGCAAGGGCACCTGCGACCTCAAGGACTGGGAGAGCACTGACGCGCTGTTTATCCTGGGCGTCAACGCCGCCTCCAATGCCCCGCGCATGCTCACCTCGCTGGCCGAGGCCTACCGCCGCGGCGCGCAGATCGTGCACATCAACCCGCTGGTCGAGGCGGCGGCGACGCGCACGATCGTGCCGCACGAGTTCGTGCAGATGGCGCTGAACAAGGCCACGAAGACCAGCACCCTGAACATCCAGCCGCGCATCGGCGGCGACATGGCCCTGATCCGCGGCATGGCCAAGGCCGTCCTGGAGTGGTCGGAGGCCGACCCGAAGGCGCTGGACGAGGAGTTCGTCGCCCGGCACACGCAGGGCTTCGAGGAGTACCGCGCCCTGGTCCAGGACACCTCCTGGGACGAGATCGAACGGCAGTCGGCGGTCAGCCGCCAGGACATCCGCAAGGCCGCGCAGGTCTACCGCACGGCCGACCGGAGCGTCATCAGCTGGTGCCTGGGCATCACGCAGCACGAACACGGCGTCGACACCATCCGCGAGATCGTCAACCTCCTGCTGCTGCGCGGCAACATCGGCCGCGAGGGCGCCGGGCCGTCCCCGGTGCGCGGGCACAGCAACGTGCAGGGCAACCGCACCTGCGGCATCGACCACCGGCCCAAGCCGGAGTTCCTGGACCGGCTCGCCGAGGTGTGCCAGATCGATCCGCCCCGGGAGTTCGGCAAGGACACGGTCACCACGATCGAGGCCATGCACCGCGGCGAGGTGAAGGTGTTCTGCGGCATGGGAGGCAACTTCGCCCTCGCCGCCCCGGACACCCGCTACACCTACGACGCGCTGCGCGAGTGCGAGCTGACGTTCCACGTCAGCACCAAGCTGAACCGCAGCCACCTGGTGCACGGCCGCAAGGCGCTGATCCTGCCGTGCCTGGGGCGCACCGAGAAGGACCACCAGCGCGGCGGCGTGCAGCACCTGTCGGTCGAGGACTCGATGAGCATGGTGCACCTCTCGGTCGGGATGAAGAAGCCGGCCTCGCCGTACCTGCTGTCGGAGCCGGCCATCATCGCCGGCATCGCCAAGGCCGCGCTGCCGAAGACCAAGACGCCGTGGGACTGGTACGTCGAGGACTACGACCGCATCCGCGACACCATGGCGAAGGTGCTGGACGGCTTCGAGGACTTCAACCGGCGCGTCCGGCTCCCGCTCGGCTTCCGGATCAAGCAGCCGGCGCGCGAGCTGGTGTTCCTGACGCCGTCGGGCAAGGCCGAGTTCTCCGCCGCCCCGCTGCCCGACGCCGTCCCGGCCCCCGGCACCCTCCTGCTGGGCACGATGCGCTCGCACGACCAGTGGAACACCACCATCTACAGCGACGACGACCGCTATCGCGGGATCAAGAACCTGCGGACGCTGGTGTTCATGAACAAGGAGGACATGCGGGAGCGGGGCGTCGCGCAGTTCGAGCCCGTGGACATCACGGCGACGTCGAAGGACGGCTCGAAGCGCACGCTGCGCGGATTCCTGGCCGTCGAGTACGCGATTCCGCGGGGGTGCGCGGCCGGGTACATGCCGGAGATGAACGTGCTGGTCGGTATCAAGGACTACAGCACGCAGAGCGACCAGCCGCTGATGAAGAACCTGAAGGTACGGATCGAGCGGTCACCGCGTGGCGACGCGGCCGCGTCCGGAGCGTCTTCGAACACGGTGACGACACGCACACCGGGGGCTACGGTCGCGGCACAATAGGGAATGTGCGGCGACCGGACTGTGAGGCTGGTCGCCGCATGACCACACGAATGGGTTCGACCGCAGGTCATCAACGTCGACCAGCGCGACAGTGGCCAGGTGGACATCTCCGAACTGACGCCCGAAACCCTGGTCGCGCTGCGCGCCTCGCGTCCCTATCCGGCGGTCACCATGGTCATGCCGGTCGACCCGAAGGCCCCCTTCAGCGAGAAGGACCGCATCCTGCTGCGCGGCCTGTGCACCGAGGCGCAGCGGCAGCTGGCCGAGGACCAGGACGTCGAGCGGGACGTGCGGCTGGTGCTGCGCGACGGCAAGCTGTCGCCGGACGCCATCGCCGAGCTCGTCGATCCCGGTGTTCCCGCCGGTGAGCTGGTCGTCTACCTCAGCGCGGCGGAGCCGACGCAGGTCTGGCAGGTGCCGACGGACGCCGAGGTGCGGCCGCGGGTGGAGTTCGCCGACCGGTACCTGACGCGCTATCTGGCCGCGGCCGAGCAACGCTCGTGGCCGTACCTGGTGCTGGTGCTGGACCAGGAGATGTGCCGCCTCTACCGGGGCGCGGCCTCGCGGCTGCGGGAGGTGAAGGAACACGGCTTCCCGGACGCGCCGGCGATCCCGTCGCCGGAGGACGCGGTACCGGGGCCGATCCCCCGCGCGCAGCCGTACGAGGCGCACGAGGAGTACGTCAAGCAGTACTTGCGCACCGTCGACAAGAACCTCGGCCAGGCGCTCAAGGCGCACAACGGCCTGCCGCTGTTCGTCATCGGCGGCGACAAGACCCTCGCGACCTTCCTGGATCTCACCATCTACCGCGACCTGGTCGCCGGCACCCTCCCGCTGACCGGCATGGACAAGGACACCCCGGCCGACCTGGCCAAGCGCATCGCACCGACGATCGAGGCGTACCGCACCGAGCAGGTCGAGCGCGCGGTGAACGAGCTCGGCGACGCACGATCGCAGAACAAGTACGTCGGCGGCCCGGCGGAGGTGTGGACGGCCGTCGCCGACAAGCGCGTCTACCGCCTGCTGGTCGAGGAAGGCCTGCTGATCGCCGGCAAGACCAGCGGCGACGGCCGCGAGCTGACGACCGTGCCCTTCCCGGAGCCGGTCACCCTGCCGCAGCCGAAGGAGGACTTCGAGCCGCCGGAGCCCGGCGTGGCCACCGACATCGTCGAGCTGCTGGTCGAGAACGCCGTGGAGGGCGGCGCGCTGGTGGTGTTCGTACCGGACGGGACGCTGGCCGACGCGGCGGGGGTGGCGGCGGTGCTGCGGTACTGAAGCCGACCAGCGGCCGGTTCAGGCTGCGCGGTCAGTCGGCGGCGGGCCAACCGATCACCTGGTCCAGACGGAGATCGCGAACGACGGCATGGTCGAGTCGAACGCCTGTGGCGTCGGTCAGCCCGTGTGGCGGCGCGCCGGTCAGGACCAGTCCGAGCCGCGCGCCGGTCAGGTCGGTGTCGCGCAGGTCGGCGGCCGTGAGATCGCAACCCGCGAACGTCGCGCCTCGCAAGGAAGCACCCCTGATGTCGGCACCGTGGAAGTCGCACATTTTGAAGTGACAGCCATCCAGTGTGGCGTGGCGCAGATCCGCTCCGCGAAAGGAGCATCGGGTAAGCCGCAAGCGCGGCAACCGCGCCGAGATGAGGTCCTCACCAGCGAAGGATCGTCGCTGGACAGTCGCGGCGCGGTGAAATGAGGCGAGGAGCTCCTTGGCTGACACAGGTGGAGCCATGGCGATCATCGTGCCATTCACGCGGCCGCTTGTCGTCGCAGTTTCGTGACGGCCTACTTCCCCAGCGCCTCCAGCATGTCCGCGGCGATCTGCGCCGAAGACTGCGGGTTCTGCCCCGTGTGCAGGTTCCGGTCGGTCTCGGTGTGCGGCTGGTACGCCGGCCCCTCGACGAAGTCGGCGCCGCGCTCGACCAGCTCGTCCTCCAGCAGGTAGCGCATGTTGTCGGCGAGGCCGCCCTGGCGCTCCTCCTCGTCGGTGAAGCCGGTGAGGCGGTAGCCGGCGATCGTCGGGGTGCCGTCGTCGCGGCGGGCGGCGAGTAGTGCGGCCGCGCCGTGGCAGACCGTGCCGACCGGGATGCCCGCCGCCAGTGCCTCGGTGAGCAGGCGGCCGGAGACCTCGTCGGTGGCCAGGTCCTCCATCGGGGCGTGGCCGCCGGGGACGTAGACCGCCTCGTAGCCGTCGAGTTCGACGTCGTCCAGGACCAGCGGGGTGCGCAGGTCCGGGAGGTGGTCCAGCTCGGCGCCGTCCTGGGCGTTCAGGCTGCGCGGGTCCGGCTGCGGGACCAGGCCGGCCGGGGTGGTGAACTTGACGTCGAATCCGGCCTCGGTGAACGCCTTGTACGGCACGAGCAGTTCCTCAGCCCAGAAGCCGGTGGTGCGCAGGGTGGCGTCCTTCATCGTCAGCTGGTGCGCGGCGCTGACGATGAACAGGACCCGGGGGCGGCCCGCGGCCGGAGGTTGTTCAGACATATGCCCAGGCTCGCAGGCGCGGCGCCGCAGGCAATCCCACGGCGCCGTCCGCGTGACCCGCGACGCGCTACCGCTTCGTGAAGGCCTCGAACGTGTTGCTGAACTGCCATGTATTCTGCGCGACGCCCGAGCAGCTGTCGCTGCCGGCGGTCCCGACGCAGCCGCCGTTGTCCCGCTCCAGCGCCCAGAACGAGAGCTCCGCGAGCCCCTTCTTCGCGGCCCACTTCTCGATGGCGACGGCGTCGGCGGGGGTGGTAACCTCCGGCGGCCCGAAGTCGTCGATGCCGATCATCTCGGTGACGCCGAGGTGGTGGTAGAGCTCGGAGTCGGACTCGTGCGGGTACACCGCGCGCAGCTGCTGCACCACCGCGGCGGCGGCCGTGGCGGTGTCGGCGGCCATCTCGTGCGGCTGGTTATCGTAGTAGTCGAACGTCATGATGTTGACGATGTCGATCCGCGCGTGGTTCGCGACCGCGTTCTGGATCACGTTCACGCCGGTCGGCACATTCAACCCGGTCATGTTCGTGCCTACGGTGTAGACGAACTGCACCCGCCGCCCGGTCCGCTCGGCCCAGTCCTCGACGATCTTGATCGCCTTGTTCCGCCGGTCCACGCCGGCCGCGTTGGACTCGGAGAAGTCCTCGACGTCGAAGTCCAGCCGCGTGACGCCGTAGGTGGTGACGACGGACTCGTAGTCCTGCGCGATCTTGTTCACGTCGGTGCAGCTGTCGGCGATCTCCTGCTGCCCGTGGTCGGCGGCGTACCCGCCGAATGAGGGCACGACGTCGCCCCCGGCCGCCCGGATCTTCGCGATGTCCGCGCCGTAGTGTGACCAGGCGATCGGCGCGGCCGGGTTCCCGTTCCAGTCGATGTCGCAGGAGCCCGGCGCCGGGGTCTGGATGAACGCCAGCGTCAGGTACTTGTTGCCGGAGGCGGCGGCCAGCGCCGCCGGGCTGTCGGTCGTGTAGCCCTCGAAGTAGGGAGCGAAGATGTGCTTCGGCAGCTGCCGGCAGTCGGCCGACGCCGTGGCGCCGGACAGCGACGCGGCGGTCGCCAGCGCGACCACGGCGGTCACGAGGGTGGTTCGGGTGCGCTTCACGGGCTCTCCCGGGCTTTTGTCCGTACCGGCTTCTTGTCAGTAAGGATTACTAACTGATGCCGGACAGTAGGGCGCGGGAGCGCGCAGGTCAAGGCCCTGGTTCAAGATCGGGTTCAGGGTTGAGCCACCCCGACCTTCAACCTCAGGTCGAGGGTTCGACGTTCAAGCTCAGGCGCAGCCTCAGGACGTCTCGGCCGCCGTCAGTCATATGGTGGGACCGCGCGCCAGCGCACCGACACCCGGGAGGCCACCGCGATGGAGACCCTGGACCTGCACGGCGTCTTCCGCGACGACCGCGCCATTTACCGCACCGTCCAGCAAGCTCTGTTCCGCTGCTCCGCGACCGGCGTCGACGTCCTGGAGATCATCCCGGGTCGCGGCGCGGGCACGCTGAAGCGGCGGGTCATGGCGTTCCTCGGACAGCAGCAACTGCGGCGGCTCTATGCGCGGGTCGAGGAGGACCCGAACAACGCGGGGCGGATTCTGGTGCACTTCCGGTAACCGCGGTTGTTACACGACAACCCGAACCGTTCCTCGATCAAAAGTCGTCTGACCTGATGTGACGTACTCCCGGAACCACGACTACTGGAACCACAACGTCGCGCACCACGCCCGCATCGTGCGCGCGATGCCGCCATACTGCCGCTCGGCCCTGGACGTCGGCTGCGGCGACGGCCTGCTCGCGCAGAAGCTGGCCGCGCACGCCACGTGGGTCGTGGCCCTGGACGCCTCACCGGAGATGGCCGAACAGGCCCGCCGCCGCACCGCGGGCCTGGACGTCGAGGTCGTCGAGGCCGACTTCCTGGCCGCGGTCCGCGACGGCGTGCTCCCCCGCCACTCGTTCAGCTTCGTCGCCTCAGTCGCCGCGCTGCACCACATGGACCCCGAACCGGCCCTGCAGGCCATGGCCTCACTCCTGGAACCCGGCGGCCGGCTGGTAGTGGCCGGCCTGGCAATGAGCCGGTCGGCGGTGGACTGGCTGATCGCGGCGGCGCAGGTCCCGCTGATGCACACCATCCGCCTCGCCCACGGCGGCAAGTCGGGCCCGGACGGCATGCCGGTGAGCTTCGACGCCATCCCGTCGTGGGCCCAGTCGAAGAAGACCGCCCTGGACGCGCTGCCCGGGGCGCGCTGGCACCGGACGTTGCAGCTGCGGTACATGATCGAGTGGACGGCGCCGGGGCGCGCGCCGATGGGGTTGCGGCAGGCGCCTGCTGTCAGATCGAACCAATCATGCGGTTAGTGCCAGTGGTACGCGCCTGATTCGAGGACGCAGGTCAGGACATTGCCGCTGGCATCGACGGTCGTGAGGCCGGCATCGGCGTCCGGGCAGAACTCGCCGCGGCTGTAGAAACCGCCGTGCGGGTCCGTGATGACCCCCTGCGGCGGAGAGGTCGGCGCGACGACCGTGGTGCTCTGGCTCAGCTGCCCCTTGATGATCTGGCCGTTGCTGACCTGGTAGGAGCCGTCGTAGACCTTGGTCGAGCCGTCGGCCTGCAAGGCTTCGAGATGCACGTCGACCGTGTTGCCCGCCTCGCCGGTGATGGTCAGTGTGTCGTGGGCCGTGCCGGCGAAGCCTGCCGCGAACGCGCTGTACGTGAAGCCGAGGTTGTCGCCTCCGAGCTTCCACGCCGTGGCATAGTCCTGCGCGTTGATGGCCGCATAGAACGCCGAGACCACGGCCGCCGGGTCCTGTGCTGTCGGCGTCGGCGTTACCACCGGGGCTGCGGGAGTCGGCGTGGCCGAGGGCGTCGGGGGCGGTGTCACCGTAACCGTGGTCGTCGAGGTCGACGGAGGTGCGGGCGTCGAGGTTCGCGAGGCGGTCGAAGTCGGCGATGGGGAGGCACTCGGCTGAGCCGCCGCCGAAGCACACCCTCCGGCAGCGCACCCCACCGCCACCACCAGTGCGATGGCCCGGGCTCGCATAGCGTCGCCACCTCTTATCGTCTCTCTCCATCCTCCGCCTGCGAGCGGTCGTTCGCACCCCGGCGTTGTTACTTGTTCGTGACTAGTAACATGCCTGCATGGCACGCTCATCGCCGCCGAGGAGTTCGCGGTCGGGGTGGGGCGATCAGCGTTCGAACAGCTCACCGGTGCCATGCGTGACGCGGCGAGAGCTTCGCCGGCATGTGGCAGTTGGTCGCCGACACGACCGGGCTGGATCCGGTGACGGTCAAGACGTTCCTGGCGCCGGCCCGCCGAAGCCGGGCCTCGGCGAACCGTCCCGCGCCGCCCCGCTCCCCCGCGCCCTGCTGCTGATCGGCGTGGTCATGGCCGTCGTCGGCAGCGTCGGCGGCCCGCTGATCACCAGCGTCGCGACCACGCTGCACGTCTCGCTCGCGGCGGCGCAGTGGACGCTCACCGTCTCCCTCCTCACCGGCGCCGTGGCGACCCCCGTCCTGGGCCGCCTCGGCTCCGGCTCGCGCCGCCGCGCCGTCGTCCTGGCGACGCTCGGCGTGATCGTGGCCGGCAGTGTCCTGACGGTGCTGCCGCTCCCCCTCGGGCCGCTGCTCGTGGGACGCGCGGCGCAGGGCTGCGGGCTGGCCCTGGGTCCGCTGATGATGGCCTCGGCGCGCGAGCACCTCGACAAGGCCGGAGCCGCCTCGACCATCGCGATGATCTCGGTCGCCTCCACCGCCGGAGTCGGCTTCGGCTATCCGCTGGCGGGCTACCTCACCGACGTCGGCGGCATCCGCCTCGCCTACGCGGCCGCGCTGGGTCTCTCAGCGGTGGCGCTGCTCGTCGCGTTCCGCTTCTTCCCCGCCTCGCAGCAGCCTGTCGCCCCGGCGCCGGACCCAACTGCCAGCGGCCTGCTCACCGCCGGGGTGCTGGTGCTGCTGCTGGTCCTCGGCGAGGCGAGTCTGTGGCAGCACCATCTGCCGCTGGCGATCGGCGGCGTCGTCGCGGCCCTGCTCCTGCTCGCGGCCTGGACGCTGCGCGAACGCGCGCTCACCGCGCCGCTGGTGGACCTGCGGCTGCTGCGCCACCGCGCGGTGGCCGGGGCGAACGCCGCGATGCTGGTGGCCGGGGTGGGGATGTATCTGCTGCTGTCCTGCATCACGCGCTACGTGCAGACTCCGCGCGTCGCAGGGTACGGCTTCGGCCTGAGCACGTTCGCCGCGGGCCTGTTCCTCGTCCCGTTCTCGGTCGTCGGCTTCGTCGCCGGCCGTCTCAGCCCCCAGGTGCGCAAGCGCCTGTCGGCGCCGGCGCTGGTCACCGCCGCGACCGGCGTCGTGATCGCCGCGTTCGCGCTGTTCGCCGTGGCCCGCGGCACGATCGCCGGACCGCTGGTGTCGATGATGCTCCTCGGTCTCGGGGTCGGCGCCTTCTCGGCGGCCATGCCCGCGGTGATCCTGGAGGTGACCCCGGCGCAGGAGACGGCGAGCGCCATGGGTGTCAACCAGGTGGTCCGCAGCATCGGCTTCTCGCTCGGCAGCACCCTGAGCGCCCTGCTGCTGGCCGCGCACACCCCGGCCGGTGCGCTGTTCCCCACCGACAGCGGCTTCACCACGACGGCATGGATCGGCGCCGCCGTCACCGCGCTCGCGCTGGGCATCAGCTTCACGCTGCGCCCACGAGCCGCGGCGACGACGGCGCCGTAGACAAGTACAACCGACCGAAAAGCGAGCTGCTTAAGCAGTCGCCTCCGCAGCCCCCTGCGTCGGCCCGCCGTCCGGAGCCTCGACAGCGTCAGCCGCCGCGACAGCCTCCGGCGCGACACCGCGCTTGAGCCCGACGAAAGCCACGATCGCGGCCGCCGCCATGATCCCGGCCATCGCGTAGAAGATCGTCGCGGTCGACTGCGCGAAGGCCACCTTGTAGAAGTGTGGGATCTGCGACAGGTCCGGAGCCCCGCTGCTCGAAGACCCGCTGGAGGAGCTGCTGCTCTGCATCTGCGCCAGCCCGGCCGCCAGGTGGTCGGCGACGCCGCGCGGCGCACCCTGGGCGACCAGCTGGTTGGCGACGTTGGTCCGCATCCGCGACACCAGCGTCGTCCCCAGCACCGCCAACCCCAGGCTCGCCGCATAGTTCCGGATCGTCTGCGTGATGCCGGTGGCCTCGCCGTAGGAGTACCGCCCGGCCTGGTTCACCGCGTCGGTGCTGGCCGGGGAGAGCATGAAGCCGATGCCGGCGCCGGCCAGGACGATGAACCACTGCTGCTTGCCGAAGTCGAGCGTGGTGACCTTCTGGGCCCACAGGAAGAAACCCACGGCGGCCAGCACGCAGCCCATGGTGACCGGCCGCTTGGCGCCGACCCGGTCGAGCATGCGGCCGCCGATCTGGGTGGCGACGGCGAAGCCGATGAAGAAGTAGAGCAGGAACACGCCAGCGTCCTTGGCCTGCTTGCCGAGCGAGATCTGCGCGTACTCGCTGGAGAACAGGAACAGCGGCACGAACACCAGCATCGCGATGCCCAGGACCAGGTTCTCGACCAGGAACGTCCGGTTGCGGAAGATGTCCATATCGATCAGCGGCGAGTCGGTGCCGCGCTGGACCCGGTAGAAGACGAGCAGCAGGACCAGGCCGGCGGCGATGCAGATCCCGATCGCCGGGTTGCTCCAGCCCCACAGCGGGGCCTGCTGGAAGCCGAAGACGCCCAGCACGATGCCGCCGGTGATCAGCGCCAGCCCGCGGTAGTCCATCTTGGCCGGGCGGAAGTCGGTGACCGGCTTGGACAGCGCGATCAGCAGGATCGCCACGGCCGCGACCGGCAGGTTGACCCAGAAGATCGCGCGCCAGGTCCACTGCGTCAGGAAGCCGCCCATGATCGGGCCGATCGCGGTCAGCGCGCCGGAGATGCCGAAGAAGGTGGCCAGGGCCTTGCCGCGCTCGCGCACCTCGTAGGTCTGCACGACGATGGCCAGCGCCGCCGGGAACATGATCGCGCCGCCCAGCCCCTGCAGCGCGCGGAAGGTGATGAGCCAGGCCTCGGCCAGCGAACCCTTGGGCGTGGCGCCGCACATCGCCGAGGCGGCGGCGAAGATGATGACGCCGACCGTCACCATCCGGCGGTGGCCCAGCGTGTCGGCCAGCCGGCCGCCGAAGGCGAACAGCGAGGCCAGGGCGAGCAGGTAGGCGTTGACCGCCCACTGCACGCCGGTCGCGGACAGCCCCAGCTTCGTCTGGATCTCCGGCACCGCGATGGACACGATCGTCTGATCGATGAACGTCATGGAGACCGCGAAGATCATCGCCGCCAGGACCAGATTCTTCGATCTTCCGTCGACTGGTACGGCTTCGGACATAATCCCCTCCCCTGTGAACCACTGATGACATGCCCGAACGTCGATTTCCGCCACTGATATGTCCCCCCGGCGGGCAACCGCGACGCCATCATGGTGCATAGCCGCCGATCACGCCAAGAGCGCGTCCCGCCGGGACAGCAGGAAAGCCCGTTCGCTGGCGTTGCCGGCCCGATCGGCGGCGAGCTCGTATTCGGCGACAGCCTCCGCGGTGCGGCCGGCCCGGCGCAGCAGGTCGGCGCGGACCGCGTGGTAGGGCCCGTATTCGGCCAGCGGCTCGGCGAGGTCGTCGACGACGTCCAGAGCTGCGGCGACGCTGTCGGCCTCGGCCAGCGCGACGGCCCGGTTGAGGGCGACGACCGGGGTCGGCTCGACAGCCAGGAGGGTGCCGTAGAGGGCGAGGATCTGGCCCCAGTCGGTGTGTTCGGCGTCGGGGGCGTCGCTGTGCACTGCGTTGATCGCGGCCTGGAGCTGGTAGGGGCCGGGCTGTCCGCGGCGCAGGCAGGCCCGGACCAGGTCCTGGCCCTCGACGATCAGGTCCCGGTCCCAGAGTGCGCGGTCCTGGTCGGCGAGCAGCACCAGTTCGCCGTCGGGGCCGACCCGCGCCGGGCGGCGGGCCTCGGTGAGCAGCAGCAACGCGAGCAGGCCGGCGGCCTCGGGCTCGTCCGGCATCAGCTCGGTGAGCAACCGGGCCAGGCGGATCGCCTCGGCGCACAGGTCGGCGCGGACCAGGTTCTCGCCGGAGGTCGCGGAGTGACCCTCGGTGAAGATCAGGTAGACGACGGAGAGGACGGCGCGCAGCCGGTCCGGCAGCTCGGCTTCCGACGGGATCCGGTACGGGATGTGCGCGGCGCGGATCTTGCCCTTGGCGCGGACCAGGCGCTGGGACATGGTCTGCTCGCTGACCAGAAAGGCGCGGGCGATCTCGGCGGTGGTCAGGCCGCCGAGCAGGCGCAGGGTCAGGGCCACCCGGGCCGGGGCGGACAGGGCCGGGTGGCAGCAGGTGAAGATGAGGCGAAGGCGGTCGTCGCGCACCGGGTCCTCCGGTTCGGCGTCGGTTTCGCGGTGGGGTTCGAGATCGGTGGTGCCGGTATTGGCGGTGGCGGCAGCACCGGCGGAGTGCAGGAGGGCCGCCTGGGCGTAGTGGTCGGCGCGGCGGGCCTCGCGGCGCAGGCGGTCGATGGCGCGGTTGCGGGCGGTGGTGATGATCCAGCCGACCGGGGACGCCGGCCGGCCGTCCTCGGGCCAGCGTTGCAGGGCGGTGGTGAAGGCTTCCTGGACCGCTTCCTCGGCGAGGTCGATGTCGCCGAGGGAGCGGACCAGGACGGCCACCGCGCGGCCGTATTCGGCGCGGAAGACGGCTTCGATGTCGGCCTTGTCGGTGTTGTTCACGCTGTCCGTGCCCCGTGTCACGTCAGCCCAGGAACGGCCGGACTTCGACCGGCAGCCCGACCGCGCGCGTCAGCTTCGCCGCCCAGCCGAGCGCGGCGTCCAGGTCCGGAGCATCGATGATCTTGATGCCGCCGAGGTGCTCCTTGCTGTCCACGAACGGCCCGTCGGTGATCATGACCTCGCCGGCGCCGGGCCGGAGCACGGTCGCCGTGCTCGCCGGATGCAGTCCCCCGTCGAACACCCACGAGCCGACCGCCCGCAGCTCGACGTTCAGCGTTTCGAGGTCACGGTTGATCTCGGCGAGCCGCTCGTCGGTGGGCAGCGGGCCGTCGGGCTGGTAGATGGAGAGCAGGTAGCGGGTCACGGTCGCCTCCTCAGGCTTCGTGGGTCGGTTCGTAGGTCGCGATGATCACGCCGGTTCCGGTGCGGACCGAGTCGACCAGCCGCATCCGGCCCAGCTCCGCGCCCTCGAACAGGCGCAGGCCGGTGCCCAGGACCAGCGGGTGGATCAGCAGGACGTACCGGTCGACCAGGCCCGCAGCAGCCAGGGTGCGGACCAGCTGGCCGCTGCCGAGGACCGCGATGGCGCCCTCGACGGTGTCGCGCAGCTCGGCGACCGCCTTCGGGACGTCGCCGTCGCCGGGCACCACGGTCGAGTTCACCCACGGCAGGGGTTCGGTGAGCGTGCGCGACACCACGTACTTCTGCACCTTGTTCAGCTTCTCGGTGTACGGGTTGCCGTCGGTCTGCTTGGGCCAGTGCGCGGCCAGGGACTCGTAGGTGCGGCGCCCGAACAGCATCACTCCCGGCCGCGCCATGCCCTTGGCCATCTCCGCACCCATGATCTCGTCAGCGTAGGGGGCGGCCCAGCCTCCGTGCGGGAAGCCGCCGCGCAGGTCTTCGTCGGCGCCGGCTGGGGCCTGCATGACACCGTCCAGGGTGAGGCTCTCGGTGACCACGATCTCGGCCATGACGTTCTCCTTCGTGCTTCGGGTGGATCGTTCTCACCCTCTACACGAACGGGGATGCCCGAAACAGACACGCCGCCGTGAGGACATCGTGTCCCGGTTAGGCTGACTCCATGATCCGCCCCGCCGCCCCCGCCGACGTCCCGACCATCCGCGCGCTGATCGCCGCCCTCGCCGACTACGAGCGCGAGCCGGACGCCGCCAAGGCGACCGAGGAGCAGCTGCACGCGGCCCTGTTCGCCGAGCACCCGGCGGTCTTCGCGCTGATCGCCGAGGACGACGCCGGGAGCCCGGTCGGCTTCGCGCTGTACTTCCTGAACTTCTCCACGTGGAACGGCACGCACGGCATCTACCTGGAGGACCTGTTCGTGCGTCCCGAAGCGCGCGGCGGCGGGTACGGGAGCGCGCTGCTGCGCGAGCTGGCGCGGATCGCGGTCGAGCGCGGGTACAGCCGGGTGGAGTGGAGCGTGCTGGATTGGAACGAGCCGTCGATCGGGTTCTACAAGTCGCTCGGGGCGGTGGCGATGGACGAGTGGACCACGATGCGGTTGACCGGGGACGCGTTGGTGGCGTTCGGGTCCTGAGCGCTAGCCCCGCAAGTCTTTGGCCATGATCGCGCACACTGTCTCGTAGCGGCGGATTGCGCCGTCCGGCGCCTCCTCGTCCCAGGAGTCGGGGCGGACGTCGAACACGACGTAGCCCAGCCGCTCGTACAACGCCCGCGCCCGCGGATTCTCCTGCTCGACGCCGAGCTCGGCACGGACCAGGCCACGCCGGCGGATGCGCTCCTCGGCAGCCTCGATCAGGGCGGTGCCCAGGCCGCAGGACTGGAGCGCGGGCATCGTCGCGAGCTGATGGATCGAACCGGCGCCGGGGGCGAGCTCGTAATCGATACCGCCGATCGCCAGCGGGAGGTCCGACTTGGCGGCGCACACCGCGAGGTAGTCCGCCACTCCGGCCGCGGCACGATCCAGCTCGTTCTCCACGACGAGCAGATGCAGCGCGGAGCCGGACCAAGCAATGTGCGGGAGATCCGCGTGCGTCAGGTCCCGGACATGGATGGGGAGCTCAATTTCGGCAGACATCTGGGCAGTTCATCACACCCACCCCCGCCCCCGCGCCTCCATTCCCGCCTGAAACCGCGTCGTCGCGTCCAGGCTCCGCATCAAGGCCTGCACTCGCCGCTGCGTGGTCCGGAAGCTCCAGCCCAGCGCCCGGGCGATCGCCTCGTCAGTCTGGCCGGAGGCCAGCAGCAGGAGCAGGGTGCGGGTGGTCTCGTCCGGGCCGGCGCCGGTGGTGCCCGGTATCGGCAGCGCCAGGCGCCATTCGGCCTCGAACAGCGCGATCAGTGCGTCCAGCAGCGATGACGGGTGGATCACGTAGGCCGTGGTCAGTGCCTCCTCCGGGTCGCGGATCGGGATCAGGGCCTGGCGGTCGTCACTGATCACCATCTTGATCGGCAGCGTCGGGCGGGTGCGGGCGTGCTCACCGAAGGTCTGCGACGGCTTGATGTCCTCGGTGAGGCGGCCGGGCCAGGCCAGGGCGGCGCGGGTGTAGATCACGCGGTAGCTCAGGCCGGAGCGGGCCCGGCGCGCCGCGTTGTCGTGGTTGGTGCCGGGGGCGTCGAGGTAGGGCGGCCGGTCGAAGCCGCGGATCTGGTGGCGGGCCTCGGTCTGCAGGTGGTCGAAGCGGCGGCTGATCTCCTCGTGGCCGCGGACCACCTCCACCGACAGGGAGGGGTCGGTGTAGCGAGCGGCCTCGCGGTAACTGTCCATGAGCTCGTTCATCAAGGACCTGACGCGCACCAGTTCCTGCTCCGCGCGTCCCACCAGGGAGCCGATGGCGATGTCCGGGGCTGAGGCGAACCACACCGCCGCGCGCCCAGCGGCGCGGCTGGCCAGTCCCTCGGCGGTCAACCGGTCCAGCGCGGCGCGGACTTTGGCCGGCGGCAGCCCGGTCAGCTCCGCCAGCCGCGCCGCACCAGACTCCGGATGCTCAACGAGCGCTGAGTAGACGGTGCCGCACGGTTCTGGGAGGCCCACCGATTCCAGCACGTCAGCCCCCTTGTCCACGGCTCTGGCGTAATCACGCCGGGTGGCGAGAATACGCCCCGCTGGCCTTCTTGTGCCATCACCCCGCACGCTGCCAGGTTGTTCCCACCGTTCATTCACTGAAGCGTGTGAGGAACCGAATGCACAATCCCCGTTCACCCCGGCCCACCGCCGCAAGAAGTCGAATACGCCTGATCACGGCCCTGATCGCGGGCACCACGCTGGCCGCCGGCACGCTCGGCACCATCGGCGCGGCGAGCGCCGACTCGTCCGCCCCGACCGTCCCGGGCCGCACCCCCGCCGCCTTCGGCCCGCAGGGCTCCGTCACCACCGCCGGGGCCTCAGCGTTCGGCGAAACCTGGAAGGCCTCGGACCATCCGGCGCCGGCCGGGAGCTCGGCCACCGCCGGCGGCCACGCCGTCAGCAGCATGATCAGCTCCAGCACACCGATCCCGGCCTCGCTGGTCGCCGCCGCCAAGACCGACGCCACCGCGACCGGGCCCAAGCGGCTGGCCCTGGCGAACACCTCGGGCCTGCCGTCGAACTACGGCATCTCCTCCTCGCTGGAGAGCTGGATCAACTCCGGCGGCGTGGACGCCCTCGGCGCCTACAGCGACCTGCAGACCCGCTACGGCAAGCTGCCCGGCCAGGGCGAGATCATCACCAACGTCTGCGTCGGCGACCTCACCGACGCCTCGATGGCCGCCGCCGGCGACGGCTACGTCCAGCAGTTCGGCCCGACCACCGTCGTCTCCGGCGGCCAGCGCTACCTGGACCTGCCGTCCATGCCGCTGATTCCCACCTACGTCGCCGACACCGCCGGGCACCTGGACCCGCTGGGCTCCACCGAGAACCAGGACCCGACCAACGGCGAGATCATGCTGGACTTCAGCGTGATGGCCCCGCTGCCGCACCAGGATCAGCGTCCGGAGAACGCCGGCAGCGGCTTCACCGACCTGCTCGGTGTGGCGCCCGGTGCGAAGTACCGCCTGGTGGTGCCCTCCAGCCCGACCCCGGACCAGATCCGGGTGGCGCTGCTGGCCGCCGCGCGCCAGACCCCGCGGCCGAACGTGATCAACGCCAGCCTCGGCTTCGGCACCGACAGCCAGGGCTTCCCCGGCCGGTACCTGGAGGACGATCCGTCGATCCAGGCCACGATCACGCAGATCGTGCACCAGTACGGCATCACGGTCTCCATCGCCGCCAACGACGGCACCCGCCTGTTCACCCCGACCGCGGTCGGCCCGGACGGCGGCAGCACCCCCACCGACGTGGCGCACTCCGCGCATCAGGCCACGACCATCGACGACGACTCGATGTCCACCACCCCGAGCGAGGTGCCGGACAGCGGCGCCATCGCGGCCGGCGGCAGCACCACCGACGACACGCTGGCGGCCGGCACCGCGGGTCCGGCGACCGTCGCCGAGACCCGGATCACCGGCAGCGGCAACTTCTCCTCCGGCTTCGGCTCGCGCATCGACCTGTCGGCGCCCAGCGACAACATCCCGGCGTTCTCACACGCCCAGGGCCACTCGGCGCAGAGCGTCGACGTGAGCCTGACCGGCGGCACCTCCGCCTCGGCCCCGGAGATCGCGGCCGCCGCGGCCGTGGTCGACGGCGCCGCGAAGCTGACCGGCCGGACCCTGACGCCGCAGCAGATCAGGGACCTGCTGGTGGACACCGGACGCAAGGTGGCCACGCCGGACCAGATCGACCGGAGCCTGAACGTCGGCCCGCAGGTGGACGTCACCGCCGCGGTCGAGCACCTGCTACCGGGCTCGCACCGGGACGACGCCGGCACCACCGCCAGTGCCCCCGGCAACGGCAACACCGACGCCGTCGACGCCAAGCACGGCGCCACCCAGATCGTCCGCCTCGGCGTCCAGCACCACGTGCTGCTGGGCCAGGAGGGCGGCGAGTTCCTGGAGAGCACCGACCCCGGCTCGATCGACCTGGCCGGGCCGAGCGACATCCACAACCAGAAGACCGGCGAGGGCCTGGTCGGCCCGCTCACGTTCGCCGCGGACGTGGTGAACGCCGGAAGCAGCAGCCGCTACCGCCTGACCGTCGGCTCGCAGCACTTCGACTCCGACACCCCGGCGATCCGGATCACCCCGACCCAGCTGCTGACCGCCGCCGGGCTGCCGGTGGTCTCCACGACGCCGCGCACCGTCTCGGTCCGCTTCGACGTGCTCTCCCACGGCCGGACGACCGCGACGATCACGCAGTCCCTCACCCTCAGCGCGACCGACGGCACCTACCTGGAGGCGCCGGCGCCGACCGCCCCGGCGACCGTCGCGGCGGGCCAGGACGTGACAGTGCACTACGACCTCACCGGCGTGCGCACCGTCAACAACCCGACCCTGGCGGTCTCGACCGTCGGCCACTGGAGCCCGGTGCTCGCGCCGCTCTACAACAACGCGTGGACCACGCCGCTCACCGGCACCTCCGGCGATGTGAAAATCCCCGCCTCGGCGTTCGCCTCCGGCGGCGGCATCTACGGCGTCACGATCATCCAGGACTACTCGAACGCGAGCTACCCGATCTACGGCGAGTCCGCGCCGATCCGGGTCGCGGGCTTCACCGCCGACCGCCGTCCGGACGCGCCGACCCTGACCGCCGGCGGCCGCCACGGTGCCGCAGACGCCTCCGAGGCCACCGACGGTTCCGACGCCAAGGCCGTCTTCGGCCACCAGGCGGAGGTCTCCCGCAAGGCCCCGACGTTCAGCGTGCGGTACTCGGTGGACTCGGTGCCCGGCGCGGCCGGCGCGATGCTGGAGATCTCCTCCGGCGCGCCGACGCTGTGGAACTCGCTCAACACCTTCACCGCGATGAACGGCACCGCCCGCGACGGCGACGGCTTCGACGCCGGCTCGCTGGTCTACCAGCGGCTCCCCGGACGCTCCGGGACCGTGACGCTGGACGCACTCAAGCTCGGCCTGCCCACGGCCTCGCAGTACAACGTGCGCGTGGTGCCGGTCGGCTGGGACGGCAAGGCGGCCGGGCAGGCCTCGCCGTCCTCGACCCTGGCCGTGGACGACGGGCTGCCGCCGGCCGGCGGGCAGGTCGTGGACTTCGCGACCAAGGGCGCGGACTCGGTCGCGCTGGTGACCGACGCCTCCGACGCCGGTGAGTCGGTGCGGCACTACGACCCGGCGACCGGGACGTACGGATCGGTCATCACCTCCGACACCACCCAGGCCGGGCCCTACGCGATCATCGGCGTGGACGACTCGGCGCATCGCGTGGTCCTGATGCACGTCGTGAGCCAGGACTCGTATCAGCTGGAAGTGCGGAACCTGGCCGACGGCTCGCTGGTCGGCACGCCGCAGGTCGTGCAGAACACGCCCGGCCTGGTCATCGGCGGCCGGGTGGACGCCACGCGGCACCAGGCCTGGGTGCTGCAGTGGGCGAAGTCGGACTACCACGACGAGCTGCTGACCGTGAACGTCGGCACCGGCGCGGCGGGCACGCCGATCGAGCCGGACGCCGCGGTCAAGGCGACCCGTGCGTACTACAACGGCATCGACGTCGACGCGAGCACTGGCACCGTCCAGCTCGCGCACCTCGCCGACAGCGCGCTGTGCTTCGGCGGCGCGTCGAACGCGGTGATCAACGTCAGCGAGGCCACCGGGGTGGTCACGGCCGGCACCGGCTTCACCCCGAAGTGCGGGACCAGCTTCGCCTCGGCGCAGGACGGTTCCAAGGCCACGCTGCTGAATTACGCCAGCTTCAGCGTCAACTTCCTGAGCCACACCACGCTGAACCAGGTCGACGAGAAGACCCTGACCACGACCGGCGGCGGCACGCTGCGGCAGCAGATGGCCGGCCCGGTGGCCGTGGACAGCGCGCACCACGTGGCGCTGATCACCTACGCCAGCCCGCAGCCGCTGTCGATCTTCGGGCACCCGGGCGGCGTCCTGACCGACAGCAACTCCCGCAGCCAGATCGACGTGGTGGACACCGACACGGGCAAGGTGCTGAAGACCCTGTCCTCGTTCCAGTTCACCCACGGCTTCGGCGGCCCGCTGGCGTTCACGGCCGAGCCGGACGTCCAGATCGACCCGGCGACCCGGACCGGGTTCACGTACGGGCCGGGATGGAGCCAGATCGAGCAGTTCAGCTACTGAGTAGATGCTGATCGGACGCTGATCGGCGCCTGACCGAAGATCGGCAACCCACCGCCGCCTCGTCGGACTGCTCCCCAGAGCAGCTCGGCGGGGCGGCGGCCCTTTCCCCAGATCCTGCAAAGGGCTGAATTCAGACCGTCAGCACGATCTTGCCCTGGGTGCGCCCGGACTCGATGAGCTCGTGGGCCTTGGCGGCGTCGTCCAGCGGCACGTCGTGCTCGACGTACGGCCGCAACTTCCCGGCGTCCACGAGCGCGGCGAGCTGTTCGAGGCCCACGTGGTCGGGCTCGACGGTCACGCCCGCGAACCGACGTCCGGCGTCGATCGTCGCGGCGCGCAGCTCCATGTCGGTGCGGTCCACGATCGTCACCAGCAGGCCGCCGGGCCGCAGCACCTCGATCGACCGGCGCCCGACCGGCCCGCCGACGGTGTCCAGCACGACGTCCACGTCGCGCACCGCCTCGGCGACGTCGACCGCGCGGTAGTCCACGACCTCGTCGGCCCCGAGGCCGAGCACGAAGTCGCGCTTGGCGGCGCTGGCGGTGGCGAGCACGCGCGCGCCGCGGGCCTTGGCGATCTGCACCGCCAGGTGCCCGACCCCGCCGCCGCCGGCGTGGATCAGGACCCGGTCGCCGGCGGCCACCGCGGCGGTGTCGACGAGCGCCTGCCACGCGGTGAGGCCGGCCAGCGGGAGCGCGGCGGCGTGGGCGTGGTCGAGCGCGGCGGGCTTGCGGGCCAGCTGCCGGGAGGGGACGGCGACGTACTCGGCGTAGCCGTTGCCGGCGCGCGGGAAGAACGGCATGCCGTAGACCTCGTCGCCGACCGCGAAGCGGGTGACGCCGGGGACGGCCTCTTCCACGACGCCTGAGATGTCCCAGCCCAGGACGAACGGCGGCTGCCCGAGCATCGGGAACGCCCCCGAGCGGACCATGGCGTCGACGGGGTTGATGCCGGAGGCGTGCACGCGCACCAGTACTTCGGAGGGCAGCGGGGTGGGCTTGGGCAGGTCAACAGCGTGCAGGACGCTCGGGTCGCCGAAGGAGTCCTGGGTGACAGCGCGCATGGGAAGTCCTTCCACACTTTCTGTAGTGGTCGTTACAGAATGACCGTACCACATTCTCTAGCGATCGCTATAGAATGAGTCCGTGAGTACAGCGACGAGCACAGCGACCGCCAAGGGACGCCCCCGGGGCTTCGACCGCGACCAGGCACTGGAAGCGGCGCTCATGGAGTTCTGGCGCCACGGCTACGAAGCGACCTCCATCTCCACCCTGACCAAGGCGATGGGAATCAACCCGCCAAGCCTCTACGCGGCGTTCGGCGACAAGCGGAAGCTGTTCAGCGCCGCGGTCCAGCGCTACGCCGAGACCCACGGCGACTACGGCGCCCGCGCACTGGGACAGCCGACGGCGCGCGGGGTCGTGGAGACGATGCTGCGCCTGGCGGCCACCGAGTACACCGCCGCCGACCACCCGCCGGGCTGCCTGGTGATCGACGCCGCGACCAACACCTCCGACGCCTCCCAGGACGTCGCCGAGGAACTGCGCGGCTACCGCGAGGACACGAAGCAGGCCATCGCCAACCGCATCGCGGCCGACGTGGCGGCCGGCACGCTGCCGCCGACGACGGACGCGCCGGCGCTGGCGACGTTCTACGCGGCGGTGATTCAGGGCATGTCGACACAGGCCCGCGACGGCGCCAGCGAGGCGGACTTGCAGCGCGTGGCGGATGTGGCGCTGGCGGCTTGGCCGGCTTGAGAGGGCTACACCGCCGGCTTGGCTGTTTGAGGGCTATACATCGCGTGCCGCGGCCCGGATCACGTCCAGCACGAAATCAGGGTGCGACAGCATCGGCACGTGGCTGCTGACCACCTCGTGCGTCGAGGCGCCCATGCGCTTGGCGACGAAGCGCTCCAGGTCGGGGTTCACGGTCTGGTCCTCAGCGGCCACGATGCGTACCCGGCACCTTCTCGGTGACCAGCTCGGCCGGCGGGGCGGCATGCGTCGCCCACACCACCTTCTGCTCCGCCTCCGGCAGGTCGCCGGCACAGACTCTGCGACGTCTCGTCCTCATCGGGGGCCAGCGCGGCGGGGCGGGCGCTCACCTATTCTCATGTGAGGCCGCCATCCGTGCGAGGCAGCTGCGCGCGCGGCTGCCGCGCGTGGGCGGCGACGTTCCACGGTGAGTGGAGTGTGGCCGTCGCGCCGAATCTGCGGCCGGCGGCCGGCGTGCCGTTCGGCGAGTACGTGTCGCCCGGCAGTAGTAGAGTCCAGCCGCCCTCGTTGAAACGTTCCCACAGACCGACATCGACAGGTGGTCTCGCGATGACCGTGAACAGCGGGGCGGAACCCTCCTCCCCCACCGAAACCGAAGCCGAAGCCGAATCCCGCGCACGCAGAGCGCGAACCGAAGCACGCCTGGCCGCCGCCGGCATCTCCGTGCCCGCACACCTCCCCTGGATCGAATCCGCGGACACCGTCACACTCCGCACCCCGACCGAAGTCGCCCGACGCACCTACGCGCTCTTCCTCACCGCCATGCGCGCCGACTCACTCCTGAGCGACGCTGAGATCCCGGTCGAGGAGATGCGCGAGCGCTTCCCCCAGGGCTTCGCGGCGTTCAGCCCGATCGAGGCAGCGTTCTTCGCCGCCGCCGAGCCGGAGAAGCAGACACTCATCAACTCCCTGTGGCGCTACGAGTCGCTGGCGACACTCCAGTGGGCGCTCGGCTGGGCGGAGGAACTGCCGTGGCCCACCACGATCTGCGACCTGGACACCGTCATCGCGACGATGATGGACGCCGACCCCGACGAGCGCGTCGCCACCGCCGCCCTGCGCCCGGCCGCCGAGATCGTGGACGCGCTGGACCTGCACTTCCGCCTGCACTGGGCCACCCGGCACGCCGGGCTGGAAGGCCGCCCCAACCCGGCCGACCTGGACGGCGGCGTGATCATGGAACGGCACCACGCGCTGAACTGGCTGATCACGTTCATGGGCGAGGACTGGGACGACGTCCCGACCCACACCTGACGCGGAAGGCGTGAGAGCGCCGCAAAAACCGCTGGTCCCGACCCAGAACTCCCGGGTCGGGACCAGCGGCCTGTACAGCCCAGGCGGCCTATAAGGCCGTCGAGCTACGAGCTACCCGCTATCCCTCAGCCACCGCGAACACGTGCATCGCCGTGGTGTTGCTGCTGACGCCCGAGGCCACGTTCGGGAACGTGATCGAGGCCAGCGTCTTCGTCGAGTCCACCGGCACCGTCGTGGAGAACACGAACATCTGGATCGACTGCGAGCTCCCGGAATCGCTGTTCCGGTAGGGCATCGTCGCGATCGCGGTGTCCGTGGTGTCCCCGCCGCTGGCCCAGTCGTTGAACGTCAGCGTCTGGGTGGTGGAGGTGCCGTCGGTGTAGGTCAGGGTGATCGGTCCGGAGGACCCGCCGTTGGTGGACGAGCCGAGCAGCCCGAGCTTGGTGGCCCCGGCCTTTCCGGTCACCAGCATGGTCTGCCCGTCGGGCAGGATGTTGTCCGCGCCGCACGCCGCGACGTTCGGCCAGGTGTAGGTCACGCCGTTCGACGTCACCGTGCCGCCGGGCTTGATGCCGTTGGCGGCCAGGGCTTCGGCCGAGTAGCTGTAGCCGTCGCCGTCGAAGTCGGCGCACTTCTGGTTCGCGTCCGGCGAGGTGCCGATGTTGCTGTAGTAGTCGGCCGGGTTCGCGGTCGGGGTCATCGGCAGCACCTGGCCGTCGGAGACCTGACCGGCGGCGTTGACCACGCTCACCGAGGCGTTCGTGCCGGCGAAGACGTGGAACATGCCGTTGGCGCCACTCGGGGTCGGCACGGTGAAGGTCACCGCCGTGTCGCTCCAGGAGTCGACCGTGAACGTCGCGCTGTTGCCCGGCGCTCCCCAGTTGATGCCGTGATCGCTGAACACCACGTAGCCGGTGCCCTGCGTGGCCCCGAAGCCGGAGCCGTGCACGGTCACCTGCTGGCCGGCCGCGGCCGGCGACGGGGCGACCGAGGTGGCCACCGCGCCGGTCGGCGCGGCGGTCGAGGTGCCGACCGCGAACACGTGCAGCCGGCCCTGGTCGGTCCCGTTCGGCAGGACGACCGAGGTCAGCGTCTTGGTCGGGTCGACCGGGAACACCGTGGAGAACACGTGCGTCGCGGTGTTGTCCCTGCCGTTCGCGCAGCTGGAGCAGTCGCGGTAGGGCAGGGTCGCGGCGTCGCCGTTGCCGAAGGACGGCTTGGCCTGGCCCGCGCCCAGCGTCCAGTCGGACAGCCCGAGCCAGTACTGGGTGGTGCTGCCGTCGGAGTAGTCCAGCGTCATCACACCCTGACTCGGTCCGCCGTCGGCCGAGCCCAGCAGACCGAGCTGCTGCGTCCCGGCGGCCGCGGACACGGTCACCTTCTGGCCGGCGGCCACGGTGTTGTCCGGGAAGCCCGGGGCCGGCAGCGGCCAGGTGTAGGTGACGCCGCCGACGGTCACCGGCTTGCCGGGGGTCAGCCCGGCGGCGGCCAGTGCCTGCTGGGAGTAGCTGTTGCCGACACCGTCGTAGTTCGTGACGGTGATCTGGTTGTCGTCGGCGATGCCGTTGTTGTTGAACGAGGACAGCAGGCTGCCGGGCGTGGCGACCAGGACGGTCAGCTTCAGCGGAGGCAGGGCCTTGCCGTTCTCGGACAGCTGGATCGGGACGGTGTAGAACGTCTGCGCCGTCGTGGCCGGAGCCTTGACGGTCAGCGTCAACGAGCCGTGCCCGTTCGAGGTGAGGTGCAGGTCCCGGTCCGACTGCTTCAGGGTCAGGCCGGAGCCGGCCGGAGCCGTGGAGCTCACCGCGATGTCCTGGTGCTGCCCGAGGACGTCCTGCGCGGACACCGTCACCTTGGCGCTGCCGCCGGGGGCGACCTGGAGCTGCTGGTCGGACAGGTAGCCGATGGCCGGCTGCTGGCCGTCACCGTGCGACGGCGGGACGTCCTTCTTGCTCGCGCCCCAGCTCTTGTTCGGGGTGGAGCCGACCTTGACGTCGAGCGTCGCGCCGTCGGTGAACGCCGAGGCCGGCAGGTACGGCGAGTGCCACTGCGAGCCGTTGAGCCGCATGCTCTGGACGTAGAAGTTCTTCACCGAGTCCGCGCCGGGCGCGTTGACGGTGATGGACTTGCCGTTGCCCAGGTGGACGACTTCCAGCGGGAACTCAGGGCTGTTCAGCGCCATGTCGGCGCTGCCCGCGGCCTCCGGGAACATGCCGAGCATCGAGAAGACGCCCTGCGCCGAGGTGGTGCCCAGGTCGTCGTTGCCGCCCAGGCTGGTCTTCGGGTCGTCGGTGAAGATCTGGGTGCGGACGTCGTTCACGATCTTCTGCGCCTTCCACGGCGCGCCGGCCCAGTCGTACAGCCACGGCACACCCATGTCGGGCTCGTTGCCGAGGAACGCGTACGGCGAGGGCGGACCCTGGTCGAGCTGGGTGAAGAAGGTGTCCAGCTGCTTCTGCACCGCCGCGCCGCCGCCCATCGCCGACACCAGGCCGGAGAGGTTCCAGCCGATCTGCCAGCGGTACTGCGAGGCGTCGCCTTCCACGTAGTTGTCGGACGAGGTCAGCGTGGTCGGCAGGTACGAGCCGCTCATGGTGCGCGGCTCCAGCAGGCCGGTGGCCGGGCTGAACAGGTTCTGCCAGTCCTGCGACCGGGTCTGCAGCGCGGCGGCGTCGGTCTTGTCGCCGAGCGCGCCGGCCAGCTGGCCGAGGGCGAAGTCGGCGGCGCCGTACTCCTCGGTCGTCGACACCGGCCCGTAGAAGTTGCAGCAGGTGTTGGCGGCGTCGGAGGGGACGTAGCCGTACTTCTCGAAGTCCGCCAGATCGGGGCGGATGTTGTTCGGGGTGTTCGCCTCGGCCAACGCGTACTTCAGCGCGGAGGCGGTGTCGAAGTCCCGGGCGCCGAAGGCGTAGTAGTCGGCGAGCTCGCCGTCGGCCGGGTCGCCGACCATGACGTAGCTCTCGCCGTTGTTCATCGCCCACTTCGGCATCATGCCGTTGTTCTGCGCGGCGTCGTTGACGATCGACTGCGCGGCGTTGCTGGCCATCGCCGGGTCGACGATCGCCTCCAGCTGCGCCTGCGTCCGGTAGATGTCCCAGCCGGAGTAGTTCGCGACCTGGACGTGCCCGGGCTGCACGGTGTGCACCTGGTTGTCGAACCCGACGTACTGCCCGTTGGTGTCGGAGAACGTGTTCGGGTGCAGCAGCGCGTGGTACATGCCGGTGTAGAACACCTGCTGGCGCGCCGCGGTGCCGCCGCCGATCTGGATCTTGCCCAGCTCGTCGTTCCACGCCTTGACGCCGGCGTTGTGCACGGTGTCGAAGGCGAAGCCGGTCTGCTCGGCGGCCAGGTTCGCCGTCGCGTTGGCCCCGGAGGTGAACGATATGCCGACCTTGGCCTGAACCACCTGGTTGGCGGTGGTGTCGAAGGTCAGGTACAGACCGTCGGGGCCCGTGGCCGCCGCCTTGGCCGTCGTCTTCTGCGTGGCCGGCAGCTTGCCGTGGATGGTCGGCGCGGGCAACGCGCCCGGCTTGGCCTTCGGGGTGGTGGACGTCGTGCCCCCGGGAGCCGGGCTGGGGCTCGGCGACGCGCTGGAACTCGGGCTCGGACTCGCCGAGGGCGCGGCCGGGCTCGGGCTGGCCGCCGACGTCGGGGCCTGGGTCTTCGTGCTCTGGGTGTTCGTGGTCTGCGACTGCTGCGTCGTCTTGGCCGCCGGCGCCGAACCCGGGGTGACCGTGGTGCCGGTCCAGGTGCCGTGCGCGGTGATCGGCTGGTCGAAGACGATGTCGAAGTTCAGCGTGTAGGTGTTGCCCGCACCGCAGAAGTGGCCGCTGGTGACCGAGCCCTGGACCTCGTTGGGCCCCACGACCGTCGCGCTGGTGGCCGAGTCGCCGTTCTGCGAGCCGGTCAGCTTGAACAGCAGGTTGGACTGCGCGCCGGCCGGGAAGGTGAAGCGGCCGATGCCCGAACGCGCGGTCTCGGTGAGCTCGGTCTTCACCGACGACGCCCCGGCGCCGGTGCTGACCGAGTAGTAGTCGGCCGAGGCGGACTCGGCGGAGTGGCTGAACGGTGCCGAGGCGTTCGACGGGTCGCTCGGCAGCGCGCCGGCCGTCGGCAGGATCGGCACGTCCCCGAACGCCCCGCAGCCCGGACCCGACATGTGGGTCAGGCTGAAGCCGGAGATGTTCGAGTCGTTGTAGTAGTAGCCGCCGCCCTCCGGGCGGTCGGGGGTGGTGTCCGGGCCCCACTGCATCATGCCGAAGGGCACGTCCGGACCCGGGAAGTCGTCGGCCTGGCCGCCGGCCCCGCCGTCGCCGGTGGCCAGGAACGGGTTCACCGCCGCCGCGGGGTTCGCGACCGGGGTGACCCCGCCGGACCCGCCGGACGCGGCGAACGCCGTCCCGGCCGCGCCGGACAAGGCTGCTGTAACGCTTAAGGCCCCTGTCAAAACGGCGGCTCCAGCCGCCCTCGCCATCTTTCGTCGGACACTTACACGGCGCGCCATGGGCACCGTCCCTCCACGAGTGGTCAGTTCTCGAACGGGTTCGAAGGTGACGGCGGTAACGTTAGCAAGGCTTCTGAGTTGCGACTATGGGTCCTGCGGGGCCGGTTTTCCTGTTAACGTTCCCATGCTGGTCAGGCCGATCGGAGGCGCAAAACAAAGTGGCCGGAGCCGACGTCGGCTCCGACCACACTTCCCGCTGCGGGTTCGCTACATCGCTGTATCTGACCTCTTCAGCGACATTTTGAGCATCAGCCCCGGTATGTCTCCAAGAGTCGCAACCAGACCTCGCCGATGGTCGGGTAGGCGGGCACGACGTGCCACAGCCGGCTCATCGGGATCTCGGCCGCCACCGCCATCGCCGCGGAGTGCACGAGCTCTGCGACCCCGGGCCCGACGAACGTGACCCCGACCAGCACCTCCCGGTCCAGATCCACGACGGCGCGCGCCTGGCCCCGGTAGTCGTCGGCGTAGAGCGCGGCCCCGGCGACCTGCCCCAGGTCGTAGTCGACGGCGCGCACCCGCAGCCCCTGGTCCTGGGCCTGCCGCAAGGTGATGCCGACGGCGGCGGCCTCCGGGTCGGAGAACACGACCTGGGTCACGGCGTGCAGGTCCGCGGTCGCGACGCTGCGGCCCCAGGGCTCGGTGTCCAGGGCGCGGCCGAAGGCCCGGTCGCAGATCGCGCCGCCGAAGATCCGGCCCTGATACTTGCCCTGGTGGGTGAGCAGCGCGCGGTGGTTGAGGTCGCCGGCCGCGTACAGCCAATTGCCGTCGACACCCTTCACCAAGCCCGTGTCGTCGACCTCCAGCCAGCCGCCTGGCTTGAGGCCGACGGTGTCCAGGCCGAGGTCGCCGGTCGCGGGGCGGCGGCCGGTGGCGAACAGGACCTCGCCGGCGGTGAGGGTGCCGCCGCCGGCGAGGGTGAGCTCGACCGTGCCGTCGTCGCGGCGGTGCACGGCCGTGGCGGACTCGCCGAAGCGCACGTCCACTCCGTCAGCACCCATATTCTCCGCGACGAGCTCGCCGACGAACGGCTCCATCGCGCCCAGCAACCGGTCGTCGCGGACCAGCATCGTGACCTCGCTGCCCAGGGCCCGCCACGCGGTCGCCATCTCCACGGCCACCACGCCGCCGCCGATCACGGCCAGCCGCCCCGGCACGTGCTTGGCGCTGGTCGCCTCGCGGCTGGTCCACACCCCGGCCTCGGCCACACCCGGCAGATCCGGGACAGAGGCCTGGGTTCCAGTGCACAGCGCCACGGCGTGCCGCGCGGTCAGGACGCGCTCGGCGCCCTCGGGGGTGCGGACCACGACCCGCTTCTCGCCGTCGAGCCGGGCGTGCCCGCGCACCAGGCACAGGCCGGCCTTGGCGAGCCAGTCGACCTGGCCGTCGTCCTTCCAGTTCGAGGTGAACTCGTCGCGCCGGGCCAGCACCGCCGCGACGTCCAGCGCACCGCCGACCGCCTCGCGCGCACCGGCCACGCGGCGCGCGTCGGCCACCGCCGCGACCGGCCGCAGCAGCGCCTTGCTCGGCATGCAGGCCCAGTACGAGCACTCGCCGCCGACCAGTTCGTGCTCGACGACGGCCACGCTCAGCCCGCCGGCGTGGGCCCGGTCGGCCAGGTTCTCCCCGGTCGGCCCGCCGCCCACGACGATGACGTCGAACACGTCGCCGTCGGCCGGGTCGATGGTGTCGACCACGCCGTCGTCGCCGACGGACGGCGCCGCACCGTGCGGAAATACCGGGGCGCCTTCGGCCACCATGTCCTCGGCGGCCTGCACGACGTTCTCGTCCGGGGCTTCCATGTCACTCCTCACGCTGCGGGCTGTGGGCTACGAGCTATGGGCTGACGAGGCGAAAGCTCATTCAGATCACGGTATACGGCCCCGCATACGAAGGTCCGGCCCGGTGCGCTCACGGAGCGACCGGACCGGACCACGCACGACGACCTCAGCGGCTCTTCGCCGCCGATCCCGACCCTGAACCCTTCGTACCGCCGGCGCCCGAGTCGGCGCCCGAACCGCTGCCGGCCTCGCGCGCCGCAGCCTCACCGGCGGCCCGCGCCGGCGAGGGCGGACCGGGCTTCGGGACCGGGCCCGGCTTGGGCGGACCGGGCTTCGGGGCCGGGGTCGGGGTGGGCTGCGCCGCCCCGGCCGCCCCCGCCGTGGCCGCTCCCGGCTTCGCCTGCGCCTCCTCCTCGGCGAACGCCTCGCGCAGCTGCGCCTCCTGCTCCGCCGACAGGTTCGTCTTGATCAGCTCGGCGCCGGCCCGCTCGAAGGTCGGCAGGACCCGGTCCTCGACCTCGTCGGTGGACAGCACGAACAGTGCCGAGGTCCCCGGCGTGACCTTCGCCTTCACCTGCTCGATGAAGTCCTTGTCGATGCCGACGTTCGCCATCGAGCCGCCGAGCGCGCCGGCCGCCGCGCCGACCGCCAGGCCCAGCAGCGGGACGAAGAACAGCAGCCCGAACAGGAAGCCCCAGAAGGCCTCGCCGAGCGCCCCGCGGCCGGTCATGTCGGCCAGCTGGGACGTGCGCGGCCGCCTGGCCTCGGCCGGCCAGCTGACCACGGCCCCGTCGAGCACCTTGAGCAGGGCTTGTTTCTGCAGGCCCTCCAGTTCGGCCAGCACCTTCTCGGCGCCGTCGGGGTCGTCGAACTTCCACACGGTCAGGGTCGCCACGGGTCCTCCTTCGGAAATGGCATCCCGACCAGTCTGCGACGGTGATCGCGGACCCGCCTGTCGGCGGGCTCGACGAGGCTACTTGGCCAGCCGTCCCAGCAGCGCGGAGGCCGCGGCGATGCCGGCCACGGCCGCGCCGGCCAGCACCGCGAAGTCCAGCGGCAGGTGCGAGGCGGTGCCGATCAGCAGCCCGCGCAGCGCGTCCACCTCATAGCTCAGCGGGTTGCCCTTGCTGACCACCCGCAGCCAGCCCGGCATGAGCGAGACCGGGTACAGCGCGTTCGAGCCGAAGAACAGCGGCATGGTGATGGCCTGGCCGATGCCCATCAGCCGGTCGCGGGTCAGCACGATCCCGGCGATGCAGATCGACAGGCAGGAGAAGAACGCCGAGGCGAGCACCACGGCCGCGGCCACGCCGAGCAGCTTCAGCGGGTTCCAGGTCAGCGACACCCCGAGCAGCGCGGCCAGCACCACCACCACGACCGCCTGGATCACCGACTTCACCCCGGCGGCGAACGCCTTGCCGGCCACCAGCGCGGCCCGCGGTGTCGGGGTGACCAGGAGCTTGGTCAGCACCCCGGAGTCCCGCTCCCAGATGATCATGATGCCGTAGAAGATCGCGATGAACATCGCGGACTGCGCGATGATGCCCGGCGCCAGATAGTCCAGGTAGGGCAGGCCACCGGTGGGGATCGCGTGCAGCCGGGTGAAAGTCTCGCCGAAGATCAGCAGCCACAGAGCCGGCTGGACCGCGCGCGTGTAGAGCTCGGTGCGGTCGTGCCGCAGCTTCTGGATCTCCACCGCGCACATCGCCGCGATCCGCGTGGGCAGCACGCGCCACCCGGTGCGGACCTCCGCGGGCTGGTAGAGCAGGCGGGGCCGGGCCGGCGCGGCGTCAGCCGACACGGGAGGCGGTGTTACGGGAACGGCGGACATCGCGGAAACTCCCTCCGTCTTGGTCGCCGAGCAGCTCGCTGTCGGCGAAGTGGCGGAACACGTCTTCGAGCGTCGGTTCGCCGTCGCGGCCCGCGTCGCGCCAGGCCTCGGCCAGGCCCTGCTTGAGGCTCTCCGGCGTACCGGTGGCCCGGATCCGGCCCTGGTGCATCAGGGCCAGGTGGTCGCAGTACTGGTCGGCCTCGTCCATGTAGTGCGTGGTGACCAGCACGGTCATCCCGGTCACGGCCCGCACGTCGTCGATGCGCTCCCAGACGCTGGTCCGCGCGATCGGGTCCAGGCCGATCGTCGGCTCGTCCAAAATCAGCAGCCGCGGCGCGCTCACCAGCGCCTGCGCCAGCTCCAAGCGCCGCACCATGCCGCCGGAGTAAGTGCCCGCCATCCGGTCGGCGACCTCGGCGAGCCCGACGATGTCCAGCGCCTCGGCGACCCGCTCGGCCCGCTCCCGGCGGGCGATGTCGAAGACCCGCGCGAACAGTGCGACGTTCTCCCGGCCGGTCAGTCCGCTGTCGGCGGACAGCTGCTGCGGAACGTAGCCGAGCAGCCGACGCACTCCCATCCGGTTGCGCGCCACGTCGTGCCCGAACACGCTGATCATCCCCGGCGGCACCTTGAGCAAGGTGGTCATGGCACGGATCGCGGTGGTCTTGCCGGCGCCGTTCGGGCCGAGCAGCCCGAACACCTTCCCGGCCGGGACCGTCAGGTCGATGCCGTCCACGGCGCGGGTCTGGCCGAAGGCGTAGACCAGGCCGGTGACGGCGATCGCCGGGACGACAGAGTCAGAGTCGGGGGCAGTCATATGCCTTCCTCTGCACTCTCGGCGAGCTCGTGACTCTCAGCGGACCCGTTCTCGGCCTCCTCGTGCAGCGACGCGGAAAGCGCGCGCAACGCCGGCAGCGCGGCGTCGAGCGCCTCCCGGTGGGCGTCCGACAGCCGCTCGATGTGTGCCCGGACCAGCGCCGACCGGCGGTCCTGCCACTCCTGCAGGCGGTGCGCAGCCTCGGGAGTGATGTGCAGCAGGGTGGCCCGGCCGTCGGCGGGATCGCCGGAACGCTCCAGCATGCCGAGCTCCACCAACCCCTTGACCAGCGTGGACACCGAGTTCCCGGCCAGCCCGAGCTCCTTGGCGGCCTCGGACACGCGCAAGCCCGGCTGACCGCGCACCAGCCGCAGCAGCTCGACCTCGGCGCCGCGCAACCGCGGGGTCCGGAGCCCGGCACGCAACCGGCGGCGGATCAGCCGGTTGAGGCCGGCCAGGACGTTTTCAAGCTCCGATGGTTCGGTGGTACCGCTCATGATTCGATTTTAGCTCTGATACAGAGCTAAATGAAGAGGGATGCGCCGATCCGCATCCCTCTTCACCTCATCACCCCATGGTCAGCACATCACCGACCATGGTCAGCACATCACCGGTCCAGCAGCCCGAGAGCGCGCAGGCTCTCGGCGGACTCCACGATCGTGGTCTCGACCGGCCGCGGACGCCAGCCCAGCTCCTCGCGCGCCCGCTCGTTGTGGATCACCGGTCGCGGCAACTCAGGACCGTCGGCCTCGGTGGTCGGGGCGAGCGCCGCCGCGTCGCCGAGGCGGTCGCGCAGGATCTCGGCCAGTTCCACGAAGCTGCGCGTCGGGCCGTCGGCCACCGCCAGGTACCGCTTGCCGGCGGCCTGCGGCGCGGCCATCGCGCGCAGGTGCAGGTCGGCGACGTCGCGCACGTCGACGACGCCGAACCGCATGCGCGGCGCGACGCTCATCGTGCCGTCCAGCAGGCCCTTGATGAAGGACATCGACGAGCCCAGGGCCGGGACGAGCGTGGGCCCGAAGATCGCCGTCGGGTTGACCGTCACCAGCTCGGTGTCGCCGTCGGCCATCAGGTCCCACGCCGCGCGCTCGGCGATCGTCTTCGACCGCGGATACGGCGCGAGGCCGGACATGTCGGGGTCGGTCCAGTCGGCCTCGGTGTACTCCGCTCCCGGCTTGGGTGTGTAGCCGACGGCCGCGAACGACGAAGTCAGCACCACGCGCCGGACGCCGGCCTCGCGAGCCGCGCGCAGCACCCGCAACGTGCCCTCGCGGGCCGGGACGATCAGCTCGTCCGGGTCGTCGGGCTGCGCCACCGGGATCGGGGAGGCGACGTGGTGGACCTCCTCGACGCCGGCCACCGCCTCCTTCCAGCCCTCGTCGGCCAGCAACTCGGCGGCGACCACTTCGAGCCCGGCGTCGTCGGCGCCGCCGCGCCGCACCGCTTCGCGCAGGCCGGCCTCACGGCTCAGCGAGCGCACCGTGGCACGCACCTCCCGGCCGTCGCGCAACAACGCGGCGACGACCTGACTCCCCAGATAGCCGGACCCGCCGGTCACCAGAACACGCTTCATCGCACTCATCGCACTGCCTCCAGACTTTTCTTCACGGCCACCAGTCGCTCGGTGGACGCGGCTTCGGCGACGGCGTCACCCCGGTCGCGGGCGTCCCACAACTCGGCCTTCTCGCGGAGGTAGTCCAGCCGCGCGTGCTGCGCGGCGATCTCGGCCTCGATGCGCTCGGCGTGGCGCAGCAGCAGGTCGCGCTGCTCGCCCGCGCGGGATCGTCCGACGCGGCGGTTGGCCAGGTAGGCGCGCATGTCGTCGATGCCCATGCCGACCGCGCGCAGGCAGGACAGGACCTCGATGGTGTCCACGTCGCCCTCGCCGTAGCGGCGGTGGCCGCTGCTGTCGTCCCGGTCGATCGGGCCCACCAGGCCGACTTCCTCGTAGTAGCGGAGGGTCGGCTCGGTCAGGCCGCTTTGCCGGGATACCTCCAGAATGGTGAAAGCCGTCATGAAGGTAGCTGACCATACTTCAAGCGCTTGAAGTCAACCGGTGGCCGGGGAGGCACGGCCTTCGGTTGACTTCAAGGGTGACTGTCGGTGCTGCGTCGAGCCTCAGCGCGGCGGCCCGACGATGGTGCTGCCGTACTGCTCGGAGACCGCCGGGTCCGGCTTGATCTCGAAGCCCTCGGGGCGCGGCGTGCTCAGGTCGCGGCCGACGGCGCGGAACATCCCCTCGATCCCGGCCGGCGTGTTGATCATCAGCAGGTCGGCGTGCTTGGACGTGACGCGGTAGCCGTGCGGGTGGTTCCGCGGCAGGTAGACGATGCCGCCCTCGGACAGCTCGTACTCCTGGTCGTCGCACCACACCAGCGCGGTCCCCTTGATCAGCAGGAAGACCTCGTCCTCGCGGGTGTGCACGTGGTACGGCGGGGCCTCCCCCTCGGCGACGTCGAAGCGGCCGATCATCAGGTTGCCGTCGGTGGCCTGGCCGTCCAGGAGCATCGCCAGGGTGCCGCCGTCGAGCCATTCGAGCTTCTGCTGCTGGTCAGGTTGTGCGATATAGGCCATGCTCATGTAAACGGACGATATCGTCCGCTTAAGCGCACGTCAAGGTGATCCCCGACCCCGGAGTCGATGGCATCATCGGGAGATGGCCGAGGCGCAGACCAGAGGGAAAGTGATGGAGCCGGCAGAGAAAGTCAGACAGCGCGCCCCGCGTCGCGACGCGGCGGACAACCGCGACAAGGTGCTCGCCGCGGCGGCGGCCGCGGTCCTCCGCGAGGGCACGGCCACCCCGATGGCCACCATCGCCGCCGACGCCGGAGTCGGCGTCGGGACGCTGTACCGCCACTTCCCCTCGCGCGAGGCGCTGCTCAGCGCCCTGACCCGCCGCTCCTTCGAGCTGGTCCTGGACACCGCGACGCGCGCCGCCGCGAGCGACGGGCCGGGCATCGAGGCCGTGCGCGCCTTCCTGGACCAGACCGTCCAGCACGGCCCGGACCTCATCCTGCCCCTGCACGGCGGCCCGACGGCCCTGGACGAGCAGACGCTCGCCGTGCAGGCCGCGGTCCACCAGCAGATCAGCGCCCTGCTGCGCACCGGCGTCCAGGACGGCACCATCCGCCCCGACGTCACGGCTCGCGACCTGGTGATCTTCGGCGCCCTGCTGGCCGAGCGGCTGCCGCACGTCGCCGACTGGGAGGGCGCCGCGCGGCGCGCCGTCGACATCTACCTCGCCGGGTTGGCACCGACGGCCGCGCCGCTGCGAGGCTGAGCCGCCGGGCACCTGCGCCGCGTCGCCGGCCGGCCGCCGGTCAGGTCCCGGTCAGGCACCTGTCAGGTCCCGGTCAGCTGGCGGTCAGCAGCAAGCCGCCGTCGACCGTGATCACCGTCCCGGTCACGAACCCGTTCTCCATCAGGTACAGATGCGTCGCAGCGATCTGCTCCGCCTCCCCGATCGCGCCGGTCAGCGTCCGCTGCGCCATCGACGCGAACAGCGCCTGACGCTGCGCCTCCGGCACGGCCTCCCACATCGGCGTGCGGACAGCGCCGGCGCGGACCACGTTCACGCGGATCGGCGCCAGTTCCACCGCCAAGCCGCGGGCCAGGCCCTCGGTGGCGCCGACGCCGGCCGCGCCGAGCGCGAAGCCCGGCACCGGACGGACGCCGACCGTGCCGGTGGTCAGGGAGATCGAGCCGTGCGGGCTCATGCGCGGCACCGCGTGCTTGACCGCCGCGACCGCGCCCCAGAAGCGCACGTCGAGCTTGCGGCGGGCCTCGTCGAGCGACTGGTCGACCAGCGGGCGCGGGGCCACGGAGTCGCCCGCGGTGTAGGCGAGGTGGTCCAGCTCGCCGACGTGCTCGAACAGCGCCGCGATGGTGTCCTCGTCGGTGGTGTCGACCACCACCGCGTCGGCGCCCTCCGGCAGCGTGGCGAGCGCCGCGTCCAGGCGCCCCTTGTCGCTCGACGCGATGGTCACGCTCGCGCCGGCAAGCGCCGCTGCTCGTGCCGTCGCCAGTCCCATGCCCGAACTGCCGCCGATGACGACGACCTTCTGCCCGGTCAGTGTCATGATCCGTCCTCCGTTGAACGCAGCTGCATGCAGCTGGATGCGGCCGCCGCTCGGGCAGCCGAGTGATGTCTCACTGAGACATCACCATAGCGCGTGATGTCTCACTGTGTCATCACTGCTAGAATCGCCGCATGCCGCGCTGGGAGCCGAGTGCCGAGGACCGCCTCCGTGAGTCCGCGCTCGCGCTGTTCCTGGAGCGCGGGTACGAGAACGTCACCGTCACGGACATCACCGACCACGCCGGCCTGACCCGCCGCACGTTCTCCCGCTACTTCGCCGACAAGCGCGACGTGCTGTTCGCCGGCTCCGAGCGGCTGCCGGCGGTCATCTCGCAGGCGGTCCGCGACGCCGACCCGGCGCTCGGCCCGGCTGAGGCGCTGCTCGCCGGACTGGCCGGCACCGCCGCCATCCTGGCCAAGCAGGTTCCCCGCTCCCCCGAGCGCCGCCGTGTCGTGGCCGGCAGCACCGAGCTGCGGGAGCGCGAGCTCGGCAAGTTCGTCGCCGTCACCGACGCCCTCGCCGAGACCCTGCGGGCCCGAGGCGCGACCGACGTCGGCGCGCGCCTGCTGGCCGAGGTCGGCGTCGCGGTGTTCCGGGCGGCGTTCGCGCGCTGGACCGAGGAGCCGGACGGAGCCGATTTCCCCGTCTACATCACCGAGGCCGCGGCCGAGCTGACCGGGGCGTTGGCGCCGATCGCCGATCAGCGCAAGTGAACGGCGTTGACCAGTACCACGTACACGACGGTCCCGCCGACGATGCTCAGCAGCGCACTGCGACGCCACAGGTGCACCGCCACCGTCACAGCCAGCGCGACCAGCGGCGCCAGCAGCCGCGCGGGATGCGTCACCGGCAGGTCGCGCAGGCAGTAGCACAGCAGGATCACCATGACGCCGGCCGGCGTCCGCGCGCTCAAGTCGCGCACGATCGCGCTGGAGCGCAGTGCGTTCAGCGCGGCGAACGGCAGCGCGCGCAGCGCCCACGTCACCGCGGCGGCGACTCCGGCCGCAGCGAAGAGGTATCCGGCGTCAGGCATCTGCGCTCCCCCGCGCCGCGACGCCAGCGACCAGCCGGCGGACCATCAGCCCGGCGGTGAACACCACGAACGCGGCCAGCAGGAACTGCCCCGGGAACAGCCATCGGGCGATCAGGGCACTGAGCACCGCCAGCACCGGCGTCGGCAGGTCGCCGCGGCGGTCGCGCAGCGCGTCCAGCGCCAGGACCGTGAACAGCGCGGTCATCGCAAAGTCCAGGCCGTTGAGGCCGCCCGGAATCAGGGTGCTGAGCAGCGCTCCGACCGTGGCACCGAGGACCCAGTACAGCTGCAGCAGCACCTGGAGCCACACGATCCGGCGGCCGGGCCAGTCACGGGCGCTGTCGGCGGTGCTCAGGGCGTAGGCCTCGTCGGTCATCGCGAAAGTGCTGTAGGCCTTGGCGAGGCGGCCGTTCACGCGGTGCAGCGGGAAGGACAGCGAGTAGAAGACGTGCCGGACGTTGACCAGGAAGGCGGTGAGCGCCACGGTCGCCAGCGGGACCGCCGCCACGACGAGCGGGACCAGCAGGAATTCCAGCGAGCCGGCGTAGATCAGGCTGGTGAACAGGACGGCGCACCACCACGGCAGGCCCGCATGCGTGGCGACCACGCCGAACGCCAGGCCGAGCGGCACCAGCCCGAGCCCGACCGACGCCGAGTCGCGGAGCGCGGCGGCGATGTCGGCGCGGCGGCCCGGTGCGGACGCCGGTGCCTGCACCGGTATCACCGAGGCGTCGGCCACTGCTGCGGCAACAGTTCCCATGGCGAAATTCTAGAAAGAAACGCGCCTAATATGGTTTCCGATTGTGACGCTAGACTGCCTCTGTGAGCAACGAACTGCTACTCGATGCCATCGACCGTGAAATTCTGTTCCACCTCCGCACCGACGGCCGCCTGACCAACGTCGAGCTCGCCAAGCGCGTCGGCCTGACACCGCCCCCGTGCCTGCGCCGCGTCAAGCGCCTGGAGGACGCCGGCGTCATCAGCGGCTACCGCGCGGTCATCGACCCCGTGGCGCTGGGCCGCGCCCTGGAGGTACTGGTCGACGTCGAGGTCAGCGCCACCGACCGCAAGACCTTCGAAGAGTTCGAACGCATCGTGAGCTCCTACGAGGAGGTCACCGAACTGCGGCGGCTGTTCGGGCGGCCGGACTACTTCATCCGCGTCGCCGTCGCCGACCACGCCGCGTACGAGGAGTTCCTGACCACGAAGCTCAGCGGGCTGCCCGGAGTACTGCGGCTGACCTCGCACCTGACGATGAAGGAGATCAAGACCGGGGCATGACCAGGTTCTACCGCGTTCTAGCGCGCCGGCGAGTCGATCCGCTGCAGGATCCGCTCGGCGTCCTGGCCGAGGCGGCGCAGGCGCTCGGGTGACAGGTTGTCGATCACCGCGTGCCTGACGAACGCCACGTGCGCCGGTGCCGACTCCTCCATCTTGCGGCGGCCGGCCGGGAGCAGGATCGCGTTCGTGAAGCGGCCGTCGGCCGGGTCGGGTTCGCGGCGAACGTAGCCGCGCGCCTCCAGGCGCTTGACCATGTGGGACAGGCGCGACAGTGAGACGCTGGCCTCCTCGGCCAGCGTGCTCATGCGCATCGTCCACTCCGGCGCCTCGCCGAGCATGGCCATCGTCATGTACTCGACCATGCTCAGGTCCGAGTCGCGCTGGAGCTGCCCCTCGATGGCCCACGGCAGCCGCGTCATCAGCCGCACCACCGACAACCACGAGTCCAGCTCGCCGGAGGAGAGCCACCGGGCTTCGGGTTCGTCGGCACCTGGTGACTGTTCGGTGGCGGCCATCCCCATACTGTAGACCGCCGGGACGGCAGCGCACCGTCAGGCCGCGCAGCCTCAGGCCGCCTCGACGTCGAGCAGCTCGCGCAAGCCCGGGATCCACGCGGACACCAGCGACCACGCTCCGGTGTCGACCCCGTCCTCGACGGCCCGCTCGACCGTCGCCGCCAACTCCGCCGCCTCGGCACGCAGCCAGGCTGCCGCAGCCGCCCGCGACTCGAAGCACTCGGGCACGACACCGGGACGCGGATCAGGCAGCTTCGCCTCACCACCGCACGGATCCAGCCACCGCGCCGCGGCAACAGCCGAGTACAGATAGTGCTCCATCAGCCGCAGCACAGCTTCGGCCCGCACCACCTGCGGGTCGAACGCCATCGACTCCTGATACGCAAACCGGCACAGCAGATCATGCGCCCCGTACCGCCCGGGCGCGTACTGCGTCAGCAACGCTGTGCCGGTCAACTCGGCGACGAGCTCCGCCGCCCGCCCGCGCGAGGCCGCGACCAGACTGGCGGCGGCCGGAACGCTGATCCCGGGCCCCGGCCGCAGGCTCTGGAACCGAAGCAAACGCGCCGCCTCGTCGGACAGCGCGCGATACGACCACGAGAACACCGCGCGCAGATCAGTCCGGTGGTCACCGCCGTCCAGGGCCTCGAACGTCGTGGCGATCTTCGCGAGATCGACCGCGTACTCGGCGATCGACAGCCGCGGATGCGTGGCGGCCCAGGCGCCGGCGAGGCTGATCGCCAGCGGCAGGCCTTCGCAGCTCTCGACGACGCCGCGGAACGGCCCCGGCTCGGCGGCCAGCCGCTCCGGCCCCAGCCGTCGTTCCAGCAACGCGTACGCGTCCCGCGGAGCCAGCAAGTCCAGCGGAATCGCCGTCGCACCCTCGCACGCCACCAGCGAAGCCAGCGGACTCCTACTCGTGACCAGCACCAGACAGCCGGGCGCACCCGGCAGCAGCGGCCGGATCTGCTCGGCGTCGCGCACGTTGTCCAGCACGATGAGCACCCGCCGGTCGGCCGACACGCTGCGGAACAGAGCAGCGCGCGCCGCGGGATCCGAAGGGATCCGCTCCTTCGGCACCCCCAGCGCGACGAGGAACGCCCGCAGCGTCTGGCCGATGTCGACCGCGGTCTCGCCGAGGCCGGAGCCGTGCAGGTCCACGTGCAACTGGCCGTCCGGGAAGGCCCCGGCGACGCGCCGGGCCCAGTGCACGGCGAGCGCCGTCTTGCCGATCCCGGCCGTTCCGGTGATCGCGGCGATCGCCGCCGGGCTCGACGGATCGGCGTCCGCGACCCGCTCGGCCAGCGCGTCCAGAGTGCGGATCTGCGGATCCCGGCCGACGATGTACACCGAGCCGGGCAGCTGAGCCGGGGCCGGCGACAACTCCCGTTCAGGCTCCCGCTCCTGCTCAGGCGACGGTTCGGGCGGCGGCTCCAGCGCCGACTGGCGCCGCAGCACACCAGCGTCCTGCCGCAGGATCGCGGCCTCCAGCTCACGCAGCGCCGCGCCGGGGTCCAGGCCGAGCTCCTCCCGCAGCGCGCTGCTGATCTCCCGATACACAGCCAGCGCGTCGACCTGCCGTCCGGCCTGGTAAAGCGCTCGCATCAGCAGGCCGGCGGACTCCTCGTCCAGCCGGTAGTCGTACCAGAGTTCCTGGGCGTCCTGGACCGCCTGGTTCACCCGGCCCAGCGTCAGCAGGCAGTCGATGAGCAGTCGCCGGGCCCTGACCCGGAGTTCGTCCAGCCGCTGGGCCCAACCGTGGAACGCCGCCAGATCCGCCACATCCGCCAGCGCCGGTCCGCGCCACAACGCGACCGCCTCTTGCGCGCGAGCCGTGCGGCGCGCCGGATCTTCTTCCTGCGCGGCCTCCTGAATCAGCCGCCCGGCCGCTTCGGCGTCGGTCGCCTCGACACCGAGCCGCAGCAGGTATCCCGGCGACACCGCCCGGATGACGTCCGGATCGCCGAAGGCCCGCCGCAGGTAGGAGATGTGCGCCTGAAGCGTGTTACGGACCGTGGTCGGCGCCTGCCCGTCCCACACCGCCGCGGCCAGCCGTTCGGTGCTGACGACCCGGCCGGGTTCCACCGCGAGAGCTGCCAGCACCGCCTTGCGACGCAGCCCCGCAACCTCCCACGAACCCTCCGGACCGGCGATCTCGATGGGTCCCAGAATCCTTACTTGCATGCTCAACCCAGCTCCCCCGTGGCAGTGAATCCGTCTTCAGTGAATCTGCCTTCTGCGACCCAAACGGATGCGGACACGATCGGGTTCGCCAGGGGTTTCAGCGGCATATCAGTGCCGGATCAGCGGCCCGATCCATCCTTGAGAACAAGGCCCGGCGACCGGGTGCGGCGACTTCGGGGGCGCCGCAGGCACCGCCGGTCCCGGGCACCAGCTCCGCGGTCACGCACGTCGAGAGCCCCACGCTCACGCGCTGATCACGGTATGAAGGGGGGACAGTGCGCCCGGCTCGGAATCCGAGCCGGGCGCACTGCTATGTGCCGCTTGTGCGCCACTATATCCCGTTATGCACCATGCCGGTTCCAGTCCGGGCTTCATCGCATGATCCTGACTTGTCATGGGAATAACCGCGCCATGCCTTGTGGCCACCCCGGCTCGATGATCTCGGCTCGGGCACCCCCCGGTAACGATCGCATCAAGGTCTTGTCCATATACCGGGCTGGTTTGACCCTCGCCGGAATCCCGACCTACCTTCTAGACATGTCCTCGATCATCACGGCCCGCATGGCGTTCCTCGAACGCGCGCTGCTCGCCGTGACGAACCACTGCGTCGCGGACATCCTCTGTAGCCGTTAGCCGGCCTTGTAGCCGTTGACCGGCCCGCTGTCCACGTTCGTTCGCGGGCCTTCGCTAAAGCGCTTTCTCGTCAGTGCGCACCTTCCCGGGCACGCACCGCTTTCCCACGTCTCCCCTCGTCCGAGAGGTCTTCCCATGCGGAGAATATCCGTCCTTTCGGCTGCCCTGGCGCTGGTCGCCGCCGGTGCGGCCGCGTGCTCGTCGTCGGCGGGCCACTCCTCGTCCGGCGCCGCGGGCTCGGCCGCCTTCGACCCCAAGACGTGCCAGGGCGGCACGCTGGAGGTCCTGAACCAGGACAGCATCAGCAAGCTGGACCCGGCGCGCATCTACACCTCCGGCGGCGGCAACATCCCCTCGCTGCTGTTCCGCACACTCACCACGCGCAACCGGCAGCCCGGCCAGGACGGTGCCAAGCCGGCCCCGGACCTGGCCACCGACCTCGGCACGCCGAGCGACGGCGCGCAGACGTGGACGTACCACCTGAAGGACAACATCTTCTTCGAGGACGGCACGCCGATCACCTCGGCCGACATCAAGTACGGCATCGAGCGCTCGTTCGCGCCGGAGCTGCCCGGCGGCGCCCCGTACCTGCGCGACTGGCTGGTGAACGCGGCGAACTACCAGGGCCCTTACAAGGACCCGGACGGCATCGCGGCCATCGAGACCCCGGATGCGAAGACCATCATCTTCAAGCTGCGCAAGCCCGAGGGCGACTTCCCGCTGCTGGCCACCGCCACGCAGTTCGCCCCGGTGCCCAAGGCCAAGGACACCGGCGTCGACTACGAGAAGCACCCGATCTCCTCCGGCCCCTACATGGTCGCCAGCTACGACAAGAGCAAGACCCTGGACCTGGTGCGCAACCCGCACTGGTCCTCGGCCAGCGACACCCTGCGCTACGCCTGCCCGGACAAGATCGACGTCACCTCCGGCCTGAACCCGGCGGTCATCAACCAGCGCATCGCCACCGGCACCGGCCAGGACGCGAACGCGGTCACCACCGACACCACCATCGGCCCGGACCAGCTGGCGCAGCTGAACAGCAACCCCGCGCTGGCCAAGCGCGTGGCGCACGGCGAGTTCCCGGCGACCACCTACATCGCCTTCAACACGAAGGTGAAGCCGTTCGACGACATCCGGGTGCGCGAGGCGATCTCCTACGCGATCAACCGCACCACCGCCGTGAACGCCGCCGGCGGCACCGCCGTCGCCGGCGCCTCGACCACCTTCCTGCCGCCGCAGAAGGCGCTGGGCTACCAGCAGTACGACGACTTCCCGGCCGGCGACACCGGGAACCCGACCAAGGCCAAGGACCTGCTGGCGCAGGCCGGCTACCCCAACGGCCTGACGGTCACGCTGTTCCACGAGGCCGACGACGCCAACGGCTTCGGCCCGAAGCTGGCCACCGCGGTCCAGGACGCGCTCAAGGCGGCCGGCATCACGGTGAACCTGAACCCGGTCGACGACAACAGCTACTCGGACGTGACGAACAAGCCCAGCAGCGAGCCCGGCATGTCGCTGCAGTACTGGGGCGCCGACTGGCCCTCCGGAGCGCCGTTCCTCATCCCGATCTTCGACGGCCGGCAGATCGTCGCCAGCGGCGGCAACTTCAACCTGGCGCAGCTGAACGACCCGAGCGTGAACGCCGAGATCGACGCGATCAACGCCATCACCGACCCGCAGCAGGCACAGGCCCGCTGGGGCGCACTGGACGCCAAGCTCGGGCAGCAGGCGCTGACCGTGCCGCTGTTCTACGAGAAGGACGTCGCCCTGTTCGGCAAGAACGTGAAGAACGCCGTCCCCGACGGCTGGCGAGGCCAGTACGACCTCGCCCGCATCTCGATCAAGTAAGGCCCCCGCGTTGACCACCACCATCGAGGCGGCGGCGGGCTCCGGCCCGTCGTCGCCCCCGCCGCTCCCGTCCCCGCCGCGTCCGCGCGGCGCGATCTGGCGGCGCCTGCGCAAGGACAAGGCCGCCGCGGCCGGCATGGTCATCATCACGGTGATGGTGCTGGTCGCGGTGTTCGCGCCGGTCCTGACCGCCCTGGAGGGCCAGAACACCACCTCCCTGCACCCGGAGCTGGTCGACTCGGCCACCGGCGGCACGCCCCTGGGCTCCCTCGGGGGCATCAGCGCCAGCCACTGGCTCGGTGTAGAACCGCAAACCGGCCGCGACCTGTTCGCCCGGCTCGTCTACGGCGCCCGGATCTCGCTGGGCGTCGCGATCGGCGCCACCGCGCTGCAGGTGCTCTTCGGCTTGTCCGTGGGCATCGCCGCCGGGCTCGGCGGCCGGGCCACCGACGCCGTCCTGAGCCGGCTGACCGACCTGTCGCTGGCCTTCCCCTCGGTGCTGTTCGCGATCGGGCTGATGGCGATCGTCCCGGCCTCGATCCCGCGGCCGCTGATCCTCGCCGTGGTCATCGCACTGGTCGGCTGGGGCAGCACGGCCCGACTGGCCCGCGGCCAGGCGCTGTCGCTGCGCACCCGTGACTACGTGGCCGCCGCCAAGCTGTCCGGCGCGCCACCGCTGCGCGTGGCCCGCCGGGAGATCCTGCCCGGGCTGGTGACCCCGATCCTGACCTACGCCGCGCTGCTCGTTCCGACCAACATGGTCTCCGAGGCCGGGCTGTCGTTCCTGGGCGTCGGCGTTCGGCCGCCGACACCGTCGTGGGGCCAGATGCTCTCCGGCGGCACCACCTGGTTCCGGCCCGACGTGATGTACGTGCTCGTCCCCGGCGGCGCGCTGTTCCTGACACTGCTGGCGTTCACGCTGCTGGCCGACGGCGTCCGCCGGGTCCTGGACCCGCGCAACACGGAGGTGGCGGCATGATCGGCTACCTGATCCGCCGGGTCGTCGGCGCCGTGGTCGTGCTGCTGGCGCTGTCGGCGATCGTCTACGCGCTCTTCTACGCCGGCCCCTCCGACCCGGCCCTGCTGGCCTGCGGCAAGGGCTGCACCCCGGACCGGCTGGCGGTCGTGAAGTCCTCGATGGGCCTGGACAAGCCGCTGGTCGACCAGTACCTGTCGTTCCTCCACGGGATCTTCTTCGGCCGCGACTACTCCTCCGGACCGAGCGTCCAGCACTGCCCCGCGCCATGCCTGGGCTACTCCTTCGAGACCGAGCAGCCGGTGACCACGATCCTGGGCAGCGCGCTACCGGTGTCGGCCTCGCTGGCGTTCGGCGCCCTGGCGCTGTCGCTGCTGGTGGGCATCGGCGCAGGCCTGGTGACGGTGCTCAGCCGGCGCCACTGGCTGGACCGCGCACTGAACGCGGTCGTCCTGGTCGGCTACGCCACGCCGGTATTCCTGGTCGCGCTGGTACTGCTCATCGTGTTCTGCTCCGACCTCCAGTGGCTGCCGTTCCCGACGTACGTGCCGCTGACCCAGGACCCGGCCGCCTGGGCCCAGAACCTACTGCTGCCCTGGATCGCGCTGGCCTTGATCGCCGCCGCCGCCTACGCCCGCATGACCCGGGCGCAGACCCTGGAGATCCTCAGCGAGGACCACGTGCGCACCGCGCGCGCCTACGGCCTGCCCGAGCGCCGGGTCATCACCGGGCACGTGCTGCGCGGCGCCCTGACCCCGCTGGTCACGATGGCCGCGATCGACCTGGCCAACATCATGACCTCGGCGGTGCTCACCGAGACCATGTTCGGCCTGCCGGGCATCGGCCAGGCGCTGGTCAGCGCCGTCGGCAGCACCGACCTGCCGGTGATCGTCGGCGTGACGCTCACCGCCGGCGCGGTCTACGTCGTGGCCAACGCCCTGGCCGACGTCCTGTACGCGGCGATCGACCCCCGAGTGGAGCTGACATGACCGCGACGAACCCGGTGCTGGAGGTCAAGGGCCTCAGCATCGACTTCCCCATCCGAGGCGGCGAGGTCGTGCACGCCGTCAAGGACCTGAGCTTCTCGGTCCGGGCAGGCTCGGCACTGGGCATCGTCGGCCAGTCCGGCTCGGGCAAGAGCGCCACCGCGCTGTCCCTGCTGGGCCTGCACCGCGGCACCCCGGCCCGAGTCTCCGGACAGGTCCTGGTCGACGGCGTGGACCTGGTCTCAGCCACCGACACCGAGGTACGCAAGCTGCGCGCCTCGAAGATCGCGATGGTGTTCCAGGACCCCCTGACCGCACTGGACCCCTTCCACACCATCGGCGACCAGATCTCCGAGGTCTACCGCCTGCACACCAAGGCCTCCCGCGCCGAGGCGCGGGCCCGCACGATCGAGGTCCTGGAGCAGGTGCGCATCCCGGACGCCGCCCGACGCTACCGCGCGCACCCGCACGAGTTCTCCGGCGGCATGCGACAGCGTGCACTGATCGCGATGGCCCTGGCCTGCCGACCGGCGGTACTGGTCGCAGACGAGCCGACGACGGCCCTGGACGTGACGGTGCAGGCACAGATCCTGGACCTCCTGGCCGAGGTGCAGAGCGAGACCGGAATGGCGCTGGTGCTGATCAGCCACGACCTCGGCGTGGTCGCCGGAACCGCCGACGAGGTGGTGGTGATGCATCAGGGCGTCGCGGTGGAGAACGGCTCGGCAGAGCAGGTACTGCTGGATCCGCAGCATGCTTATACGCAGGGGCTGCTGGCGGCGATGCCTCGGCTGGATTCACCGCTGCCAGAGCGGGCGCGTGGTGCCTCAGACGCCTCAGCGGACGAGCCCGACGCCGCCGACGCTGGCGCTGGCGACCGCACCGACGCCGAGCCGGACATCCTGGTGCGCATCGAAGGCGTAGCCAAGCAGTACCGGCGCGGCGGCGCACTACTCGGCCGCCGTACCGAGCCGGTACGCGCGGTAGACGGCGTCAGCCTGGAGCTGCGAGCCGGCGAAACCCTCGGCCTGGTCGGCGAAAGCGGCAGCGGCAAGACCACGTTGGCGCGCATGCTCGTGCGCCTCCTGGAGCCCTCGGCCGGCAGCGTGGTATTCAGCGGCACCGACATCTCCGCGATCCCGGAACGCCAGCTCCGGCCACTACGCCGCGACCTACAGATGGTCTTCCAGGACCCGCTGTCCTCGCTGAACCCACGCCGCTCCGTCGGCGAAACCATCGCCGACCCGCTACGCATAGCGGGACAGTCCTCAGACACCGAGATCCGCACCGCAGTACGCGAACTCATGACCAACGTCGGCCTCGACCCCGAGTCCTACGACCGCTTCCCCCACGAGTTCTCCGGCGGCATGCGCCAACGCGTCGGCATAGCCCGCGCCCTGGCCCTACGCCCAAAGCTCCTGGTCTGCGACGAGCCGGTAGCCTCCCTGGACGTCTCAACACAGGCGGTGATCCTGGACCTACTCCGCAACGTCCAGCACGAATACGGCCTCACCGTGGTATTCGTCGCCCACGACCTAGCCGTAGTCCGCCAGATCGCCGACCGCGTAGCAGTAATGCGCCACGGCCGCATCGTCGAACTCGCGGACGCCACAACCCTCTTCGACGCCCCCCAACACGACTACACGCGCACCCTACTGAACGCGGTACCAATCCTCGACCCAGCAGCCGCCCGGGCCCAGCGCGCACGCCGCCGCGAGGCACTGGCGGCGGCCTGACCAAGACACGCTCGGGAAGCCGCGCCACCCGCCGCACGGCTTCCCGAGCAGTTTCGGGCCGCGAGCGGCGACGGGCCAGCGCGACCGGCCATATCGTGAGGGGGTCCGAAGGACCATGCGGGGTGTTGGTTCTGGGTCCCTCGCCGCGTCGGCGGGCTCTGCCAACCTGCCCGGTTTGGCGGTGTCAAGCCGGACGAGGGGCGACCACAGCAGCAGGGGTGCGGCTTGATTCCGCCAAACCGGGCTGGTTCCGTTTACGGCGACGACGCGGCGAGGGACCCAGAACCCGGCGACCACAAGCAACACCGCCGGTAAGCAGCGCAACGCAGGCAACAGCGGATAGAAAGCCGACCAGTCGCGGGCCGCCGCCCCCGAGCAGGTCGCGCGGGTCGCCCCCTCGCTGTAGAGCGCCCGCCGGAGGCCTCAAGGTGCCCACCACGCACGACGATTGCCGCCTACGACATGCGCAGTGACTCGGACCGCCGCGCGATCGTGCCCACGAAAACCGCCAGCCGCCAACGCACCGCCGCCGACACCTGAACCGCCGCGCAGTCTTGCTCACGAAAACCGCCAGCCGCCAACGTGACCCAGTGTCCGAGTCGAGCATGCCGGCATTTTGTTAGGGAATTATCGCCCCTTATACACAGATATAGCACGCGCCACCGACACCAACACCGACACCAACACCACCCCCGCCACCACCACCCACACCCCAACCAAACCCACCGGAATTTCGCCGATCAGGCACATCCGCCCAGAACCAGCAATGCTGGAAGAACCCAGCACCGCAGAACGAAAGGAAGGTGGTCTGCATGGCGACCTTCATGGACGTACACAAAGGATTCGTCGGGGTGACCGGCGACCAGTTGCAGGAGGCGCACGCGGCCGACCTCGCCATCGAGGCGAGCGAGGGCGTGCACTTCGAGAAGGCCTGGCTCGATCCCGAATCCGGGATGGTCTTCTGCCTGTCCACCGGGCCGAACAAGGAAGCCGTGAAGCGGGTCCACGAGCGCGCCGGCCATCCAGCCGACGAGGTCTACGAGGTGCCGATCACGGTGTGAGAGCACCCAGCGGACCCAGAGCGCCTAGCTCTCCGCACCCGCACCCTCAGCGACAGTCATCTCGCTTCGCGCGCCCGCCCGCCGCAACCGCCACCCCGCATACGCCACAGCCCCCAAAGGAATCGGCAGCACATACGTCAACGCCCTAGCCAACAACACCGCCGCCGTAACCCGCGCAGCCCCGGCCGGATCCAAACCCACGGCCAAGTACGCCGTCAGCCCCAACTCAATCACCCCGACCCCGCCCGGCGTCACCGGCACCGCCGACAGCACCCGCGCGAGCGCGAAGCCGGCCAGGCACCGGCTCCACGGGACCTGCGACTGCGGCACCCCGCACGCCAGCAGGCAGGTCTGGAACACCAACAACCAGCCCAGATCGTTCCCGATACTGGCCAATGTCAGCCGCCCGCTACGCGCCCTGAGCAGCTCCACCGAGTCGTCACGAAACCGCACCACCACCGCCGCGATCGTCGTCGGCGCCGTCCGGCGCGCCAGCCGAAACACGCGATCGGCCCAGCGCTGTGCGCCGCGCCCGACCGCGTGGGCCGTGTGCTCGTCGCGCAGCGACCGGCGCACCACGGCCACGCCGGCGATGAAGGCCCCCGCACAGATCGCCGCGCCCAGACACAGCGTCGCAACAGCACCGTTGCCCGACGTCAGCCGCCCGGTACCGGCCAGCACCAGCACGACCACGGCCGGCGTCGCCAGCTTGGCCAGCGTGCTCCACACACCGGTGACCCCGGTGTAGACCGCGAACGAGCGCCGGCTCAAGCCCCAGCTGGACAGCATCCGCCAGCTCACCCCGACCGACACAGCACCCCCAGCCGGCACCGTGTTCGCCACAGCCGTCGACGCCAGGTTCACCGCGGCCGCGCGCCGCAACGGCAGCCCCGGGATCGCGGCGGCGATGAACACCCAGTTCGCGAGCAGATTCACCGCAGCAGCCGCCAGCACCACCACCGCCCAGCCCGAGGTCAGCGCCCGGAAGGTGCCCAGCACCCCGTGGTACGACGCGAGCTTGGGCAGCCCGTAACCGAAGGCTGCGACGCACACCACCGCCGGCACCAGCACCGCGACCGCGCGCCGTGCCCGGGCACCAGCCCTCCCCACGTCAGCCACGACAGCCCCCTCCGGCCTCTGACAAGAGCACCACCAAGAGCACTGACAAGAGCACCCTGATATCGAAGGAGGTTAACGGACCGGGCATAACTATGCATTGTTGTTAGGCCCGGCCCCACCGAAGGAACACGAAGGCGTTACGCCCCGGCCACCCGCGCGTTGTGCACGCGAAGCCGAACCGTCACCGCCGCCAGCAGCGGCACCGCGACGCCCAGCGCCTCGGCGCGCGCCACCAGGTCCCCGAAGATCTGCTCGGCCTCGACCGGAAGGCCGACCGACAGGTCGCGGAACAACGACGAGGTATCGTCGCTACCCTGCGCGGTGAGCATGCCCCGGTAGACGTCCAGCTCCTTATCCGAGACCGGATATCCGGCCGCCGCCGCAACCGACGCGCCCTCGCCCAGCACCGTCTCGGCCAGCGCCACACCGCCAGGCACCGCCGCGACCTCGCCGACAGTGCCGCTCCCAAGCACGCAAACCGCCCCCAGCGCGGAGATGAACGTCCACTTCGACCACATCCCCGACAAAATCCGCTCAGACAGCGCCGTGTCGAACCCGGCGTCGGACAACTCGGCGTGCACGGCCTGAATCCGCTCGTCGAGCCCCCCATCGCGACGGCCGTAGGCAAGTCGGTGCATCGGCGCCAGCCGCAGGATGTCGCCATCAGCATCGAGCGTGGTCATGACGTAGGCGATGCCACCAAGCACCGCGTCCTCCCCGAACCGCTCGACCAGCACGTCGATCTGCCGCATCCCATTAAGCACCGGCAGGATCAGCGTGTCCGGACCGACCGCAGGCGCCAAGTCGGCCACCGCCCCGAGCAGGCCGGACTCCTTCACAGTGAGCAGCACCAGGTCATACGGCCCCTCGACCGTGTCAGCGGTGACCAGCTTCGGCTCCAGCACCGTCTCCTCGCCAAGCCCGACGATCCGCAGGCCGCGCTCCCGCAGCACCCGGGCCCGACCCTCGCGGACCAGAAACGTCACGTCCCGCCCAGCCTGCACCAACCGCCCACCGAAGTACCCGCCGGTCGCCCCGGCTCCGACGACGAGAATCCGCATTCCGCACCCCTCCTGGGAAACAACAGTGGTCCTCAGCGCGCAACCACTCCACCCACGTGATCATTCCCACGGCCCGGCGCCCCAGGCACGCCGACGGCCATCCGTTCGGAGCAACGGATGCAGCATCCAGCCCGGCGGATGGCGAGTCTGGAGGGCATGAAGTCTCTCATCAACCCCCGAACCATCGCGCGCCTAGCCGCCGCCTGCGTCGCCATCACCGCGCTCGCGCCGGTCACCGCCGCCGCCTCGACCCACGACCTCTGCGACGGCCACAAGTGGTCGCTGTTCGGCTGCCGCCACGACCTGGGGCAGCACCGGGTCCACCTGCCTGAGGAGGCGCTGCCCGGATCAGGCCTCGCGGTCGGTACGGCGGCGCGCGGCCCGGACGGTACCGATGCCCGCGAGTAGTGCGGTCAGCGCGGTGACCGCGCCGAGGGCTGCTGACATGGGGACTCCGGTGTCGGGGAGGCTGTGGGCCTTCTTGCCGGTCTTGTGGAAGGGCAGGCTCGGGTAGTGCTTCTTGGACGTCGCGTGCTTGGGCGCGGGGGGTGCCGTCGCAGCGTGCTGAGGCGCGGCGGAGGGCACGGCGGCCGGGGCCAGGGCCGCCGGAGCCTCGACCAGACCCCGCTGTTGCGGTGCCGGTGCCGTCCCCGGCTCCGGGTGGACCGGGAAGCCGACGGTCCCGGCCTCCAGGTCGAAGCGGATCGGGCCCTGCGCGAACGCCGGGAACCCGATCAGAGTCCCCGACGTCGCAGTCGAAGGCGCATCGGCCACACTCACGCCGGTCCCGGACCCAGTGCTGTAAGCGGCCGACCACCCCGCCTCCGGAACCCCGACGACCAGCGAGCGCCCCGCCAGCCAGGTCCCCGCCGGTCCGCCGGGCACGTTGAGCGCGAACTCCGGCGTGCCAGTGTCGAACATCGCCGGACCGCAGTGCTTCGCCAGCGCGCCGCCCTCGACGCAGGTCTGCACGGCGCGCGGGTTCCACGACGGCGGTGCCGCCGGCAGCAGCGCCGACCGCACGTGCCGGTGGCTGCCCGCCGGGGTCCTCGGCAGCTGTGCCAGGCCGTAGCCGGCCGCCGGGACGTTCAGCTGGATCTCACCGCTGACCTGCGAGGGGTCGTAGCTCACCGCGAACTGCCGCCCGATGGGGCCGCCTGCGGCGTCGTGCAGCGCCCACAGCGGGTTCACCAGCCCGGAGATCTCCTCGGGGCTGACCCCCATGATGCCGTCGAGCACGCCGCCGAACATCGCGGGCTTGGCGCCGTGCGCGGCCGGGCAGTCGGGCTTGTCCGCGAAGCAGTCGGTCCAGCGGACCAGCTCGATCGGCAGCGGACCGGTGTGGTAGCCGTTCATGACCACGTCGGCGTCGGCCTGGTCGCCGTGCAGCTGGATGCCGCTGCCGTAGCCGTAGGCCGCCGCCGGGCCGGTGACGGTGACCGCGCCGGAGGGGATCTTGTCGGCCGCGACGCGGATCCCGGTCGAGCCGGTGTCCAGCAGCATCAGCAGCTGCACGCCGCCGATCTCGACCGTGACCACCGGCCGGGGCGCGGTGTCCGGGTCGGCGACCGAATAGGGGATGGAGCCCGACCCCGCCGCGGGTCCTGAGGGCACCGGACGTGCCGCCGCCGTCGCCGCACCGCCCGACGAGGCGGCGAGCAGCCCGCCGACCAGCCCGATCAGCCCGATCGCCGCCGCCGTTGCCGAGAACCGTGTGGCCAAGGTCCGAATCCGTCCGCCCGAGGTTGCCGAAGACGCGCCTACTCTGGGCGATCAGGACCCGGAGACACGAATCGCTTGCGCTGAACGGATGAAGGCATCCCCGATTCCGCTCGCGCACCCCTGGACGACGTGGAAACCTGGCCCCCATGAAGCCGACCGAAGCAGCCATCGGCGCACCGTGCTGGGCCGAACTCGGCACCGCCGACGTCCCGAAGTCGGGCGAGTTCTACACCGCCCTGTTCGGCTGGACCGTCACCACGGACCCGCGCGCCGAAGCCGGCGGCTACACCATGGCGACGCTGGAAGAAGTCCCCGTCGCGGCCATGTCCCCGCTCTACGCCCCGGGCCAGCCGGTCGCCTGGACGGTCTCCTTCGCGGTCCTGGACGCCGACGCCACGGCCGCCCGGGCCGCCGAGGAGGGCGGCGAGGTCCTGATGGCCCCGATGGACGTCTTCGACAACGGCCGCTTCGCCGTCCTGCGCGACCCCACCGGCGCGATGTTCACCATCTGGCAGCCCCGCTCCTTCCACGGCTTCGGCCTGTGGGACGAGCCGGGCGCGCCGTGCTGGGCGGAGCTGGCGACCCGCGACGTGCCCGCCGCGAACGCCTTCTACCAGGCCCTGTTCGGCTGGTCGATCAGCGACGACGCCTATGCGCACCTGAGCGCCGGCGACCGCCAGTTCGGCGGCGTGCAGGACATGAGCTCCTCGGGCGTCCCGGACGCCGTGCCGCCGCACTGGCTGCTCTACTTCCGGACGGACAACGCCGCGGCGGCCGCGGAACAGGCGGCAGAACTGGGTGCACGCACCCTGACGCAGACGTTCCACCTGCCGGGCACCGGCTACTTCGCGACGCTGCGGGACCCGCAGGGCGCCGTGTTCGCGCTCTACGAAGCCGAGCGCGAGGACGCCACCGCCGCCTGAGCCGGCCTCAGCGGACCAGCTCTTCCAGCAGCGGCCGGTAGTGCTCGAACCCCGGGACGACGGCGTCGGGATCCTTCGCCTCCTCGTCCCAGCGACGCAGCGCCACCGCCCGCACCGCGTACTCGCCGGCGGCGAACCGCTCGGCCTCCTCGGCGCTCATCGGACCGCCCTGCACCTGGAGGGTGTAGACGGACGCCTCCGACAACTTCTCGAAGTACCCGGGCTCGGTGGCGCACAGGTACCGCTTCGCGGCGACGTGCAGCCGCACCGGCTCGGTGACCGACTCCGGGAACCACGTGCCGAGCCAGTCCGCGCCGACGTGGCTGTGCCGGTTGTCCGTGCCGGACATCAACTCGTCGCCGCTCACCGGGCCGGTGAAGTGGCCGACGTCGTGCAGGAGGGCGGCGGCCACCAGCGACGGCGGGGCGCCCGCGGCCTCGGCGAGCGCAGCGGCCTGGAGCATGTGCGCGGACTGGGTCACGGCCTCGCCGAGGTAGTCGTTCGCGCCCTGCTCGGCGAACAGGGTCGCGATCGTGTCGACGGGATCCGCTGCGTTCGCTGCCTTCATCGTGCCGCTCCGTTCGTTTCGATGGATCCGCGGCGCAGGACCGCGAGTTCGCTGTACGCGCCGTCCAGATCGGCGTAGCAGCCTTGCAGGTGACGCGGTCCGCCGGCGCGGAAGCCGGTGCGCGCATGCAGGACGCGGGTATTGTCGAACACGACGCAGTCGCCGGGCTCCAGCCTGAAGGTGAGCTGCGCTTCGGCGCTGTAGAGGATTTCGGCGAACCGCCGGTAGGCGGCGTAGAAGGCGTCGATCTGATCGGCCGGCAGCGCGATCGGCCGCATCGAGCGGTTGTTGAAGCGGATCTCGCGGATCCGGCCGACCGGGTCCACGCCGATGAGGGGCCGGGTCGCGGACAGCTCCGTTGCGGCGTCGGCGTAGCGGAAGGTCACCGGCGTCCGGGCGAGCAGGTCGAAGGCGGCGGGATCCGCTGCTCGAAGCAGCGCTGCCGCAGCGAAGCCGTCCACGAGGCCTGAGTCCCCGCCGTCGGCAGCGTTCACCAGGCAGTGCAACAGCTGGATGGTCGGGACGGGATCGCGGTACGGGTTGTCGGTGTGCGGCGTGATCGGCAGGCTGCTGAAGGCCAGGTTCGTGGGCTGGTCCTCGACCCGGACCTCGAAGACTTCACCGTAGTTGGTGCGGCGTACAAAGCCGAAGGACTCGGCCACCGTCAGGACCGCACGGTCGGTCACCGGGACGCCTCGTAGCAGGAGGAAACCCTGGCGCTGCAACGCCTCCAGGCCTGCGGCCCGCTCGACCGGATCCTGGTGGAACGCCGACCACGAGCCGGTGGGGATCGCACCGGCGAGGTCAGCAGCCTGCCACAGCTGTTTGGCATCCTCGGAGCGGTCGTCGGCCAAGGCACCGTCGAGCCGGTGCGCCGCCAGCCAGGCGTGCGTGAAGCGGCTGCGGTGATCGTCCGGTGCGAAGACGACGACCACGGCGTCCGCGTCCTCTTCGACCCGGGCTATGCGTGTGTCCGGCGCCAGATCGGTGATGCCATGGAGCTTCTGCTCGGTACCCGGTGCCACGCAGTCGGCGCAGGAGCAGTTGTCACGCAGCCACAGCGCGGGATAGTCGGAGACGGGAAGCGTCATGAGCGGTCCTTCTTGACGTGATCGCGCGCCAGCGGTGCGGCGCCGAGGGAGTTGCGGATGGAGAAGGCGACGGCGTCGCCGCGATAGACGTCCTCGGACCATTCCAGGGGCCGGCCGTCGTGGTCGGTGGTGCGGCGGTGCTCGCGCAGCAGGGCGGCGCCGGGCTCGGCCTCCAGTAGTGCGGCGTCTTCAGCGGAGGCGTTGACGGCCTCGATGGTGTGCTGCGCGTGCGCGAAGAAGATCCCGTACTCCTCCAGCCGCTCACAGACCGACTCCCGCTCCAGATCGACGAACCCGAGCAGGGACCCGGCCCGGTCGGCGTACGCGGTCCGCTCGATCATCGCCGGCCGTCCTGAGAGCAAGCGCAGGCGGACCAGGTACACCACCTGCTCCCCCGCCGTCAGAGCCAACTGCCGTGCCTCGACCTCGGTGGCGGCCCGCCGCTCCAGCAGCACCACCCGGCCGGAGGGCACCTCGCCGATGGAGCGCGCCCACCGCGAGAACGATCGCAGCTCGCTGAAACTCTGCACGCGGGGCTCGGCCAGCACGATGCGGCGCGCGCCCTGGTGCGAGGAGATCAGGCCGTCCTGGCTCAGCGCGGCGAAGGCCCGGCGGACGGTGTTGCGGGAGGCGCCGTAGCGCTCGGAGACCTCGTGCTCGGAGGGCAGGCGGGAGCCCGGCGGGAAGCTGCCGTCGGCGATCGCGTCGCGCAGGGTCGCTGCCAGGTCCTGGTACATGGCTGCCGGCATGGCGTCTGCTCTCCTCGGGGTGGGTCACTGGCCCGCTGGCTTGTAGGACCAAGTTCTGTCTTGGTGGAACAAGCTACGCGGCGACGCCGGCCCGGCGGGTGAATGGCGGGTGAAGACTAGAGCAGCAACGGCTGGACGCTCCCGCTCGGGCTACTCGTGCTGCTCAGGCGATCTGGCGGCGGTAGGCCACCATCGACAGCAGGTAGGCAACCACGAGGACTCCGACGCACCAAGCCGCCGCCAGCCACGCCTGACCGCCGACCGACCGGTCGTCGATCAGAGCACGGATCGAGTTCACGACAGGGGTCACCGGCTGGTTGTTGGCGAAGGCCCGCAGCGGTCCGGGCATGGTCTTGGTGGGCACCATCGCCGAGCTGAGGAACGGCAGGAAGATGAGCGGGTAGGCGAAGGCGCCCGCGCCCTCCGCCGTCTTCGCCGCCAGCGCGGCCAGGACGGCGATCCAGCTCAACGCCACGGTGAACAGCGCCAGGATGCCGGCGACGCCGACCCAGGAGACCACTCCGGCGCCGGACCGGAACCCCACCAGCAGCGCGACCAGCACGACGAGCACGAGCGAGATCGCGTTGGCGACCAACGCGGTCAGCACGTGAGCCCACAACACGCTGGACCGTGCGATCGGCATGGAGTGGAAGCGTTCGAAGATGCCGCTGCGCCGGTCGGTGAACAGCCGGAGGTTGGTGTACGAGATGCCCGAGGCGATCGTGATCAGCAGGATGCCGGGGAGGATGTACTTCACGTACGCTGCCCGGCCGCCCGGGTCGACCGCGCCGCCGAGCACATAGAGGAACAGCAGCATCATCGCGATCGGAGTGACGGCGGTGGTGATGATGGTGTCCGGGCTGCGCACGATGTGGCGCATCGCGCGGCCCATCATGGCGGAGCTGTCGCGCAGGAAACGGCTCATCATCGCTCCTTGGCCATCGGGTCGGCGCTCGCCGGGCCGGCGTCCGGACCGGTCTTCCCGGCCCCGCCGACGACGGCGAAGTAGACGTCTTCCAGAGTCGGCTTCTTCTCGACGTACTCGATCTTCGGGGGCCCGAGCAGCTCCTGGAGCTCGGCCAGGGTGCCGTTCACGATGATGCGGCCCTCGTGCAGGATGGCGATCCGGTCGGCGAGCTGCTCGGCCTCGTCCAGATACTGCGTGGTGAGCAGGACCGTGGTGCCGCGTCCGGCGAGTTCCCTGACGGTCTCCCAGACCTCCTGGCGCCCCTCGGGGTCCAGCCCGGTCGTCGGCTCGTCGAGGAAGATCACCGCCGGGCTGCCGACCAGGCTCATGGCGACGTCCAGCCGGCGGCGCATGCCGCCCGAGTAGGTCGCCGCCCGCCGGGCACCGGCCTCGGCCAGCCCGAACCGCTCCAGCATCCGGCCGGCGACCTCGTGCGGGTTCGGCAGGTGCCGCAGCTTTGCCATCAGGACCAGGTTCTCCCGGCCGGTGAGGATGTCGTCGACGGCCGTGAACTGGCCGGTCAGGCTGATCGACTCGCGCACGTCCCCGGCCTGGGTCGCGATGTCGAAGCCGTTGACGCCGGCGCTGCCGGCGTCGGCCCGCAGCAGCGTGGCCAGGATCTTCACCAGCGTGGTCTTGCCGGCGCCGTTCGCGCCCAGCAGGGCGAAGATACTGCCCGGCTGCACCTCGAAGTCCACGCCGCGCAGGACCTTCAGATTCTTGTACGACTTCTCCAGGCCCTGAACGCGGATCGGCAGGACTTGTTGTGCGGTCAACGGACGGCCCCTCTGCGCTGTCACCGGTTTCGCCGTCACTGTCCGCCCAAGGATTCGCGATAGACGTCAGCGTTGGTCTGCGAACCCTCGATCAGGTTGTCGGTGAAGGCGGCGATGTCCGGGCCGGTGAGGTCCAGGACTCCCTTGCCCTCCGCGACGCCCTCTTCGAAGAAGTCGACGATGCTGGAGAGCAGGTTCCCGTCCTCCAGATCGACCGGCCCCACCTTGAAGAGGTACTTCTGCATCTCCTTGTAGACGATGCGGTAGTCCGGCGGCAGCGCGTTCACCCGCGCGACGTGGGCCCGCCACTGCTTCTTGCCCTCGACGATGTCGTGAATACCCATGTCAGCCCCCCAACCGGCCGAGCTTCTCGGCGACGTTCCAGTTCAACTGCTCACGCCACTTGTCGCGATAGCTCCGGGCTCCTTCCCCGCCCGCCACCGCCGCGGCGAAGCCGTCGATGTCGTCGCCGAGCACGGCCCGGATGCCCAGGCCTTCCGCCGCCGACTCCTCCAGCAGGCCCAGCACGCCGTCGAAGATCGGCGTCAGGTTGCGGCCCGAGAAGTCCGCCCGGGGCAGCAGGTCCGTCTGGATCTGCTCCCACGCCGACTGATACTCGGCCGGCAGCGCCTTGGCGCGGGCTTCGAAGGCCTTCCATTCCTCGGTCAGGTCGCTGCCTGTGACTTTCTCCCAGAACTTCATCGGCTGCCCTCCTTCAGTGCGTTGATGCGCGACGAGAGGTACTCCCATTTCGCCCAGAACTTCGCCAGCTCCGCGCGCCCGGCGTCGTTGAGCGCGAAGAACTTCCGCGGCGGGCCCTGTGCCGACGGCCGCTTGGTCACCTCGACGAGGCCGCTCTTCTCCAGGCGGACCAGGATCGTGTAGGTCGTCCCTTCGACGACATCGGGGAAGCCGAGTTCGTTCAGCCGACGGGTGATGGCGTAGCCGTACGTCTCCTCGGTGCCGATGATCTGGAGAACACAGCCCTCCAGCGTGCCCTTCAGCATCTCTGTCAGATCGTCCATCGCGAGCCCTCCTCCCAGTACTGAGTAGTGCTGAGTACCACTACACAGTATCACGGAGTAGTGGGCCGAGGAAGCGGCCGCCGACGCGCCGCCCGGCTCGACCCATCCAGGCCGCTCACCCCTCCACGACCACCGCCGTCACCACGAAGCCGCCCTCCACCGCGAACCGCCCGCTCATCCGCGTCAGCGCCACTCCCCCGACGTCCGGCCCGACCTGCTCCAGCTCCGCCACGAACGTCCGCGCCTCCGGCTCGAAGCGCACCGTCGCCTCCTGGAAGTCCAGCCACCGGCGTGCCAGCGGGAACCAGGCCTTGTACACCGACTCCTTCGCGCTGAACATCACCTTGTCCCAGTGCGTCGCCGGATACCGCGAGCGCAACTCCGCCAGCACCGGGATCTCCTCGGGCCGCGCCACGGCCTCCAGCACCCCCTCCGGCAGCTCCAGGTGCGGCTCCGCGTCGATCCCGACCGCCGCCAGGCGTCCGGCGCGCGCCACCGCCGCAGCGCGGTAGCCGTCGCAGTGCGTCAGGCTGCCGATGACACCCTCGGGCCACACCGGCTCCTTCTTCGGCCCGGCGAGGATCGGCCCGGCCGCGCACCCCAACTCGGCCAGCGCCTTACGAGCGCACCAACGCGCCGTCGCGAACTCCCGACGCCGCTTCTCGACGGCCCGGGCGACCAGCGCGGCCTCCTCCGGAAACAGGTCGTCGGCGTCGGTGTACGACTCCACTGCCACCACGTCGGCCGGCAAAATCGCGTCAATCACAGTCGTCCCCCAGCTCTGCATGAATACGGCCACTGACATCGTCGGCCAGACGCTCGACGGACAACAACTCTCCCCTCGCGGAGCCCCTTGACTCCTCACACCCTCATTCATACATTCACTCATCATCTGTATGAATGGATGGCAGCGATGGGCAGAGGCACAGCGGTCGTGTCGGGCGGCAGCATCGCAGGGCTGTGCGCCGCGGGCGTACTCGCCCGCCACTTCGAGAAGGTGATCGTCCTGGAGCGGGACCAGTTGCCGCCCGGCGCGGAGCACCGACGGGGCGTCCCGCAGAGCAAGCACCCGCACTTCCTGCTGAACTCGGGGCGTCGGGCGATCGGGGAGATCTTCCCAGGCTTCGAAGACGCGCTGATCGCGGCGGGCGGGATGCTGCTGATGCCGTCGATGGACGCCGCGTACTGCGAGAACGACGGCTGGGCCCCGCGCAGACGCGGCTCCATGACGATGGTCTACAGCTCCCGGGTGTTGATCGAACGCGTCCTGCGCGACCTGGTTCGCCGACTGCCTGTCGTCGAACTGCGCGAAGGCGCGACGGTCACCGGGTTGATCTCCCTCGGCGGCGGCACTCCGGCCGGACGTGTCGTCGGGGTCGAGTACCGGACCTCCGTCGGCAACGACGACAACGACGGCGACGACGTCGCGCACGTGCCGGCCGACCTGGTCGTCGACGCGCTGGGACGCGGCTCGTCGACCGTCGACTGGCTCGCCGCCGCCGGCTGGCCCACGCCGCCGGAGAAGACCCTCGACGCCAAGGTCACCTACACCTCGCGCTGGTACGACCTGCCGCCGACCGCGCGACGACCGGCCTCCTGGTGGTGGAAGCACCTGATCATCACTCCGACCCAGGACACCGGCAGCCATCCCGCCGAGCACGAGTTCCTGAGCAACTTCTTCCCGATCGAAGGCGATCGCGCCATCGTCTGCCTGGGGTCGTGGGGCATCCCCATGCCGCGCGACGCCGAGTCCTTCGAAACGGCGGCGGACCGGGTGCGGGCCGCGGCTTTCGGCGCGGCGGCCAGGGCCTGCACCCCGACCTCGCCGGTGCACCTGACGCGCTCGACCGGCAACAAGTGGCGCCGGTTCGACCTGCTCGACCGGCCGCCGACCGGCCTCGTGTGCGTCGGGGACTCGATCTGCGCGTTCAACCCGTTCTACGCCCAGGGCATGAGCTCCGCGGCGCGCTCGGCGTTGATCCTCGGCGACATGCTGCGCGAGCGCGACGTCTGCGACGCGGCGTTCTTCCGAGAGTTCCTCGCCCGCCAGAAGAAGTCGCTGGCCGTGCCGTGGATGCTGGCCATGGCACGCGACCAGGCGTACGACTTCGCCACCGGAACGGAGATCCCCCCGCGCTGGCGCCGGCGGCTGGCCGCACGTCTGAGCTGGCCGGTCTTCAACGCCATCAATGCCGCCAGCCGCGAGGACGCTTACGTCGAGCGGACGTTCGCGGAGGTCTTCAACCTCGACAAGTCGCTGCGGCAGCTCGTCGCGGATCCGCGCTTCTGGTGCGGTGTCGCCTGGTACAAGCTGCGGCAACGGCTCGGGCGCACGGTCGTGCCCGGCGGGTTCGACCAGCGGCGGGATCCGCCGGCTACGGACTACACGGACTACACAGAACAAACGGACTACGCGACCTGAGTAGCGGAGGCACCTGCGTTGGACCAGACCTGCGATCCGACCGCCGAGCGCATCGCCGAAGGGCTCGGCTTCTCCTGCCGTCACGCCGACCCGATCGTGACCTTCCGCAACCCGTTCAGCCTCAGCAACGGCACCATGCCGGTCCTGGAGCTGCTCATCGTCGGCGGCGCTGTGTTCGCCTTCTGGCACGCGTGGCGTCGGTGGCGGCGCGACGGCGACCCGGCCAACCTCACGCTGTGGTTCGCCTCGGTGGTCTACCTGGCCGTCATCGAACCGCCGTTGTACTTCCCCGGCTGGTTCGGCCTGGACAAGCAGGTCGGGTTCATCTTTTCGCACAACGTGTTCACGGTGCAGTTCATGGACGACCGGTTGCCGCTCTACATCGTGGCCTTCTATCCGGCGCTGTCGCAGCTCGCCTACGAACTGGTCCGGACGCTGGGTGTCTTCGCACGGCGCGGCGCCCTCGCCGGCGCGCTGGCCGTCGCGTTCGTCTGCCAAGTCTTCTACGAGATCTTCGACCAGCTCGGTCCGCAACTGCGGTGGTGGGCTTGGAATCCCGGGGATACCAAGGTCAACCAGCCCGCGCTGGCTTCGGTGCCGATGAACAGCATGTTCTTGTTCGCTTCAGTGTCCTTCGCGGGGCTGACATACCTGGTCGTCCGTCTGACTGGCACCGGTGCCGGGACCGGCCCGGGCATCACCTGGCGATCCGTCGTCGCAGGAGCCCTCGCTCCCCTGGCCATGCTCATCGCCGGCGCACCCGCCGGCGCCTTCCAAGGCCACGGCCACCTCACCGTCCAGACCACGATCATCGGCGTCGAACTCGCCATCGTCTGGATCATCGGCCTGGCCCTGATCGCCGACTCCTGGCGCGCGCCCCGCACCCACCCAGCGCCCGCGACACTGTTCGCCCGTACCTATCCCCCGATCTACCTCGCCGTCCTGACAGCCCTGTGGCTGGTCGCGCTGCCCGCCTACTTCGCCGCCACCGACGGCGTCACCTCGGCGGGAACACCGATCGGCAGCCTGTGGTACGCCACGCTCTGCGCTGCCGCAGCGGCAGGCGTCATCCTCGCTGCACGTCGTACGACCAGGTAAGGTCCTGGGATCGTGGCGAAGCACGGATGGGGCGGCCGACCCCCGGCGTCGGAAGCCGAGGCCCGGCAACGGATCGTCGACGCGACCGCGCGCTGCGTCGACAGGTACGGCGTCGCCAAGACCACGCTGTCGGATGTCGCCACCGAGCTGGGCGTCACGCGCCAGACCGTCTACCGCCACTTCGCCCGCGTCAGCGACATCATCGCCGAGGTCGCGGCCCAGGGCGCCGACGCCTTCGTCGACCAGCTCGTCGCACACCTGGCGGGCATCACCGATCCGGCCGAAGCCGTGATCGAAGGCATGGTCTTCTGCATCCGCACGATCCCCACGGAGCCGCGCGTCAGCCTCCTGCTACGCCTCGACGACTCCACCGCCTTCGCCCGCGGCGCCACCACTGATACCACCATCGCCTACGGCGCCCGCATGCTCCGCCGCTTCGCCGTCGACTGGACCGCGGCCGGCTTCGCCGACGCCGACCTGCACGGCCTGGCCGAAGTGATCATGCGACTGCTCACCTCGTTCCTGCAGCACCCCGGCACGCTTCAGGACGAGGACCGGCTGCGGGAGCTGCTCAACCGCTGGCTGGCGCCGGCCCTCCGCGAGGGTGCGGGGAGCCGGTGAGCAGGGGTAGGGCCGCGGTCGGTCTGTGGCTTACAGGCGCGGCTGGCGAGTTGGGTCCTCGAACCGTAGCCTTTCGCGAATCAGCCGACTGCGAACCCCACACCGGTCTAGTCTCTGCTGGTGTCCTCCACGCGAGCACCCTTCCGAGCCTCTTACGCGCTGGCCGCCATCGCCATCGCCGTGTCGATAGGCACCGCGGCCTGTAGCTCCTCGGCCTCCACCTCGGCGCAGGCCGCGAACTCGGCGACAGCTGCGTCGCCCACCCCCACGACTGGCGCCGCCGCCACGACCCCCCGCGTGTCGCCGTCCTCGGCTTCCTCCGCGCCGTCGAAGACGAGCGCCAAGTCCTCCGGTCCGTCCTCCGCTCCGTCCACCGCCGCCACTTCCGTCGTCGCCGCGCCGGCAGCGTTCGGCAACCCCGACGGCCACGCTCCCGTCCCGGCGGCGGCGCAGGCAGTCGACACGTCGCACCCGACCACCGTCGTCGGCGACGGCAGCCCGGCGAGCTGTACCTCGGCGGCCGTGGTCGCGGCCGTCGCCAAGGGTGGGGTCATCACCTTCTCGTGCGGAGCCGCGCCGGTAGTGATCGCCATGTCGGCGACGGCCAAGGTGGTCAACACCTCGCAGCGCGTGGTCCTCGACGGCGGCGGCAAGGTCACGCTCAGCGGCGGCGGTCAGCGCCGCATCCTCTACCTGAACACCTGCGACCAGGCGCTGACCTGGACGACGTCGCATTGCGAGAACCAGTCCACCCCGCAGCTGACCCTGCAGAACATCACCTTCGCCGACGGCAACTCCACCGGCCAGCAGGCCTACGGCGGCGGAGGCGGGGCGGTGTTCGCCAACGGCGGCCGGCTGGCGATCGTCAACGCCCGCTTCGTCAACAACCGCTGCGACTCCACCGGCCCCGACCTCGGCGGCGCCGCGGTACGCGCCCTGGAGCAGTGGCAGAACCTGCCGGTGTACGTCGTCGACAGCACCTTCGGCGGCAGCCCGGGCCAAGGCGGCGTGTGCTCCAACGGCGGCGCCCTGAGCAGCATCGGCGTCTCCTGGGACGTCATCAACTGCGTCATGTCCTACAACAAGGCCGTCGGCGACGGCGCCAACCCCGCAGCCCCGGGCACCCCCGGCGGCGGCAGCGGCGGCGCCATTTACACCGACGGCGACAACTACACCGTCACCGTCGCCGGCACCCGCATCGACCACAACACCGCCACCGAAGGCGGCGGCGCCCTGTTCTACGTCAGCAACAACCGCACCGGCACCCTGACCATCCGCGACTCCATCTTGAGCGCCAACATCAACGACAAGTTCTCCACCGACGGCTACCCCGGCGTGTTCTTCCTCGGATCCGGTCAGCCGGTGGTCAGCGGATCAACACTCAAATAGTGAGCAGGACCCCTAACTAGGCGCCTGCGTCCCGATCAGCACTCCCACCGCACCGATATCAGCAGCCTGGAACAGCACGTCAGCGTGCGCCGGATCCGAGGCCTTCGCGGTGAGCCGCACCAGGTGGTTCGCGCCGCCCACCACCGTGGCGGCAGGTGCGGTCAGGGCCTTCGACCAGGGCTCGTGGTTCGACAGCGGTCGAATACCGGTGGCGATCGTCGAGGTCATCGTGGTCGCATAGGTCTGCGCGGTCGCGTCGTCCCGGGCGGCGACGCAGAGCACTTCGGTGATGTCCGTGGCCGATGCGATTCGGACGCCGACTGCGAACCCGTTTGTCGCCACGGAGCCCGCCCCGGTGAATATCTCCGCAGCCGTGGCGTCTCCGAGACAGTCGGCCAGCCCGGAGACCAGCGGATCAGCCGCCAAAGACACCGACCGCACCGGCAGCGCGGCTTGGAGGTCGGCATCGTCCCAGCCGTAGACGATCCGCGTCGCGGACACGCGCAGCACAGAAAGCGCCCCGTCAACGCCCTCCTTGGAAAGCTGCTGAGCAAACGCCGACCCGGCGGGCACGTCCCACTCCGTCTGACCGCCGCCGAGGTCCTTCCCGGACAGCCCGGCCGCCGCCAGCTTCGCCCCGATCGCCGCCGGATCGAACGTCCCGTCCAGCACCCCGACGGTATGCGGCGGCCTGCCGACATCAACGGCCCGATTGACGCCGAACGGATCGAATCCGACCAACGCCGCCAGCGGGGCCGGGCCCGCCGCCGCGAGCACGCTCGAACCCCGAACTCTGATGTCCTGAAGAGCATGGGCGGCACCAGGCGCTCCGCTCATGAGCGCGGTGATCGGCGCAGGCTGACCGAAATCAACCCACCCTCCCGTGACCGCCGTGTCATGGAACTGCTTCAGCTCGTCGGTCAGCGCCCCGCCACCCGACGACTCCTGCCCGACCACCCCGCTGCTGGAACACCCGGCAACAGCAGCCAGCAGAACCGCCGCCGACATCGCCGCCCACCCGATCCTGCGCATGGTCAGCTCTCTCGCATTTCGTCGACACGAGCCATGCGTTCAGCGTGTCAGACGGCTGAGAGGACCGGTCCTCGACCGCTGCCGGCCAGGAGCCGCGCAGCTCTGGTCAGTCAGGCAGCCACGCACCCTGGCGCTCAAGTTCCCGACGAACGACCGTGGTTTCGACGTCGGCACCGCCGGCCGTGAAAGCCGCCGCCACGCCTGCCGCCTGTCCGGTCGCGAACGCAGTCCCCATCACCCGCAGCGACGCGCCCGCGCCGCGATCGCCGTCCACGGTGCGGCCCGCCGCGAAGAGGTTCGGCGTGTTGCGGCTGCACAGCACGTCCAACGGAATGCCGTAGTAGCCCGGCTCGCCGAGATAGATCCATTCCACCGGCGTCCCGGGACCGGGGTGGGACTCCATCGGCCAGGCTCCCAGCGCGACGGCGTCACCCGTCGGCCCGGGTTCCAACAACTCCTTCTCAGTGAGCTGGGATAGTCCGATCACATGGCGCGACTCACGCGTGCCCAGCTCAGGTCCGGTACTCACTATGTAGGCCGAAGCTCCCCCGGGCATCGCCCGGATGACCTGGAGGCAGGCCTGGGCCTGGCCCCGCCCGCTGCGCTCGGCGCGGCTGGTGTCCGCGGCGCTGCGCGCGTCGTACTCCTCGTCGGCGAGGTAGGTGACCAAGTCCCCTGACACAGGCATCCGCGTGATGAGCCCGGTGGTCCCGGTCAGTCCGGGCGTCCCGGCCGCCTTGGCCGTGCGGAGCGCCGCCGACAGCGATGCGCGGGTGATCGGCGCATCGGCCGGGATACCCCCGTACCTGACGCTGAGGGTGCCGTTGAGCACCTTGCCGTCATTGCCGTACCGGACATCGGCACCGCCCAGATGAGCCAGGTCGGCCTCGCCGGTGGCGTCGACGAACGTGTCGGCGCTGTACTCGTGGATACCGGAGTGGTCGGTGACCTGCACGCCGGTGATCCGATCCCCCTCGCGCGCGGCGGCACAGATGTGGCTGTGTAAGAGCACGTCCACTCCGGCGCGCTCGCAGAGCTCGTCCGCGACGCGCTTGACCGCCTCGGGATCGAAGACGACGGCCACCGCCATCAGCTTGCGCGGCTCGGTCACCGCGCCGAGTTCGCGCAGCCCGGCCAACATCTCCTCCGCGACGCCGAACACGACCTGCTTCAGGTCCTGGGTGTAGAGGCCGCAGTAGGTCACCACATTGCGCAGGGTCGCCGCGCCACCCAGGCAGGGCCCACGCTCGATCAGCAGGACGCGAGCACCCGCTCGTCTGGCCCCGATCGCCGCCGCTATACCCGCGGATCCCCCGCCCGCGACGATGACGTCATAGTGATCAACCACTGACAACTTCTTCCCCGAGCGACAGACTGTCGGCCAATGTCCGCCCAGTAGATCGACTTTGACAGGGGCCGTCCAATGCCAACAGATCAGAGCCCATATGCTCTACAGGCATATCGAGGCGAAAAGAGAGCCCCGTGGAACTGCGTCATCTGAGGTATTTCGCGGCCGTCGTGGACGAGGGTTCGTTCTCCCGTGCGGCCGATGTGCTGCACATCACACAGCCGGCGCTGAGTCGGCAGATCCGGTACCTCGAACGGGAAGTCGGCGCGCGGCTGTTCGAGCGCAGCGCCAGCGGAACGAAGGTCACCGACGCCGGAGTCGCGCTGCACCACCACGCGCTCGTGCTGCTGCGGCTCGCCGACGCCACCAAGGAGATGGTCCACACCGCGACCGGCGCGGCGAGCGAGGCAGTACACGTGGGAATCCCTCAGGGGCTCACCGCCGAATGGCTGCTCCGCCTGCTCGCCGCGCTGAGGATCGACGTCCCGCACGCGGCGATCGCCTTCACCGAGACCGGCAGCGCCGACCAGTTGGACATGCTCCGCGAAGGCCGCCTCGATCTGGGCATCGTGCGGGAACAGCCCAGCGCCGAACTCAACGGCAGGCACCTGTTCGACGTGCCGTTCGGCGTCGCGGTCCGCCCCGGCCACCGCCTCGCCGACAAACCGGCCTGCCGCCTGAGCGACCTCGACGGCATCCGCACCCTCGCCCACGGCCGAAGCCAGGTCCCGACCGTCGACGACCGGCTGGTCCTGGCCGCCCACGACGCGGGAGCCGCCCCGCTCTGGCAGTTCGCCCAGTTCTCCGAGCACGCCCTGGCCTGCGCCGAGGCCGTCAACGCCGACGCGGTCCTGCTCATCGAACACTCCGCGCGCCGGCTGCTCCCCGGCTGGCCATGGCTCCCCCTGACCGATCCGGGGATCGCCCTGTCCACCTGGCTCGCCTGGCCGCCGGACGCCCGCCCGGTCGTGAGCGAGGTCGCGCAGGTGACCATCGCTTGCAGCGCCGAAGGTGAAGCAGGGTTCTCACATGGTCGCCAGGCGTCCGTCTAGGCGGCAGGTGTCGGGCCGGGACGGTCAGCCGTTCGCCCTGGCACTGGCGCCACAGTCGCCGGCCAAGGCCTTGTCCAACTCGCTCCACTGCGTGCGAGACAGCGGGCTGCTGTCCTGGAGCTGCAGAACGCCGTCGCCGCCGTCTGCGCACAGGTCGGAGATGAAGCCGGCCAGGCTCTCGTATCCGGGGCCGTCCAGCGGCGCGAGATCGGTCTCTGCGATGAAGATCGGCAGCTTGGTCAGGGCGTGGATCTCGGTGAACACCGGGCCGAAGACACCGGCGAAGGTCCCGAGCTGGGATCCCCATCGGGTGTCGGGGTAGCCCTCGACGCCGACCATGTCGACCTGTGGGGCGCCGGGCCAGTACGGCGTCGGGTCGATGGTCGTGCCGCCGGTGTCGGCGCCGGGTGCCCACATGAAGGAGGCGAGGCCTGCGGCGGTGGTGTTGATGTCGGTGCGTACGGTGTCCCAGGCTTGGATCCATTGGGCGGGGGTGGTGTTTTCGCAGTCGCCTTGGGCCCAGGGGTATTGGCCGGAGATGTTGAATTCGTGGGCGAAGGTGATGATGACCGGGTGTCCGAAGGAGGCGATCTGCGACCCGAGGGTGTGCAGGTAGCTGCTGATCGCCGAGCCGTTCGCACCGATCGTGGTCATCGCCGGGAAGTGGGGGGCGTAGCTGCAATCGCCGGCTCCCCCGCCCTGCCAGGGCTCGATCTCCACGAAGGGTGTCGCACCGGCGGACTCGGCCTGGTCGGCGAACGCGGTGGGAAAGCTGTTGCCCCAGAACAGATACGTGTTGGCGACGTTCGGGCGTTGGCCCGCGACCGTGGAGTAGCGGCCGTCGCCCTCCGCGCTGGTCCAGATCCCCAGCATGACGGCCGACGACACCGGCCGCACCGGGACCTGGCCGGCGGATGACTTGCTCGGGCTGCTCGCACTGCTCGCGCCGGGCGCGTGCCGGTCGGTTCCGGACGACTTGGTGGCGGACGACTTCGTGGCGGTGAGCGTCACGACGACGGCGAGCATCGCCAGCACGAGCAGCACCGGGACCAGCCCGAACTGCACCCGCCGGGCAGCGCTCCGACGTGCGACGCGCGCCAACTCCCGCGCGACCTCGTCGCCATACGCCGCGGCCTGCGCGGCCAGCGGAACCGGCAGCCAGGACCCGCCGGGCGCCGAGGCACCACCGCAGGCCTCGATGACGGCTTTCGCGGTGGGGCGCGCCTCGGGGCCCTTCTCCAGGCAGGCCTCGATCACCGCCCGCAAGGTCTGGTCCCGGCAGGCCAGCGCCCGCGGGTCCGGCGGCTCGTGCACGACCCGGTAGAGCACCTGCGCGTCCGTGCCCTCGCCGAACGGCGTGACGCCGGTGGCGGCGTAGGCGAGCACGCAGCCGAGCGCGAACACGTCCCCGGCGGGGAGCGTCTGCCGGTGCGCGGCCAGTTCGGGGGCGGTGTATCCGGCGGTACCGACCCGCGTCCCGGTGGCGGTGAGCGCCGTGCCGTCCAGCGCGCGGGAGATCCCGAAGTCGATGACCTTCGGGCCGTCGGGGTCCAGCAGGATGTTCGAGGGCTTCAGGTCCCGGTGCACGATGCCCGCGGCGTGGATCTCCGCCAGAGCCTCGGCGATCCCGCCGCCCAGCGCGAGTACCAGCGGCTCTGGCAGCGCACCGTTCGCATCCACCGCCTGCGCCAGCGAAGGGCCGGGGACGTACGCGGTGGCGATCCACGGACGCTCGGCCTCGGTGTCCGCGTCGATCAGCGCGGGGGTGTGGCCGCCGGGCACGGCTCGCACCGCGGCCACCTCCTTGGCGAACCGGGTACGGAACACGGCGTCGCGCGCGTACTCGGCCCGCACGCGCTTGACCGCCACCGGCTGCCCGGCGCGGCTCGCGGCCAGGAACACCTCGCCCATCGCCCCGCCGCCGAGCCGCGAGACCAGCCGGAAGGGGCCGATGCGGGACGGATCGCCGTGGGCGAGCGGCGCGAGCGCCACGGCTTCCCGCGGCCCGGGCGTCGGATCGGCGCTTTGGTGGGTCGACGGCGAGGCGGGCTCGGCGCGCTCAAGCGGCTCGGACTGCTCGAACCGCTCGAACTGCTCGGGATACTCCGTCGGCGCTGCGGCTTCGAGGCGAGCCGGCTCGGTGTCGTCGGCCACGCCGGCGTGGGTCGTCGTGGGCACGGCGTGCGGCCGCGAGCGCGCTTGCGCTGAGGCACCGCGGGCTTGAGCGGAACGCAGTCGGGTCGCCCACTCGGCACCGGCACTTTCCGGCAGTCCCAACGCGACCGCCAGCAGTTCCAGGGACCGGGGATGAGGTCGAGTGGTGCGGCCACGTTCGAGATTGCTGATCGCCCGCACGCTCAGTCCCGACTTGCCCGCCAACTCCTCCTGAGTCATTCCCGCGGCCAGCCGATGACTTTTGACCCACGCGCCCGCAGCCCGCGCCTCGTTCACGCGTCTCCCTCAGCTCTGAATCAGAACTCTGAATGGCGATTCTGGTGGGCCCGGCCGGAACTGACAACCCCGCGGAGTCCGGATTGTGCCGGTTGCTTTTCCGGTCCGACGACAGGGTCCCTGGCCAGCGGCTGTCCGATTGTGCCGGTGACTTTTCCGGTCACCCGGCATGGCCTCCGGCCGACTGGAAGCGGACGCTGATGGCCGTCGGCGCCGACCCCGCAAAGATCTGCACAACATTGGAGGATCGATGATCAGTTCAAGAATGACCGCGATGGCGACCGCGACCGCGGCAGTCCTCATTCTCGCCCTCGGCACGCTCGCCGCCCCGGCCTCGGCTGCCACCCGGCACAGCACTTCCGGCGCACACGCCACCTTCTTCAAGGTGACCGCCCCAGGCGGCGTCGCCGCGCCGGCCGCTGCCTCGGCCTTCACAGCCTGCCCCGTCTCCGCGTTCGGATACGGCGGCGAGGCGATCTGCGACACCTTCGGGTTCAGCGACTACAACCCGAACAGCGGCACAGACGAGGCGTTCGTCATCGGCCTCGACTGGTCGATCTGGCACGCCTGGCCGGGCAGCAACGGCTGGCACAGCCTCGGCGGCCAGGCACTGCACGAGACCGGCAACGGGGTCGGCGAGTTCAGCAGCAACCCGTTCACCATCGACACCCTCGGCACGGACGGCCTCCGGTACTGCCGCGTCTGGCCCTGGACCCGCGGCTGGGGACGCTGCTAGCTCGACGACAGTGCTCTGACATCACCGGAAAAGGAGGTCGCATGCAGCGACCACAGCTAAGGACCTGGAAGATCTGGGCCACCGCCGCGACCGTGCTGGCCGCGCTCGGACTCGTCACCGGCGCCTCCACGGGCCACGCCCGGGCCCAGACGGCGCCCCCGGCCACCACGCTGGGGATCTGGCTCCAGGCCGAGGGCGGCGGCACGTACTCCACCATCCAGGGGCAAAGCCCGAACGTCGCCAACACGTACCTGTACTGGGGCCACGACTTCCCCGCCGCCTTCGCCGGCGAGGCGCACAACGCCGGCGCGACGCCGTTCGTCGAGATCGAGCCCTGGCAGGGCGTGACGCCCGGCAATGCCGGCGAGTGCGACTACTCGCAGTTTCCGGCGATGACCACGATCGGTGCGAACGGCTCGGCGATCAGCAGCTACCTGCACACCCTCGGGTCGCAGATCGCCTCCTTCGGCCACCCGGTCATCATCACCTTCGCCCACGAATTCAACATCTCCGGCCAATACCCCTGGGCCCAAGGCGACTGCGAAAACACCACCCCCGCCCAATGGATCCAAGCCTGGGACACCGTACGCACCGACATCAACACCACCGCCGCAGGCTTCGCCTCCTTCATGTGGGCACCCGGCGCCGACACCGGCGGCACGAACCAGGACCCGACCGCCTACTGGCCCGGCGCGTCCGAGGTCGACATGGTCGGCGTGGACGGCTACCCGAACACCCGCTGGGGCCAGTTCACCAGCTTCTCAGCCCTCTTCGGCCCGGTCTTCTCCGAGATCCACGCGCTGACCAGCCTGCCGATCTTCATCGCCGAGACCGACCTGGCCCCGCTGGACGGCACCGGATACGAGAGCCTGGCCGGGTTCGTCTCCGACCTGTGCTCCAACGGCGGCGACGGCCTCCTGCAATACCAGGACGACACGCCCGACATGACCGCCACGCAGTGGACCGAGCTCGACAACGCCCTGTCGAGCGACTGCTCCGGCAGCACAACTCCCCCGGGCCAGGCACCTGCCGTGGTGACCGGCTCCGCATCCAGCATCACCACGACCAGCGCCACCCTCGCCGGCACGGTGAATCCCGAGGGCGCCGCCACCACCTACCAGTTCCAGTACGGCACCAGCACCAGCTACGGTTCGTTGGCGCCAGCGCCCCCGGCCAGCGCAGGCTCCGGCGGCAGCGCGACCAGCGTGTCGGCCGAGGTGTCCGGCCTGACCGCCGGCACCACGTACGACTACCGGCTGGTGGCGACCAACGCGACAGGCACGACCGAGGGCAGCAATCAGACGTTCACCACGCCCGCCACACCTCCACCCGGAGGCGGGCTCACCCCCGTCGGCGACTTCATCTACGGCGCGTCGCTCACGCCGTCGGTGACCACGCATGCCGCCGGCGACGTGATCCTCCTACACGTCACCACCGAGGGCAACGCCCCACCGACCACCGTCACCGGCGGCGACGCCACCTGGAAGCAGGTCGGGAGCACACTGACGGGCAACGTCAACTCCGGCCTCTCGGCAGCCGTCTTCGAGGGCACAGTCACAACGGCCGGAACCGCACAGGCCACCGTGACAACCTCGGGCACCGCCTCAGCCGTCCGCATCGCCGGCCAGGAGTACAACCCCGGCTCCGGCCAAACCGCCGCACTGATTTCGCAAGCGACCCTCGACAATTCCGGAACGAATACGGGCCCGTCGATCACACCGACAGGCACCAACGAGCTCTACTCCTTCTACGGATTCGACACCGACATAGGCACAGCCGGCTCCACGCCGGGCTACACGTACGACTACGACGACTACGGCAACGTATACGCGTTCGATCCGGCCAGCCCCGCGCAGCCGCCCACATTCGGGGACTCGAACGTCGCATTCGGCATCGCGGTTCTCATGGAATCGGCCCCTGCCGGCAGCAGCTGACCCGCAACGCCGGCGTCGTTCTCACGAAACGCCGCCGGCGGAAAAGCCACTGGTCGCCGCACCCTTCCAGGTACGGCGACCAGTGTCGTTCTCAGCCGTTCTCAGTCGTTCTCAGCCAATAGGACCAGCGACTAAATGCGCACGCCGCCCAGCACCTGCCGCGCCATCACAATCCGCTGCACCTGGTTCGTGCCCTCATAAATCTGCGTGATCTTCGCGTCCCGCATCATCCGCTCCAGCGGATAGTCCTTCGTGTAGCCGTACCCGCCGAGCAGCTGCACCGCGTCCGTCGTGACCTCCATCGCCACGTCCGACGCGAAGCACTTCGCCGCCGCGCCGAAGTAGGTCAGGTCGCCGTCCCCGCGCTCGGACTTCGCCGCCGCGGTGTAGGTCAGCTGGCGGGCCGCGGTCAGCTTCATCGCCATGTCCGCCAGCATGAACTGGATGCCCTGGAAGTCGGCGATCGGCTTGCCGAACTGCTTGCGCTCCTTCACGTAGTTCGACGCGTAGTCCAGCGCTCCCTGCGCGATGCCCAGTGCCTGCGCGGCGATCGTCACGCGGGTGTGGTCCAGGGTGCGCATCGCCGTGGCGAAGCCCGTGCCCTCGGCGCCGATCATGCGGTCGGCGGGGATCCGGACGTTGTCGAAGTACACCTCGCGGGTCGGGGAGCCCTTGATGCCCAGCTTCTTCTCCGGGGCGCCGAAGGTCACGCCCTCGTCGCCCTTCTCGACCACGAACGCCGAGATGCCCTTGGAGCGGGCTGCGGGGTCGGTGACGGCCATGACCGTGTAGAACTCCGAGACGCCGGCGTTCGTGATCCAGCGCTTCACGCCGTTGAGGATGTAGTGATCTCCGTCACGCTCCGCGCGGGTCTTCATTCCGGCGGCGTCGGAGCCCGCGTCCGGCTCGGACAGGCAGTACGAGAACATCGCGCTGCCGGCCGCCAGCGGGGTCAGGTACTTCTGCTTCAGCTCCTCCGAGCCGGACAGGATCACCGGCATCGAGCCCAGCTTGTTCACCGCCGGGATCAGCGAGGAGCTGGCGCACACCCGTGCGACCTCCTCGATCACGATGCAGGTCGCCAGCGCGTCCGCGCCCTGGCCGCCGTACTGCTCGGCCACGTGCACCGCCGCCAGGTCGGAGGAGACCAGGGCGTCCAGGGCCTCCTGGGGGAAGCGGGACTGCTCGTCGACCTCGGCGGCGAAGGGCAGGATCTTCTCCTCGCACAGCGAGCGCACCGCCTCCCGTAGCAGGTCGTGCTCCTCGGAGACCTTGAACAGGTCGAAGTCGGCGGCCATGGCGCGCTCCTAGGGTGAAGGTACTGGGTACCCTCGATTATCCACACTCGGTGCCACAGATACCCTGTGGTACGCACCACAAGTGCTGCACAAGCCGCAACACCGGAACCGGAGGCATCGGTGATCGAACGAGTCGGAGTGGTCGGGGTCGGCCAGATGGGATCGGGCATCGCGGAGGTCTGCGCGCGCAGCGGGCTGGACGTGATCGTCGCCGACGAGAACGCCGAGGGCCTCAAGCGCGGGCGCGACCGCATCGCGGTGTCCCTCAAGCGCGCGGTCAAGGCCGGCAAGCTGAGCGAGGCCGACGCCGACGCGGCGCTGGGCCGGATCCGCTTCACCGAGGACCTGCAGGAGTTCACCGACCGGCAGCTCGCGGTGGAGGCCGTGGTCGAGGTCGAGGCCGTCAAGACCGCCGTGCTGAGCAAGCTGGACCTGATCCTGCCCGAGGACGCCATCCTGGCCTCGAACACCTCCTCGATCCCGATCATGCGCCTGGGCACGGCCACCACCCGGCCGCACAACGTGGTCGGCGTGCACTTCTTCAACCCGGTCCCGGTGCTGAAGCTGGTCGAGGTCATCCCCTCGCTGGCCACCAGCGACGAGACCAAGGCGCGCGCCGTGGCCTTCGTCGAGCAGCTGGGCAAGCAGGCCGTGGTCGCCCAGGACCGCGCCGGGTTCGTGGTGAACTCCCTGCTCATCCCCTACCTGCTGGCCGCGATCCGGATGGCCGAGGGCGGCTTCGCCTCGGCCGAGGACATCGACTCCGGCATGGTCCTGGGCTGCGCGCACCCGATGGGCCCGCTGGCGCTGTCGGACCTGATCGGCCTGGACACCGTGAAGCTGGCCGCCGAGGCGATGTACGAGGAGTTCAAGGAGCCCCTGTACACCCCGCCGGCGCTGCTGCTGCGCATGGTCGAGGCCGGACGCCTGGGCCGCAAGGCCGGGCGCGGGTTCTACGAGTACCCGAGCGTCTAGCCCAGAGCGGCTAAACCAGAGCGTCTAGAAGGCTGCTGAAGATGTTTGGTTCTGGCCTCGTCGTTTTGTTGACGGGGCCAGACTGCTTCTATGCAGGGTGAGTGGACCGGTGAGCTGG
>NZ_JBGCCM010000039.1:0-111834 GCF_041262085.1 Catenulispora sp. GAS73
CCCGAACCGGATGCAGAACCGGCAGCCCTGATCGCCTAACAACAACACAGGATCACCCGCTGGCCACCCCATACACCACCAGCGCGGACGTGACCGATCCTCGGGTGATGACCCTTTTGGAAGACCCTGGTCTGGGATTCCAGCGCCCACAGATCAGCGGCCCGACGCAGACAGCGTTCCATGATGTTGATCTCATGGGTGAGTACCACGAGCCGGGCGCCTGGCCGGGCAGCCGCAGCCGCCCGGTCGAGAAGCGCGGCGTGCAATTGCTCATTGTCACTGTGGCGGCCCGATTTGTCGCCCCACGGCGGATCGGCGTACAGGCAGTCGAAGGGGCCGTGCTCCTGCCAGCCTGAACCCATGATGTCGCCGACCAACAGTTCGATCCGCCCGGCGACCCCCGCCGCGACGGCATTCGCCTCGGCTGCCCGCACCGCCGGCTCGAACACGTCGACGCCCACCGCTGTCGCGGCCGGTCCGGCCAGCATGCGCTCGATGAGGATCGTGCCGGATCCACACATCAGGTTGGCGACCCGATCGCCTGGCCGAGGGCGGGAAAGACGGATCATAGCCGCCGCCACCGTGGCGTTGACCGCAGCGTCGTAGCCCTCCACGCGCCAAGGTCTCGCGGACAGCGGCAGCGTCGACAGCCGGACAAGCACGTCCCACGCATCGGAGTCGGGGGCGCGTCTGACACGGAGCACGCACTCGCCATCCTCTTCGTCGTGTCGCAGCCCTGTCGCATGGGCGACCCGATCGGCGAAGGCCCGCATCACCGGCGAATCGCGGCCCGCGGCGTCGATGCGGAACGAGACTGGCGGGCGCGTCCGGTTGAGGCGCACCACCTCTTGCACAGCCTCCGTGATCACTGGGAAGTACTCTGGGCTGGACAACGACTTGGGCCGCGGGACGGGAAAACGCAGGACCACGAAGGGCGCGACGACTGTCCGCAGGCCGAGCAAAGGCGCCAGCGAACCGCGAAGTGAGAACTTCAGTGAGTCGTCGCGGCCGGACACTGCGGATACGTGCCTGGCGTCTGGCAGCCGGTCGGCAATCTCCTCGCGCACGACCTCGTCCAACCCCGGCAGAAACAACAGTTCCACTTCGCGCCAGGGCTTTCCACCCGGATCAGACCCGGGGCGTGTGCGGCGACTGCTGAGACGGCTCTCATTGGACGCGTGCCCCCGCACGGCGGCCCGTGCAGGAACCCTTCTGTCCGTCCGCTGTACCCTGCCGCCCAAATCGTTCCTATCCTCCGCCGCCAGCCCCGTCCCGAATGCCAGCATATCGGCTGTCGGTAGGGGTACTCGCACCTCGGCCTGGCGAAGCCCTGCGAAACGAGAGGCGATCGCCAAGCGGATCGGGCCGGGTGGCGCCGCCCATCGGAATAGGATAAGTATCCCGATTCTTTCGTCGGCGGCCGAGGGGGATCATGTGAGTGAGGCGGCGCGGGGGTCGATCGGTGGTGGGCGCTACCTCTTGGTACGGGTGGTCGCGTCGGGGGGAATGGGAAAGGTCTGGGAGGGCCTTGACACGCGGCTGGGGCGGACTGTCGCGATCAAAGAGGTGTCGCTCGACCGGATTCCCCCGATTGAGCATACGGAGTTCTTGGCGCGCGCCGTCAAGGAGGGGCACAACGCTGCCGCTCTTGCCGATCATCCCAACATCGTCACTGTTTACGATGTGGTCAATGAGGGCGGCTCGCCGTGGACGGTGATGCAGTTCGTGAAGGGTGGTTCGCTGGCCGGGTTGTTGAAGTCCGGGCCGATGGCGGTGGACGCGGTGGCGGCTATGGCCGGGCAGATGCTGTCCGCGCTGGGGTTGGCGCATCGCGTTGGGATCGTGCACCGGGATGTGAAGCCGCACAACATCATGATCGAGGACGGTGACGGTCGTGCGCTGCTCACGGACTTCGGGATCGCCAAGAACACGCGCGATGCCGCGCTGACGCAGACCGGGATCGTCATCGGCTCCGCGGCGTACATGGCACCGGAGCGCTACGACGGCGATTCCGACAACCCGGCCTCGGACCTGTTCAGCCTCGGCGTCACGCTGTTCGAGGCCGCGGAGGGCTACTCGCCGTTCGCCAAGGGCTCGGCTACGGGAACCGTCACCGCCATTCTGGCCAAGCCGTTGCCGGACACAGAGCACGCCGGCCGGCTCAGGCCGCTGATCCTGGCGCTGACGGAAAAGGACCCCGACAGCCGTCCCACCGTCGAGCAAGCACAGGCGATGCTGACCGAAGCGCTGGTGGTTCGTGGTCAGCACAGCGGAGCATCGACTGGACCGCGTGCGGCCTTTCAGCCGAAGCCCGAACCGATGCCCGAGCTGAAGCCCGAACCGGAGCCCGAACCGAAGCCCGACCCCGAGTCGGTGCGCGAGTCCAAGCCAGTGCAGAAGCAGCCCACCTGGCGAAACGCCGGCACCATCATCCTCACCGGCCACACCAAAGCAGTGCGCTCACTGGCCTTCAGCCCCGACGGCCGTACCTTGGCCAGCGGCGGCAACGACGGAACCATCCGCGTATGGAACGTCGCCACAGGCACCCTGAGGGGCGCTCTCGCAGCCCACACCGGCGGCGTCGTCGAGCTGGCCTTCAGCCCCGACGGCGCGACCATCGCCAGCAGCGGCAAGGACAAGGCCGTCCGGCTGTGGAACGCCGGGACCGGAGCCATGACCGCCACCCTCGTCACGGACGCCGCGAGGCCGCAGAGCATCAGATACCTGACATTCAGTCCGGACGGAATGACCCTGGCGGGCACCGGTCTGGCCACCGGCAGCGGCTTGTTCGGCCACGCGTGGCTGTGGCATGGCACCGGAGCCGATCCCACCACGCTGACGAGCAGAGGATCCGACGTCGGCGCCGCGGCGTTCAGCCCCGACGGCAGAAGACTGGCCACCGGCGGCCGATCCGTCAAGATATGGGATCTCCACTCCGGCGCCGTCGTCAACTCCTTTCGCCGCAAAGGAGTCCAGCTGTTCAATTCCGTCACTTTCAGTGCTGACGGTAGAAACGTCACCGGTGTTTCCGTCGGACTCGGCGCCACCAAAGTCACCTGGGACGTGGTCTCCGGCCAAGCGACCTCGCACACCGTCGGCGATGCGGCCGACCGGAACGGGATCCAAAACCTGCAAGCCTTCGTGAGCCTGACAATGGGCCCCGCGGCGTTCAGCCGCAATGCGAGAACCTTCGCGGTGTTCGGAGGCCAGCAGATCCGCGTGTGCCGTATGGCCGACGCGTCCATTCTCGGCACCTTGAAGATTCACGGATCGCTCAACAGCGGTGTCCGATCAGTGGCGATCAGTCCGGACAGCAGAATTGTCGCCGCCGGTGGCAGCGACAATCTGATTCGCCTGTGGTCGGACGCCTTCGCCGTCTGGTGACGCCGGCCGGCTCATGCCCGCCGGCTCACCCCGGCCGACTCACATCCGCCGGCTCACGTCCGCTTGGACACCGGCACGACGTACCGGCTGAACATCAGCTCGCGCAGCACGTCGTCCCCGCCTTCGACGATAGACACGTACCGCGCGTCGCGCAGCAGCTTCCCGATCACCGACTCGTTCGTGTAGCCGACACCGCCGAACATCTCAGAGGCCGTGGACACGAGCTGCCAGGCCGTCTGACCGCAGAACATCTTCGTGGTGACCGCCGACTTGAGCGTGCCCTGTCGGAGGAACTCCTCGCCCGCGTTGGGGCCCGCGGCGATCGCGTCGTACTCGCGGGCGGCCGCCAGGCACTGGTTGGCCATCACCTCGATCTGCATCTCGAACTGGCCGAGCTTGGCGGCGAACACGGGGTTGGCGGCCAGCGGCGCGTTCTTCACCGTCTTGGTCTTCGCGTAGTCCATACACAGGTCGCGGGCCCGCCGTGCGATTCCCAACGCGGTGGTGGCGATGAGTATCCGGCTGGCGTTCAGGCCGACTTCCAGGATCCGCAAGCCGTTGCCGCGCAGCGCGTTGCCGGCCGGGACGCGGCAGTCCGTCAGCGACACCTGATACGTCGCGGACGACCGCAGGCCGATGACGTCCCACCGCTTGTCGACGGTGATGCCCGGCGTATCGCGCGGAATCAGGACGGCCAGGTACTCCGAAGCCGCGTCCTCGACCCTTGCGATCACGACCAGGAACCGCCCGAAGTCGGTGTTGGTGGAGAACGCCTTCTGACCGTTCACGATCAGCGTCTCCCCCTGGCGCCGGACCGTCGTCGACATCCGTGCCAGCTCGCTGCCCGCTTCGTGCTCGCTCCCGAGCGTCGCGCAGAAGCCGTTCTCCGCGATCAGGCTTCCCAGGTGGCGCTCCTGGATCTCCTCGCTCGCGTACCAGCCGACCATGCTCGTCGTCAGGATCGGGATGAACAGCGTGAACGCCGCGCCGGCGTCGCCATAGGAGAGCTCTGAGACGATCCGGACGCTCTCCTCCAAGCTGAGCTCCATACCGCCGTGCCGCTTCGGCATCCACCAGTTCGCCAGGCCCGTGTCCGCGAAGCGTCCGTAGAGCGGCAGCGGGGCAGGCGCCAACGAGTCCAGCAGTTCCTCGGAACCGATGAGCTCGCGGCGGGCGAAGTCCTGGATCTTCCGAAGGTACTCAGGCGGACGCGGCATGGCCGGCTCCGTCGATCAGGGCCGCGAGCTGGCCGATGGTCGGGCTCTCCAGCAGGCCCGTGATGGGGATCGCCGCGCCCAGGTTCTTGCGGATGCGGGTCGTCAGATTGATCGCGATCAGCGAGTGGCCGCCGAGCTCGAAGAAGTTGTCGGCCGAGCCGATGGACTCGATGCCCAGCACCTTCGACCAGATGTCGGCCAAGGTCTTCTCCGTACCTTCACGCGGCGCGACGTACGGGGTGTTGAGGTCCGGGCGCGGGTGGAGCTCGCGGTCGTCATCGTCGTCGGCGTCGTGCAGATCACCGGTGACCCACTGCTCGATCCGGTGGTCGAGCGAGCCGGTCGAGATGACGAGGTGGCCGAGGCGGTCGCCGGCGGCGAGGGTCCGTTCGAAGACGTCGCAGGCCTCCGCGGGGGCCATCGCGTAGTCGGTGACGCCGGGACCGTGGGTGGCCAACCGGTCGGGATCGATGCTCCACGTGTCCCAGTCCACGGTGATCCAGCGTCCGCCGACACCGTCGCGGCGCGCGAGCCGGAGGTAGGCGTCGAGCGCCGCGTTGGCCGCCGCGTACGCTCCCAGCGTCATACCGCCCAGGACGGTCGCGACGGAGGACATCGTGATCCGCCGGTCGGGACACTGGTCGCCGAGGACTTCCTGCAGCACCTGGAAGCCCTTCACCTTGGCGGCCATGTGCGCCTCGCATGCGGGCCGCTCGATCAGGTGCGCGTAGTCGAAGTACCGCGGGTCCTGGACGCCGGCGCCGTGCAGCACCACGTCGATCTTCCCGAACCGCTCCACCGCGGCCTCGACGACCGCGCGCATCTGCTGGACGTCGGCGACGTCGGCCGACATCGCGAGAACTTCGGCACCGCGCGCTTCCAGGTCCTGGATGTTGCGGATGTGCCGGGCGGTGCGTTCTCCGCCTTCGGGTACTTCCTCCAGGAACGCTTCCCACTCTTCTCGCGGGGGCACCGTGGTGCGAGCGGTGAGGACGAGCTTGCATCCGTACTTGTCCGCCAGATGGCGGGAGAGCACGAGCCCGACGTCGCCGAGCCCACCGGTGATCAGCACGGTGTCGCCCTGCGCGATGGACTGGTTCTCGGGCCCGATCTCGTCGGTCGGGCAGGGTTCGTAGACCTGGAGCCACGCCTCTCCGGCGCGGACCGCGACCGGTCCTTCGTACGGGCCGACCGCCGCGGCCAGCATCGCGTTCAGGGAACTGACATCGTCGATGTCGATGTTCCGGCTGCGCACCCGCGGATTCTCCTGCGCGAGGCTCGGAGCCAGCGCGGCGAGCGTCGAGTGTTCGGGATGGAGCAGGTCCGAGCCGATGACGCCGCAGGCTCCGGAAGTCAGCAGGATGACTTCGGCGCGAGGCGCGGCGCCGGTCTCGTCGATCAGGCCGCGTGCCAGGCCGAGGACCGAGTAGAAGCCGCGGTCCTGTTCGGCGTCGAAGTGGGCCATCAGGTCGCCGTCCGCCCGCGTGCTGCCCAGGCTGAAGCCGTGGACGACGGCGCGCGGCGGGTTCGGCAGGGCACTGAGAACCCGCGCCATGTCCTCCGGAACGTCCAGACGGACGGTGAAACCCGCCGGGTCCTGCGTGAAGTCCTCGCCCGGGGATACCGCGGTCACGTCGGCGCCGGCCGCGGCCAGCCTCTCGACCAGCGCCTCGCCGCGGTAGTCCGCGGTGAAGACCAGCCAGGGCCCGGCCTCGCGGAGCTTCTCGTCCAGCCCGGCCGGCGAGGCCGGGCGGCGGTTCCAGGTCGGTAGGTACGTCCACTGCGAACGGTCGTACGTCCGGCCGGTCGTCCGGGTGGTCGCGGCGGCCGGCAAGGCGTCGACCCAGTAGCGGCGGCGCTGGAACGGGTAGGTGGGCAGCTCCACACGACGACCGAGGCCACCGTGCAGGCCCGGCCAGTTGATCTGGCTTCCGGCCTCCCACAGCCGGGCCACGGTCGCGAGCAGCCACTGCCGGGCCGAGGCCGGCGCGCCGGCGCGGTCGGGGTCGGGGTGGGCGTCGGGGTCCGGACCGATGACGATCTCCTCGACGCCGTCGGCACCGGCGTCGGCGACGACGCGGACGCCCAGCGCGGTGAGCCAGTCGCCGAGCTCCTCCATGACCCGCTCGGCGCCGCCGTCGGCAGCGGCTCCGGACGGCTGGAGCACCCCGGTCTCGGCGATCGCCGCATGCACCTGCGGCCACCACTCGTCCGGCGCCTCCGCGCCCGCGACGAGTCGGACCTTCGGATTCCGGCGGCGGGTCTTCTCGTCGATCCACCGAGCGGAATCGGCCAGCGCCGCAAGCGCGTCGTGGCGGTCGTCGCACACGACGGCCCGGCGCAACGCAAACCCGCCGCGCGAGACCTGCAGCGTGAACGCGATGTCGGCGAGGTCGGCGTCCTCATGCGCTTCGAGGTACGTCCGCAGGCGCTCGGTCACCTCGGTCAGCGCGTTCTCGTTCAACGCCGAGAACGTCAGAAGGTGCGGGCCGGGACGAGCGGGTCGAGCCTCCCGTGCGGGCGGTTCCTCCAGCACGACGTGCGCGTTGGTCCCGCCGAGGCCGAACGAGCTGACTCCGGCCCGCCGCGGATACGGGCCCTGCGGCCAGGCCGCGTCCTGGGTGAGCACCGTGAACTGGTCCGCGGCCGTCGCCAGCGCGGGGTTCGGGTTCTGATAGTTCGGCGTGCCCGGCAGCACCCCGTTCTTGACCACTTGCGCGGCCCGGATCAGCGCCGCGACCCCGGAGGCCCGGTCCAGGTGGCCCAGGCTCGGCTTCAACGTGCCCAGGACGCACGGCGTGGTGCGCGCGGAGGTGAAGACCCGGGCCATGGCGGCCAGTTCGATGGAGTCGCCGAGCACGGTGCCCGTGGCGTGGCACTCGACGTAGCCGATGGTGTCGGTCTTGACCCCGGCCACGCCCTGCGCGAGCTTGATCACCTCGGCCTGGCCGTCGACGCCCGGGGCGGTGTACCCGGCGCGGACCCGGCCGTCGTTGTTCGCCGCCGATCCCAGGATCACGGCATGGATGACGTCGCCGTCGGCGACCGCCTCGCTCATCCGCTTGAGGGCGACCGCGCCGACCCCGCTGCCCATCACCGTGCCGTTGGCGGCGGTGTCGAAGCTGCGGACCACGCCGTCCGGCGAGGAGATGCCGCCCTGCTCGTAGAGGTAGCCGGAGGGCTGCGGCAGGGGGATGAACGCGCCGCCGGCCAGGGCGAGATCGCACTCGTACGTCAGCAGGCTCTGGCAGGCGAGGTGGATGGCGATCATGGACGTCGAGCAGAACGTCTGCACCGTGACGGCCGGTCCGCGAAGTCCCAGCTTGTAGGACACGAAGTTGGCCAAAGAGTCGCGCTCGTTGCCGGTCGCGATCAGCAGGACGCCGCCGGGCTCGGTCTGCAGGTGCTGGAGGTTCTGCACGATGTAGTCGGGGAATCCGCATCCTGCGAACACCGCGACCTGGCCCGGCGCCTCGGTGGGGCAGTAGCCGGCGCCTTCGAGCGCTTCCCAGGTGCACTCCAGGAAAAGCCGGTGCTGCGGGTCCATCGCCTCGGCCTCACGCGGGTTGATCCCGAAGACCGTGGCGTCGAACATGTCGAGGCCGCTGAGCGGACCGCCGATGCGCACGTAGCGCGGGTCGGCGAGCTGTCCCGGCGTGGCTCCGGCGGCGCGCAGTTCGTCGTCGGTCAGCTCTCGCAGACCCTTGACCCCGTCGCGCAGGTTGCGCCACAGCATGTCGGTGCTGTCCGCGCCGGGGAACCGTCCGGACATGCCCACCAGCGCGACGGCCGTGGCGTAGTGGCCGTCCTCCGCCAGCATGTCGTCGATCGTCGACACCGTCATCACACTCTCCCCTTGCGCAGACTGCTGCGCCGCTGTTCGATCCGGGCCCGGTAGAGGTCGCGGGCCTCGGCTTCCCGGTCCTGCTCGTCCTGGTCGTGGCCGGCGGCCGCGGCGGCGGCCAGCGAGGACACCGTCGGGGCCTGGTAGAGCAGGTGCGGCGGCAGCGTGGCGACGTCCAGCGCCTGGCGGACCCGCGCGATGATCTCCATGCCGATCAGCGAGTTGCCGCCGAGCTCGAAGAAGTTGTCGTGCACGCCGACCTGCTCCAGGCCCAGCGCCTCGGCCCAGACGTCGCAGATGGCCTCCTCGGCGGGCGTTTGCGGTTCGACGTACGCCGCCGACAGGTCCGGGCGCGGATGGCGGCCGAAGGCGTCCCGCGCCTTCTTCACCGTGTCCTGGTGGCTCTGGATCGAGGATCGGCGGCTCATCGCCACGATCGGTGTGAAGTCCTGGGTGGAGACGACGACGTGCCGCTCCCCCGACGCCAGGACGCGCTGGAGGGTCTCCCAGCCCGCGTCGAAGGGGATGCCGAAGGTCTGGCGGTACTGCTCGAAGAACTGCCGCGAGCCCTCGTCGTAGTCGTCGAGGCCGGTCGTCCAGCCGTTCCAGATCCACTCGCCCCAGTCCACGGAAGTGACGAGGGTGCCGGGCAGCGGATCGCTCTCGGCGAAGGCGTCGAGGAAGGCGTTGCCGGTGCAGTAGTCGACCTGGCCCGCGCCGCCGCCGGTGGAGGAGGTCGTCGAGGAGAACAGGGCGACGAAGTCGACGGGGGTCGGCAGAGTCTTCAGGACTTCGGCGAGGGCGAGCGTGCCGGACACCTTGGGCGCCAACACCTTCTCGATGTCCGCGACGGTCTTGAACTGCATCATGCCCACCGCGGGGACGCCCGCGCAGTGCAGCACCCCGTCGAGCCGGCCGAACTCGGCCAGTGCCGTGTCGACCGCGCGCCGGACGTCCGCGGGCCGGGCGACGTCGCCCGCGACCGTGACCACGGAGTCGATGCGGCGCAGGCCCTCGATCCGGCGGCGGACCTCGGGGGCGGTCGCGTCGGAGGCGAGGATCTGGCCCCACTGGTCCGGCGGCGGGACCGGGGTGCGGCCCATGAGGACCAGGTTGGCGCGGTGGTCGCGGGCCAGGCGTTCGGCCATGGCCAGTCCGATCCCTCCGAGGCCGCCGGTTACCAGGTAGGTGCCGCCGGGCCGGATCGCGGCGGCCGGGGGCAGGTCGGCGATGCAGGACTCTTCGATGATCTCGTAGCCGGGGATCCAGCGGCGGCCCCCGCGCAGCGCGACGACCTGGTCGTCGGGTTCGGAGCGGAGTTCGGCCAGCAGCGCCCGCAGCGCGGGGCGGCCGACGGCACCGCCCTCGACGTCGATGAGGCGGGTCCGGACGCCCGGGTACTCGACCGGGATCAGACGGCAGGGCCCGAGCACGGCGACCTGCTCCGGCCGCACGCCGTCGTCGGGCAGGACCCGGTGGCTGCCGTCGGTGACGATGTCGAGCGTCCACGCGGGCAGGCCGACGTCGCCGGCGGCCTTGGCGAAGGCGATGACGGAGTGCAGGCCCAGCTTCAGGAACGAGCGGGTGGAGACGGTGTGCGGGGCGCCGACTCCCGGTGCACCGAAAGTCGTGTCCCGGACGGCACCGACCGCGGCGCCGACGACGCTGCCGAACGCGTCGAGCGCGACGTCCCGGACGGCGTCGGCGACGGCGCCGAAAGCGGCTCCGGCCACGTTCCCGAAGATCCCGTCGCCGCGGACCGCGCCGATGGCGCCGCCCGCGTCCGGCGCGGCCCCGGCCGGCTCGTCCTCGGCGCTCACTCCGACGGTCCACAGGTGCAGCACGTGGTCGGGGGCCAGACCGCGCTTGGCCAAGTCGGTGAGCGCGGCGGTCATGTCCTCGACCGAGCCGGGCCGCACGACGAAGCCGTCCGGCCGGGTGGCGAACGCCGAGCCGGGCCGAGCCACGAGCGCCTGCGCGCCGGACGACACCAGCGCGGCGATGAGCTTGTCGGACCTGCCGTCGTCGGCGGCGAAGACCAGCCAGCGCCCGGCTTCGGCGCGAGCCGTGCGCGGCGTCGTCTGGCGCCAGGTCGGAACGTTGATCCACTGTGACTCCGGCAGCAGCGGCAAACCGGTCAGGACGCTGCTGGGGTCGTTCTCGTCGAACGCCGGGGTGTCGGCACCGCCGGGCCGGAGCATGTCGCCGGCGTCCGGGTCCAGCCAGTAGTCCTGGCGCTGGAAGGGATACGTCGGAAGCGGGACTCGTCCCGGCTTCCACCCGTCGTGCAGGGCCCGCCAGTCGATCGGCACGCCGGTCAGCCAGAGGTTGCCGATCATGTCGGTGAGTGCGGCGTGGGTGCCGCGGCTCTCCGCCGACGCCGGGAGCGAGGTGACGATCAACGGCCACTGGTTCCGGTCGCAGGCGTGGTGCGCGCGGGTCACCGCGCCGAGCGAGCGGCCGGGGCCGATCTCGACCATCGCGGCGTCGGATTCCCGCAGGATCTCCTCCAGGCCCGCGCCGAATTCGACGGTCTGGCACATGTGCCGGGCCCAATAGCCGGGATCGGCGAGGGTTTCGGCGTCCACCGGCCGACCGGTGACATTGCTCAGGTACGGGATCGTCGGCGGGTTCACAGTCACGTTGGCCTTGACCCACGCGGTCAGCTCCTCGGCGACCGGCAGCAGCATCCGGGAGTGAAAGGCGTGCGTCGTGTCCAGGCGGCGGTTGCCGATCCCGACGCCGTTCAGCAGAGTCGCAGCGGCGGTCACGGCCTCGGCGGGGCCGGCCAGCACCACCTGGCTGCCGGTGCGGATCGCGACGTCCAGATCGTCCAGCGTGCTGCCGAGCACGGACCTCAGGCGCGCCTCGTCGCAGCCCACAGCCAGCATCGCGCCCTCGGGCAGCGAGGTGATGAGCTTGGCGCGGAAGGCGACCAGCCGCAGCGCGTCGGACAGGGACAGCACTCCGGACAGGCAGGCCGCGACGTATTCGCCGAGGCTGTAGCCGATCATGATCTTCGGCTCGACACCCCAGCGGATCAGCTGGCGGGCCAGCGCGTATTCGGCCACGAAGACCGCGGGTTGGATGAGGTGCGCGTTCTCCGCCCGGGCCGTCGGCTCGCCGGGCTCGCTCGGCACGCGGCCGAGCAGCCGGGCGAGGTCGTCCGCCGGCGCGGCGTCCGCCCGCGTGCCGTCCGCCTCGACGAAGATGTCCGAGAGCTGACCGGCCTCGGCGATCCCGAGGACCGCGAGGCACTCCTCGACGTCCGCCCGGTAGCCGGGCTCGTCCCGGTACAGCTCGGCGACCATCCCGGGGTACTGCTCGCCGACGCCGGCGATCAGGAAGCCGACGCGGCGGCCGAGCACCGCGTCCACCCGGCCGAGCCGCGCCGACGGGTCCCCGATGAGCCGCGCGGCCTCGGTCGTGGAGTCGGTGACGACGAGCCGGCGGTGCGAGAAGACCTTGCGGCCGGTCTGCAGGGTGAAGGCGACGTCGCCGAGGTCGAGGCCGGGATCGGCGGCGAGCCGGTCGGCCAGGCGGGTGCAGGCCTGATCCGCGGCCGCCTCCGAACGCGCCGAGACCGGCACGACCTGCCACCGGCGCGGCCGGGCGGGCCGCGGCGCGGGTTCGGGCGCCTCGGAGACGATGGCGTGCGCGTTCGTCCCGCCGGTGCCCAGGGAACTCAGCCCCGCGATGCGGGGCCGGTCGGGCCGGCGCGGCCAGGGGGTCGGCTCGGGGGTCACCCGGAACGGGCTCGCGGCGAAGTCGATCTCCGGGTTCGGGGTGTTGAAGTGGACGGTGCCCGGGATCAGTTCGTGCCGCAGCGACTGCACCACCTTGATCAGACCGGTGGCCCCGGAGGCCCGGTCCAGGTGGCCGATGTTCGGCTTCACGGAGCCGAGCAGGCAGTACTGCTTGCGCTCGGTCGGTCCGAAGGCACCGGTGAGCGCCGCGACCTCCATCGGGTCGCCGACCTCGGTCGCCGTGCCGTGCGCCTCGACGTAGGAGATCTCGTTCGGATCGACGCCCGAGTTCGCGATGGCGGCGGCGGCACAGCGGCGCTGGCCGTCGATGCTCGGCGCCTGGAAGCTGAACTTCAGCGCGCCGTCGTTGTTGATGTGCGAGCCCCGGATCACCGCCAGGACGGTGTCCCGGTCGGCGACGGCGCGGTCCAGGCGCTTGAGCGCGACCACGGCCGCGCCGTCGCCGTACATGCTGCCCTTGGCCGCGGCGTCGAAGGTCCGGACCTTGCCGTCCGGAGAGGCCTGATTCCCCTCGTGGTACATGTAGCCGACGCGGTCCGGGACTCGGATCGAGACACCTCCGGCGATGGCGATGTCGCACTCGCCGCGGCGCACGCTCGCGCACGCCAGGTGGATCGCGACCAGCGAGGTCGAGCAGAAGGTCTGGACCGCCACAGCCGGACCGCGCAGGTCGAGCCGGTAGGACACGGCCGTGGCCAGGGCGTCCTTGTCGTTGCCGACCATCAGCCCGGCGACCTCGACGCCCATGCGGAAGGCGTTCGGCCGGGTCAGCAGGTAGGTGCTGATGTTCATCCCGGCGAAGACGCCGACCGCGCCGCGTCCGTCGGGCACGCCGTATCCGGCGGCCTCCAGGACCTCCCAGGCGCACTCGGCGAAGATCCGCTGCTGCGGGTCGGCGAGCATCGCCTCGCGCGGGCTGCTGCCGAAGAACGCCGCGTCCCAGCCGCGCACGTCGTTCAGGATCGGGCGCAGGCGGACGTAGTTCGGGTCGGTGAACTCCGCGGGGTCCTCCCCCGAGGCCAGCAGGTCCTCGTCGCTGAAGCGGGTGAAGGATTCGACTCCGGTACTGATGTTGCGCCAGAGCGCGTCCACGTCGTCCGCTCCCGGAAACCGGCCGGCCATGCCGATGATCGCGATCTCCGGCTCGCCTTTCGGCCCTGTGGCACTGCCGTCCAAGTCGTCCAGGTCCATTCGACGTTGCCCCCTAGTCCATGAATGGTCAGAGCATTCGGGTGCGGCCCCAGCCGCGGGTCAGCCGACGGACCGCGTAGACGCCGGCGAGCAGTCCGAGCCCGCCCAGCACCGCCGCCGGCACCAGCACGCCGCGCGCGTCGTTGGCCACGGCCGCCTGGTCCATCTTCAAAGCCCAGTAGCCGGGAGAGGCGTGAGCCCCGGCCCGGAGCCAGCCCGGCATCAGGCTCAGCGGCACCAGCGCGCCGCCCATCGAGCTCAGCACCAGGGCGCCGACGTCGGAGATCACGCCGAGCTCGCCGGAGCTGCGCGCGACCGTGGCCAGCGCGGCCCCGACGGCCAGCAGCGCGAACGCCCACACCAGGATGGCCAGCGCGACGTAGCCGAGGTCCTTCGGCACCGGCAGGCCGATGACGAAGCACCCGTAGACGAACAGCAGCGCCTGCTGGAACGTCATGATCACGTAGATCGGGATGATCTTGCCGATCAGCATCTCGGTCGCCGTGGCCCGGCTGGCCCGCAGCCGGTCCCAGGTCTGCCAGTTGCGCTCGACCAGGATCGAGTTGCCGGCCACCGCGATCGCGAACACCGAGAACATCACCAGCAGGCCGGTGACCACCTGTGTGGAGCCGCCCTGCACCGCCTTCACGTACAGCGGCTTGAGCACGACCATCAGGACCATCGGCATCACGATGTAGCTGATCGCCTGGCCCGGGTCCCGGAGCCGGATCCTGGTGTTGTGCCGGGCTATCGCGGCGATGCGCTGCCACGACTCACTGATTCGCTCAGGTATCACTGCCCACCGCCAGGGATCGGTAGAGGTCCTCAAGGTCGGCGTTGCGGACCTCGACGGAGGTGATCGTCTGCTCGCTGTCCGCCAGCAGCTCCATGAGGGACTTCGTCGGATCGGTCGTGGAGATCCGGACGTCCTCGTCGTCCTCGAAGCAGGCGTGCACTTCGCCCGGCAGGCCCTCGATGAGTTCGTCGTAGGTCCCGCGGGCGATGATCCGGCCCTCGCGGGCCACGGCGATGGTCGCTTGGAGCTCGGTGAGCTCCGGGAGGTAGTGGGTCGTGTAGACGACGGCGGCGCCCTCGCCGGCGCGCTGCTTGACGACGTCGAGCATGGCCTGCCGGGTCTCCAGGTCGGCGCCGGCCGTCGGCTCGTCGAGCATGAGCAGCGGAGGCTTGTTGATCAGCGCGGTCGCGGCCTGGGTGCGGCGCTGCTGGCCGCCGGACAGGGCGCCGGTCCGCCGGTCCATGATCTCGCCGAGCCGCAGGGCGACACCGAGCTCTTCGATGGCCTCGGCCAGCGCGACCTTGCGCAGCCCGGCCAGCCGCCCGAAGAGCTCCAGGTGCTCGCGCACGGTGATGGAGGGGTACAGGCCCAAGTGCTGCGGCGTGACCCCGACCAGGCCCTTGGCCTTGGCCGGAACCTTGCCGTCGATGGTCACCCGGCCGCTGTCCGGCCGGGTCAGAGCCGTGACGATCTCCACGAAGGTGGTCTTGCCGGCGCCGTTGTGGCCGACCAGGCCGACGATCTCGCCGGGTGCGGCGGTGAGCGAGAAGCCGGCCAGAGCTGTGACCGGACCGTAGCGCTTCGCCAGGTCGAGTGCATCGAGCACGGTGTCACTTCCCTTGGGTAGGAGAACCCTGACAGTGGGCCTGGCGTAACGGTAGGCAGCGGCGGATCAGGGTCGCTAGCAGCAGCAAGTGGCCAGCGAGTGGCCGGGGAATAGATGTCACAGGGGTGCGGGCGCGCGCGGGGACCTGGCGGCGCGAGTGCGCCGCCCGCGGGGACACGGCGAGGGGGGGGGGGGGGGGCCCCGGGGGGGGGGGCGCCCCCCCGCGGGGGGGGGGCCCCCCGCCTCGCCGTATGCCGTGTCGAGTTGTCCCGAAGAGCCTCGGCGCCTACCGCGCAGGCTCCTGAGACGCGTTGGCCGGAACAGGCCCGCCGCTGCGCGCGTCGCCCTCCCGCACGCCGTAGCGTCCGTACAGCGCGCGCAGGAAGCCCGGCGCCCACCAGTTGGCGCTGCCGAGCAGCCGCATCGTGGCCGGGACCAGGAGCAGACGCACCACGGTGGCGTCCACCAGAAGCGCGACGAACATGCCGACGCCGATCATCTTGATGAAGGTGACGTCGGCCATCGAGAAGGCGCCCACCACGATGCACAGCAGCGCCGCCGCCGTGGTGATGATCTTGCCGGTGCTCTGCACGCCGCTGACCACCGCGGCGCGGTTGTCACCGAGGTCGTCCCAGCGTTCCCGGATCCGGGAGAGCAGGAAGACCTCGTAGTCCATCGACAGCCCGAACAGAATCGCGATCATCAAGACCGGCTGGCTGGCCTCGACATAACCGGTCGGGGTGAAGTCGAAGAAGCCCGACAGATGTCCTTCCTGGAAGATCCAGGTGACGACGCCGAACGCCGCGCCGATCGAGACCGCGTTCATGAGGATCGCCTTGATCGGCACCAGGACCGAACCGAAGGCCACGGCCAGGAACAGGAAGGTGAGGCCGGCGACGATCAAGCCCATCCACAGCAGGCGGGAGCTCACCGAGTGCAACTGGTCCACGATGCCGGCGGTCGTGCCGCCGACCAGGATCGTCGCTCCCGACGGCGCCGGCAGTGCCCGGACCCGTTTGACCAGGTCCTGGTTGGCCACCGAGCTCGCGTCGCCGGCGAAGGTCGCCTGCAGCAGGGTGGCCGAGGAGTTCGAGACCTGTACCGAGGTGCCGGTGACGCCCGGGACCGCGGCGAGCTGCTGCTGGTAGGGCTTCGTGGCGTCGGGAGACACCCCTGAGATCAGAACCCTGATCGGCCGGATGTCTCCGCCGGGGAAGTCCGAGGCCAGCTTCTCGGAGACCACGCGGCTCTGCGTCCCGGCCGGCAGCATCCGCTCGTCGACGCCGCCGAAGTGGACGTTGAGCACCGGCGCGGCCAGCACGCCGAGGACCACCAGGACCGCGACCAGGTAGACGACCGGGCGCCGCATCACGCTTCCGGCGATCTTGGCCCAGCGGCCGGAATCGGGATCGGCGGGTGCGACGGATCCGGTCCGCAGCTTGCGGCGCCGGGCCCAGGGCAGGGCCAGGGCGTCGACGCGGCGCCCGAGGATCGCCAGCAGCGCCGGCAGCACGGTGAGGCTGGCGATCATCGCGACCAGCACCGCCGCCGCACCGCCGAAGCCCATCGAGCGCAGGAACACCTGCGGGTAGATCAGCAGACTGGACAACGCGAGCGCGACGAGCAGCCCCGACACTGCGACGGTCCGGCCGGCGGTGGCCATGGTCCGGGCCAGCGCGGGCCGGACTTCCTGGCCGGCGTCGAGCTCCTCCCGGAACCTGGTGACGATGAACAGTCCGTAGTCCACCGCCAGGCCCAGGCCCAGAATCGTGACGATGCTGATCGCGAACGTCGACACCGTCGTGTACTGCTCGATCACCCGGATCGCGGTGAACGCGCCGAGCACCGCCAGGCCGCCGATCAGCGGCGGCATGAGCGCGGCGACCAGGTTGCCGAACACCAGGATCAGCAGCAAGGTCAGGATCGGCATCGAGATGCTCTCGGCCATCGCGATGCCGTCGCCGACCTTGCTGCCGACGTCCAGGTCGACCACCTTCTGCCCGCCGACCAGCGTGGTGAGGCCGTCGGCGGCCAGGGAGTGCCGGACCTTCTTGGCGTTCGAGTCCGAGACCCCGTCGACGAGGTTGACCGAGATGAACGTCGAGTGCCCGTCCGTGGAGAGCATCGACGGCGAGTGCGTGTCGTAGTAGGAGGTCACGCCGGCGACCGAGGGATTGGCCCGGACCCGAGCCTCGACCGCGGTCACCGCGCTCTGGAACGCCGGATCCGTGGCCGCCAGCGTGGTGCTGGAGTAGAGCCCCACCACATCGGCACTCTCGGTCCGCCCGAAGTCCGTGACGATGCGCTCCTTGACGATCTGCGAGTCGCTCTTCGGATCGTCCAGAGTCGCGCTGCCGGACAGCTTGCCGAACGCTCCGGTCCCCCACACCCCGGCGAAGACGGCGAAGGCGACGGTCAAGACCACCACCAACCACCGCAGTCGGCCGACGATCGCGCCCCAGCCAGCGAACATGAATAGGCCTCTCGTCTTGAGGTCAGGCTACTGACGGCGTGAAATCCGTCTACAGCGTGCCCTACCCGAGAGGTTCCCGGGATAGGCGTGCACTGACCACTTCGGCCATCACATTCCGCCAGAATTCACCGGTACGCCGTCCACAACGCCAACGCCTCGGAAATGAGGCTTCTGGTGAGCGCCGCCTGTTCGTAGACCGCGAAGTGCCCACCGGTCAGCACATGCTGCTGGACCGGTCCGACCGTGTGCTCGTTCCACTGCTCCTGCAGCACGACGGGCGCACGTGGATCGTCGGTGCTGGCGAGCACCGTGACCGGGATCGTCAGCGGAGGCTCGGGACGGTAGTCATAGGTCTGCTTCACACTGAAATCGGCCCTGAACGGCGGCAGGATCATCTCCAGCGCACCGGCGTCGGCCAACAGCCACTCCGGCGTGCCCCCGAGGCGGCGCAACATCTGCACCACCTCGGAGGTCGCCATCCCGGCGACCACGGGTTCGTCGTCGGGAGGACTGGACGGCGCGGAGCAGCCGCTGACGAACAGGTGGACCGGCTGTTGCCGGCCGCGCCGGCGGATCGTCCGCACGGTCTCGAAGGCGACCAGGGCGCCGACGCTGTGCCCGTAGATCGCGTACGGCCGGCCCGCGGCTTCGGTCACCACGACCGTCGCGAGCGCCGCGGCCAGTGATTCCATGTCCTGATACGGAGTCTCCCGAAGCCGGTTCTCCCGGCCGGGCAGCTGAAGCGGGAGCACGGCCACTCCGGGCACGCTGTCCTGGAAGGAGCGGAACGCCGAGGCCGCGCCGCCGGCGTGCGGAAGGCAGAAGAGCGGAAGCGCGTCCAGCTCCGTGTTCCGGGGCCGCACCGGAATCCACCGGGAGATGTCCCCGACCACCGGCGTCGCGGTCACGCCAGCACCTCCAGCCGGACGTAGGCCGGCGGCGGCTGCAGCTCGCCGGTGTCCGCCTCAAGGATCGCGGTCGCGCCGTCCCGATCGACTTCGCGAAAGCCGGCGAAGGCGTACGTGATCTGCATCATCCGGTTGCGGCCGGTCTCGACCAGGTCCGCGCGCAGGTTCGCGCCGGACTGCGCGGCCAGCCGCATGATGTGGTTGAGCAGCACCATCCCGACGCCTCGTGACATCACCCGGCAGGACATCAGCAGCATGCGCAGGTTCCAGACCGTCTCGCCCTTCTCCACCAGCGCCAGCCCGATCTTGCCGTAGCTGCCGTACTTGTCGGTCAGTGAGGCGACCAGCACCAGGTGGTCCGGCGATCCGCGCAGCGCGTCGAGCTCCTCGTAGGAGTACGTGCGGCCGGTGGAGTTGAGCTGGTTGGTGCGCACCGTGAGCTCTTCGGCGCGCTGCAGGTCCGCCTCCTTGGCGGACTCGATGGTGAACGCCATCTCCAGGCCCGCCAGGAACTCCTCGTTGGTGCCGACGAAATCCTTCTCCAGCCCGTCGCGGAGGATCTGGCCCTGGTACATCTCCCGGCGCCGTGCCGACTCGTCGGTGACGAACCGGGGCTGGAACTCCGGCCGGTTCACGGCCTCCGGCAGATCGAGGATGTCGACGCAGATGACCTCCGGGGTCCCGAAGCCGACCTCGTCGCGCTCGAAGTCCTGGTCGTCGACGAACGCGAACGCGTCCAGCCCGAGGTTCAGAACCTCGGCGACGATCTTGACCGAGGTGGACTTCGGATTCCAGTTGATCTGCGGGCACAGGAAGTACTCCGCGAGCCCGAACTCCTCCAGCTTGGCCATCGCGGTGTCGTGATCGTTCTTGCTGGCGATCGAGTGCAGGACGCCCTTGGCGTCCAGTTCCTTGATGTGCCGGACGACCCAGTCGCGCACCTTGACGTCGGAGTCCTCCAGGAGGACCCCGTCCCACAGCGTGTTGTCCAGGTCCCACACGATGCACTTGACGCGTCCGCGCTTCGGCTTGGCCGGGAGCACAGCGGCCCCGGACTGGCCCTCGTCCACACTGACAGCGTTCACAGCTTCATCTCCCGATATGCCTCGCCAGCGATCGTCACGCGCTGGATCTCGTTGCTGCCCTCGATGATCTCCATGACCTTCGAGTCCCGGTACAGCCGCGCGACCGGATAGTCCGGTCCGCAGCCGTTGGCGCCGTGGATCTGCACCGCCTCGGAGGCGTGCACCGCGGCGCGCGTGGAGGCGAAGTACTTCGCCACCCACGTCGCCATGATCGTCGCCGAGTCGCGGACGTCCTTGAGCCGGCCGGCCTCCTGGCACAGCAGCCGCGCCGCCCGGACGTCGGTGACCATGTCGGACACCTTCGCCTGGATCAACTGCAGATGGCGCAGCGGCGTTCCGCCGACCTCGCGCCGCGTGGTGTACGCGGCGCAGGCCTCCAGGCAGGCCTGGATGATGCCGACCGAGCCGGCCGCGACGCTGTAGCGGCCCAGGTCCAGGGTTCCGGTCAGCAGCATGCCGGCGGTGAAACCGCTGGGGCCGAGCAGCGCCTCGGGCCCGAGCCGGACGTCCTCGAACATGACCTCGGCGAGCATCGAGGCCCGGGTGCCGAGGATCTCGGGGATGGGCTGCACATGGACACCCGGGGTGTCGCGCGGCACCAGGAAGGCGCCGACGCTGTCGGCCGTGCGCGCGAACACCAGGTACAGGTCCGCCCGCTGGCCGTTGGTGATCCACTTCTTGGTGCCGTTCAGCGTCCAGCCGCCGCCGGCCTGCACGGCCGTGGACGTGATGCCTCCGGCGTCGCTGCCGGCACCCGGCTCGGACAGGCAGAAGGCGCCCAGCGTCGTGCCGTGGGCCAGTTCGGACTCCCACCGTTCGCGCTGGAGGTCCGAACCCCAGCGCCGCAGCGCCCAGGAAACCATCGTGTGCACGGTGAGCAGGCTGCGGACCGACGAGCAGCCGCGGCCCACCTCCTCGTGGATCTCGCCGAGCGTCACCATGTCCATGTCGACGCCGCCGGACGAGTGCGGCAGGAAGGGTGCCCACAGTCCCGCGGCGCCCATCCGCTCCAGCAGCTCCTCCGGGATGCGGCCGTCCTGCTCGAATCCGTTGGCGCGCGGCGTGATGTGCTCGTCGACGAACGCCCGGGCCGCAGCCCGGTCGCGAACGGTCCCGGACTCCACCGCCTCCAGGACGGGGCTCGCGGGGCTCATATCAGACCTCTGCCGTCTCGGGCTGCGCCGTCCGCCGGTCGACCAGCTCGGCCATCGACTTCACGGTGCGGAAGTTGTCCAGGCGCAGCTCCTCGTTCGGGATGGTGACGCCGAAGGTCTTCTCGATGAACATCACCAGCTCCATCGCGAACAGCGAGTTGACGAACCCGAGCTGGAATATGTCCTCGGTCTCCTGGATCCGCACATCCGGGAAACGGCTCACCAGGAAGCCGAGGATCTGCTCCTTCACGTTCTCAGCCATCTTCTGTACCTCTCGTGGATCGGTCGGCTTGCTGGGTCGGTCGGCTTGCCAGGTCAGGCGACGGTCCGGTTCGAACCGCCGTAGTCGTAGAAGCCGCGGCCGGTCTTGCGACCGTGCAGCCCCGCCGCCGTCATCTCGCGCAGCAGCGGACACGGCCGGTACTTGCTGTCCGAATAGTTCTCGTAGAGCACCTCGACGCTGTAGAGGATCGTGTCGACGCCGATCAGGTCGGCGGTCTCCAGCGGTCCCATCGGGTGCCCGAAGCAGCTGCGGAAGACGTCGTCGACGCCGGCGGCGTCGGCCACGCCCTCGTGCACCAGGTAGGCGGCCTCGTTCACGGTGAGCATCAGGACCCTGTTGGACACGAAGCCGCAGGAGTCCTTGACCGGGATGGCGCGCTTGCCCATCGCCGTGAGCATGTCTCGGGTGCGCTCGACGGTCCGCTCGGAGGTGTGCACGCCGGGGATCATCTCCACGGCCGGCTTGGCCGGCACCGGGTTCATGAAGTGCACCCCGATGACGTTCGCCGGCCGCTTGGTGATCGAGGCCACCTGGGTGATCGGGATCGCCGAGGTGTTCACCACGAACACGGTGTCCGCCCCGCAGGCTCGATCCAGTTCCCGGTAGACCTGCTCCTTGACGGCCCAGTTCTCGGTGACGTTCTCGATCACGATGTCGGCCTTGGCCACGGCCGCCGCGCCGACCCCGGTGCTGATCTTCGCCAGCACGGCGTCCGCGTCCACGTCCGGACCGCCCATCAGCCGGCTCATCCGGCAGTTGTTCCGGATGGTCGAGCGCGCCTCGGCCAGGATCTCCTCGGTGGTGTCGACGAGGATGACCTCGTGTCCGGTCTGGGCCAGGTTCTGGGCGACGCCCACTCCCATGACCCCGGCGCCCACGACGCCGATCGCTCCACTCATGAGTCACTCCGTTTCTTCTCGTTGGTGTGGCTAGATGATTGATTCCTGGGGGTTCCGGCATACGGAACCGCAGCTGACATGTGAACTTGCGAAACGGCTCAGCAGCAAGCATGGGCGACACGGACGACCTCCCTCATCCTGGTTTGGCTGTGGGTGGGCGGCCGGGGCGGCCAGGCGCCGCTGATCAGCCGTTTCGCGCCGGTACCCCCAGGAATCAATCATCTAGTTGTCCGTCGGACGGGGATCAGCGGCGCTCGCTTCGGCGGTGGCACGCCGGCGGGAAGCCGAGGCTTCGAGCCCGGACCGGCGCAGCTGGGCGCGGACCTGGTTCCCGTCGTCTTCGGGTCCTGACGAGGACCAGGACGGGGTCCCGGCCGCGGCCGACTCGACGACGAGCGCCAGCGCGGCCACCGTCGGCGCCTCGTAGAGGATGTGCGGGGGCATCTCGGCCAGACCGAACTCCTTGCGCATCGCGGCCACGATGCTGACGCCGAGCAGCGAGTTGCCGCCCAGTTCGAAGAAGTTGTCCTGGACGCCCACCAGCTCCAGCCGCAGCGCGTCCCGCCAGATCTCGGCGATCTTCGCCTCGTCCTCGCCCGACGGCTCCTGGTAGGACGTCACCAGCTCAGGCCGCGGATACCGCTCGCCGGACTGCCGGCGCGAGGGCATGACGGCCTCGATGGTGAACTGCGCGCTGCCCATGACGACCAGCGGGAAGTCCTGAGTGGACACCACGACGCGCGGTTCGCCGGCGGCCAGTGCCCGCTGCAGGGAGCGCCAGCCGTCGTCGAAGCCGATGCCGAAGCGGGCGCGGTTCTCGCGGAAGAAGGTCTGGAGCTTCTCGTCGTATCCGTCGAGGCCCTGTTCCCAGGCGTTCCAGGTCCACTCGCCCCAGTCGATCGAGACCACCCGGCGGCCGGTCGCGGCGAGTTCGCCGGCGTAGCTGTCGAGGAAGGCGTTGGCCGCGCAGTAGTCGACCTGGCCGGGACCGCCGCCGGTGGCGGAGGTGATCGAGGAGAAGTAGACGACGAAGTCGAGCTTGATCTCGCCGTCGGTGCCGACCCCGAGCGCTTCGGTGATGGCCCGCGCGCCGTCGATCTTCGGGGCGGTGACCTGGTCGAGCTCGGCGGGGTGTTTGAACTGCATCAGGCCCATGCCCGGGACGCCGGCGGCGTGCAGGATGCCGTGGACGGCGCCGAAGCGCTCCACCGCGGTGTCGACGGCCTTGCGGACGTCGTCGGGCTTGGTCACGTCGCCGGTGACGACTTCGATCTCGGCGCCGAGGGCGAGAAGCGCCTCGACGCGCTGAACGCGCTGTCTGTCCGTGGAGTTCAGAGTGTCGGAGTGCCACTGCTCGCGCGGCGGCAGTCCGTGCCGGGCGAGCAGGACGAGTTTGGCCTCGCGGTCGCGGACGAGCCGCTCGGCCAGGCCCAGCGCGACACCGCCGAGGCCGCCGGTGATCAGGTAGACGCCGCCGTCGCGCAGGCCGCTGCCCTGCTCGACGGCTGATTCGTCGACGGCCATGGTCTCGTAGCCGGGGATCCAGCGGCGGCCCCGGCGCAGCGCGACGATGCGGTCGGTCCGGGCGCGGCCGAGCTCGGCGGGCAGGTCCGCGGGCTCGTCGACGTCGATGAGGCGCGCGGTGACCTTCGGGAACTCCAGCGGGATGACCAGGCAGGGGCCCATCAGGGTCGCGGCGTCCGGATCGGTGACGTCGCCGCGCAGGACCTGCTGCGTTCCCGAGACGCCGACGTCCAGCGACCAGCTGTCCATACCGAACTCGCCGGCCGCGCGGGCCAGTGCCACGAGGGTGTGCAGGCCGTGGGCACCGGCATCGGCCCGCGCCACCGGTTCCAGATTCCACAGATGGACGACTTGGTCCAGCGGCTGCTTCAGCGCCCGCAGCAGGGACACGGCGTCTTCGAGGCTGCCGGGTCGAACCGTGAAACCGTCGTCCAGGACGGCGAACTGTCTGCCGGGACGGACCATGACCGCATCGGGCCCGAGGCGTCGGGCCACATCATCGGCGGCACCGTCCCTGGTGAAGACCAGCCGGGAGGCGGGTGCCGGACCCCGCGCGGGCATGGCGGTCTGCCGCCAGACGGGTACGTGCAGCCACTGTTCTTCCGGCAGCTTGGGCAGGCTCGCGACGGCCTCGAACAGGTTGCTCGCATCAGGAGCCTGACCCGCTGTGAACTCGCCGGCCCGGTGCCGTTCGGACTCGCCGCCGCCCCTTCCGCTGATCCAGTACCTCTGGCGCTGGAACGGGTAGGTCGGCAGCGGCACGCGGCCCGGCAGACGCTCGTCGGGCCGGCCGTCAGCGTGCTCCGAGGCGCCGATCTGCTCGGAGCGGCCGTGAAACGCGGGCCAGTCCACGTCGACACCCAGCAACCACAGCCGGGCCAGGCAGTCGGCCAGCACGGCGTCGTCGGGCCGGCTGTCGGCGGCGGCCGGCAAGGTGCCAACGATGAGCGGCCAGCGCTTCGGGTCGCCGCCCGCACCACGGATCAGCGCGCCGAGCGACGTGCCGGGGCCGATCTCCACGATGGCCAGCTCAGGGTCGGCGAGCAGGTTCTGGATCCCGGCGGCGAACTGCACGGTGCCGGTCATGTGCCGCGCCCAATAGGCCGGATCGCAGACCAGGCCGGCGTCCGCGATCTCACCGGTGACGTTGGAGATGTAGGGGGTCTTCGGAGCGTTCAGCGTGACGTTCGAGCCGATCCAGGCGGTGAGGTCGGCGGCGGCGCCGTCGAGCATGCGGCTGTGGAACGCGTGCGTCGTCTGCAGTGTGCGGCACGCGATCTCGGCCGCTCGCAGTTCACTGACGAAGTCCTCGACGTCCGGCGCGGGCCCGGACACCACGGTGATCTCGGAACCGTTGAGCGCGGCGATGTCGAGGTTCCGGCTCGACAAGTCGTAGCGGTCCGCGAGCTCCGCCGCGGACACCGAGACCGCCGCCATCGCGCCGTGCGGGAGGGCTGCGATGAGCTTGGCGCGGTGGATGACCAGGGCCAGCGCGTCCGGTACCGAGAGCACCCCGGACAGGCAGGCCGCGACGTACTCCCCCAGGCTGTAGCCGAGCATCAAGCGCGGTCGCACACCCCAGGCCATCAGGGTTCGGGCCAGCGCGTACTCGACCGCGAACAGGGCCGGCTGCAGGGCCGCGGTGTCCTCCAGAGCCGAGGTGCGGTCATCGGGTGCTGATTCGTCACGGCCGAGCAGAGCCGCCAAGCCGCCGCCGGACACCCGGGGACCGGCCAGCAGATCGGTGAGGTCGACGTTCGGAAGAGCTTCGCGCAGCGTCCGCAGACACTCGTCGAGCTCGTCGCGAAAGACTGGTTCCCGGCGGTAGAGCTCTGCGACGAGACCCGGGTACTGCTCGCCGGTTCCGGTGAACAGGAACGCGACCTGCCGGCCCCGCACCGCGTCGACCCGGCTCATCAGGCCGGGGCTGCTCCCGCCCAGGACCTTCGCGGCGCTCTCCACGGTCTCGGCGACCGCCACCCGCCGGTGCTCGAAGGTCTTGCGGCCGATCTGCAGCGTGTAGGCGACGTCGGCGAGGTCGTGGCCGGAGCCGGGACCGGCGAGGTGTTCGGCCAGCCGGGTGGCCGACTGGTCGGCGGCCGCGGCGTTCCGGGTCGACAGCGGCAGCACCTGGAATCGGCGCCCTGATTCACGCTCCGCCCCGGGACCGGTGTCCCTTCGCGGCGCTTCCTGCACCACGACGTGCACGTTCGTCCCTCCCATGCCGAGGGAGTTGATGCCGGCGATGGCCGGCCGCCCGTCCCGTGTCCGCCAGGGACTCAGCGCGGTGTTGACGTAGAAGGGGCTGTTCTCGAAGTCGATCTCGGGGTTGGGGCTGGTGTAGTGCAGGCTCGGCGGGATAACCCGGTCGCGCAGCGCGAGCGAGGTCTTGATCAGACCGGTCACACCGGCGGCGCGGTCCAGGTGCCCGACGTTGGTCTTGACCGAGCCGATCGGGCAGTACTGCCGCGTCCGCGTCGGCCCGAACGCCCGGGTCAGCGCCGCCATCTCGATCGGGTCGCCGAGTTCGGTGGCCGTGCCGTGCGCCTCGATGTAGCTCACGTCCTCGCCGGTGATCCCGGCGTCGGCCAGCGCGTCGGCGACCACCCGGGCCTGCCCGACGACGCTCGGCGCGGTGTACCCGACCTTGAGCGCACCGTCGTTGTTCATCGCCGAGCCGCGGATCACCGACCAGATGTGGTCGCCGTCGCGCAGCGCGTCGGCGAGCCGCTTGAGCACGACGACCGCCGCGCCGTCGCCGAACATGCTGCCGCGCGCCTGCGCGTCGAAGGTGCGTACGTGGCCGTCCGGCGATTCCATGCCGCCGGGCCCGAAGATGTGGCCGACCTTGTCCGGCACCCGGATCGAGACGCCGCCGGCCATGGCCAGGTCGCACTCGCCGGTGCGCAGGCTCTGCATCGCCATGTGCGCGGCGACCAGCGAGGTCGAGCAGAACGTCTGCACCGCGACGCTCGGGCCGCGCAGGTCGAACAGGTAGGAGACGTTCGTGGTGAGGGCGTCCTTGTCGTTGCCCATGATGATCTCGTAGGTGCTGACGTCGCCGCCGAGCAGGGTTTCCTCCGGCATGCGCAGCAGGTAGGTGCTGATGTTGGAGCCGCCGAAGACACCGACGCGGCCCCGGTGTTCGGGTGCGGCGTAGCCGGCGTTCTCCAGGGCCTCCCAGCAGACTTCGAGGAAGAGCCGCTGCTGCGGGTCGGTGAGCGCGGCCATGCGCGGGCTCAGACCGAAGAAAGCGGCGTCGAAGCCGGTGACGTCGGCCAGAACCGGGCGCGCGGGAACGTAGTGGTCGTCGGCGATGAGGTCGGGCGTGACGCCGGAGGCGAGAAGTTCGGCTTCGTCGAAGAAGCTGATGGACTCCACACCGTCGCGGATGTTCTGCCAGAAGGTCGCGACGTCGTCCGCACCGGGGAATCGGCCGGACATCCCCACGACGGCTATCTGGTGGTCGATCTCCGTCCCGGTCCGCTGGACCGCGGGGACCGCCGGCACCATCGGCACCGCCGGCCTGGCGGGCTCGGGCGCCTGCGCGCCGGGGGTGAGCGCCGCGCCCTTCTCGTCGAGCATCGCGGCCAGGTCGTGGACGGTCGGCGCCTCGAACAGGATCACCGAGGGCAGCGTGACGCCGAAGCGTTGCTTGACCATCGTGAGCATCTGCAGCGCCAGCAGCGAGGTGCCGCTGAGGTCGAAGAAGTTGTCACGCGTCCCGACCGGTTCGACGCCGAGGCAGTCCGACCAGACCTCGGCCAGCGCGCGCTCGGTGTCGGTGATCGGGGGGCTGTAGGGCTGGGGCAGCTCGGGGCGGGGGAAGCGTTCGCCGACCGGCGTCGGCGGCGGGAGCGGCACGAGGTCGTCCGCGGGGGCGGCGACTCTGGGCAGCCGGTCGTCCAGGCCGCCGGCGACGACGAGGATCGCGGCGTGTTCCGCGGGCCGGTCCGGGGCCAGGAGCGCGTCGAACGCGGCCAGGGCCTGCCGCTCGGTCATCGCGTGGCGGGTCATGGTCTCGCCGACCGGGCCGCCGAGGCGCGCCAGGGTCGGCGCCCAGGTGTCCCAGCAGGCGGTGATCCAGCGCGTGGACGCGGAGTCGGGTCGGTGGCCGATCGCCGTCAGCGCCGCGTTGGCCGCCGCGTAGCTGCCGAAGGCCAGTCCGCCGAGGACGGAAGAGGTCGAGGAGAAGAGCAGGCAGAAATCAGGAGCCTGGTCCTCGGGGAGCTCGGCGAGGATGGCCGCCAGGGCCTGCGCGCCCCGGACCTTGGCGCCGAAGTGGACCGCCACTGATGCCGGGTCGGCGTAGCGGAGGGGCCGGAACGTGTCCTGAGCCGTCTGCGCGGCGGCGTGAATGATGCCGTCGACGCGGCCGGCCGTGGTCAGCAGCTCGCGCATCGCGTCGGTGTCGGTGACGTCGACCGCCGCGACGACGACCTCGGCCCCGAGATCGCGAACGCGGGCCAGGGATTCCGGCTCGCGGCCGGAGCGGCTGGTCAGGATCAGGCGCGCCGCGCCCTGCCGGGCCAGGTGCTCGGCGATGAGCAGGCCCACGTCGCCGACGCCACCGGTGATCAGGTAGGTGCCGCCGGATCGGATCGCGGTCGCGGCGCTCGCCGTGTCGGCCGAATCGGGCTCTGGCGCGGGCTCCGCGCTGAACTCGATCGGCGCGAAGGTGCGGACGTAGCGCCGGCCGCCTCGGTAGGCGACCAGGATGTCCTGCGAGGACTGGCTGATCTCCGCGGTCAGAGCTTGGGCCACGTCCTCGGCGCTCCCCCGGGGATCGAGGTCGACCGCGCGGCACTCCAGGTTCAGGTACTCCTGGTTGGCGACCACCGGCAGGGCATCGGCCGCCGCCTGTTCGGGCACCGGCCGATCCTCGCCGAGGACGGCCTGTCCGCCGCGCGTGACGATGACGAGCCTGGTCGTCGAACCGGCGCCCTCGCTGCCGAGCTGATCGGCGAGCTTTGCGAACGCGGACACCGGGTCGTCGCCGGGTTCGGTGAGCAACCGCAGGTCGATGACGGTGTCGGCGGTGCCGTCCGCGACCACCGCGGCGCCGGCGCCGGTCAAGGCCTGCGCCAGCCCGACGGTGTCGCCGAGCACCCGGCAGCGCCCGAGCGTGACTGCCGCGCCGGTCGCCGCCTGGCTGATCCACTCGGGTCTCATCAGCCGCACATGTGCCTCGGGCGTGGCCGGCTCCTGCTCGCGCGGCGCGTCGATCCAGTACCGCTCCCGCTGGAACGCGTATCCCGGCAGGCCCGTCTTGGCGACCGGCCTCCCGGCCTGGTAGCCGTCCCAATCGATGGGGACGCCCGCCAGCCACAACCGTCCGACGGCCTCGGCGAGCACAGTGCTCGCCTCGCGGGGGTCGGCCGCGGACGGAAGAGTGGCCACCACCAACGACCACCGGTCGCGCGGGAGGTCCCGGTGCCCACGGGCCATCGCGCCGAGCGAGGGCCCCGGACCGATTTCCAGCAGCGCCGGGTCGCCGGTGGCGATCAGGGTCTTGAGTCCTTCGTCGAACAGCACCGGCCGGCACATGTGCTCGGCCCAGTAACCCGGGTCGGTGACCTGGTCGGCGGTCGCGAGCTGTCCGGTCACGCCGGAGATGTAAGGGATCTGCGGCTCTGAGAGCCGGATGTGCTGGCCGATCCAGGCCGTCAGCTCGTCCTTGACCGGTTCCAGCATCCGCGAGTGGAACGCGTGGCTGGTGGCCAGCGGCCGGACCGGCACGCTCCCGGTCTCCAGGAACGCCCTGAACCGGTCGATCGCCTCCGGCGGGCCGGCGACGACCGTCACCTCGCGGCCGTTGACCGCGGCGACGTCCACCGCCTCGATCTCCGAGCGTTCGAGGTGGACCCGGACATCGGCGACCGGCAGCGGCACCGCCGCCATGGAACCGGTCGGCAGGGTATTGATGAGCTGCGCCCGGCGGGCAACCAGAGCCAACGCGTCGCCAAGGCTCACAACGCCGGCCAAGCAGGCGGCGACGTACTCGCCGAGACTGTAGCCGATCATCACCGAGGGCTGGATGCCCCAGGCCATCAGAAGCCTGGCCAGTGCGTATTCGACGGCGAAGACCGCGGGCTGGAGCCGATCGGTGGCCGCACCGTCGCGGTGTGACTCTTCGACGGCTTCGCGTCCCAGCATCCGCGCGAGCCCGGCCGCCTCGCCGGACTCCCGCGCGGACAGCATCTCCTGAAGTGGGTCCACTCCCCCGAGCCGTTCGATCAAAACGGCGCGGCACTGCTCCAGCGCCTCGCGGAACACCGGTTCGGCCGCGTACAGATCCGCGGCCATGCCCGGGTACTGCTCTCCCGTGCCGGCGATGAGGAACCCGACCTCGCGGTCGGTGCGCGTCTCAGCGCGGACGAGGACCTGAGCGTCGCGGATTCCAGTGACCGCGTCGTGGATCGACGACGCGACCAGGATCCTGCGATGTTCGAAGACCCGACGCCCGGACTGAAGCGTGTGCGCGATATCGGAGAGTCGGTCTCCTGCTCCGGCCGGCGAGGCCAGGTGCTCGGCGAGCTGTTCGGTCATCGCCTCGGCCGCCGCGGCGCTGCGGCCGGACCAGACCAGCAGCTCCGGACGCGGCGAGGGCTCGGGCCGCGCCGTGACCGGCGCTTGTTCGAGCACCGTGTGCGCGTTCGTCCCGCCGATCCCGAACGCGCTGACCCCGGCGCGGCGCGGGCGGCCGTCGCGGTCCGGCCAGTCCGTCAGCCGGGTCACCACGTCCAGCTTCGCCGCGCCGGCGGCGAGCTGCGGGTTGGGATCGGTGAGGTTGCGCGTCGGCGGGATCTCGCCGCTGCGCAGTGCCAGCACGGCCTTGATCAGCCCGGTGACGCCGGCCGCCCGGTCCAGGTGCCCGACGTTGGTCTTGATCGAGCCGATCAGCAGGCTCTCGCCGGAGAACACCTGCTGCAGAGCGGCGATCTCTGAGGCGTCGCCGAGGGCGGTGCCGGTGCCGTGCGCCTCGACGTAGTCGATGTCGGCGGGGGCGAGACCGGCCACGGACAGGGCCTCGGCGATGACGGCCGCCTGGCCCCGGACGCCGGGAGCCGTGAATCCGACCTTCCGTCCGCCGTCGTTGTTCACGGCCCAGCCCCGGATGACCGCGTAGACCCGGTCCCCGTCGGCCAGCGCGTCCTCCAGCCGGCGCACGGCCACGACGCCGACGCCGCTGCCGACCGGAGCCCCGAGCCCGGCCGCGTCGAAGGCCCGCGTCTCGGCGTCCGGCGGCGCGATGCCGCCGGGCTGATAGAGGTACCCGACCCGCTGCGGCACCGCGACGTTGACGCCGCCGGCCAGTGCCAGGTCGCACTCGAAGGCGCTCAGGCTGGACGCCGCGGCACACACCGCCACCAGCGACGTCGAGCAGTAACTCTGCACACTGTAGCTGGGGCCGGTCAGGTCGAGGTTGTGCGCGACCCGAGTCGTGAGCGAGTCCTTGTCGTTGGCCAGGCCCACGACCAGGTCCCCCAGCGCGGCCGCGGTCCCGCTGGGGCCGAGGTTGTTCTGCAGGTAGGTGCTGAACGCGCTGCCTCCGAACACGCCGATCGCGCCGTCGAAGCGTGAAGGATCGCAACCGGCATCCTCCAGCGCGTGCCAGGAGTGCTCCAGGAACAGGCGCTGCTGCGGGTCCAGGATCTGCGCGTCCTTCGGGCCGTAGCCGAAGAAGCCCGCGTCGAACAGGTCGTAGCCGTCGATCACGGCACCGGCCTTGACGTAGGCCGGGTCCGCCAACAGGGCGCGGGGGACGCCGGCGGCGAGCAGCTCGCCGTCGGTGAAGCGGGTCACGCCGGAGCGCCCGGCGCGGATCGCGTCCCAGAGCTCTGAGACGCTGCCGGCACCGGGGAACCGTCCGGACATGCCGACGATGGCGATGTCCGTCCCGGCCGCCTCGGCGCCCTGATCGAGGGTGTCGGTCATCTCGCTTCTCATCTCCGGGTTCCAGGTCGGGCGCGCCGGCGGCGCTGGCCCCGATCCGCGCTGATCGCGATCAGGTCGGTGGCACCGGGTCCGGCTCCGCTGCGGACCCGGTCCAGTGCCTCGGCGAACTCCGCGACCGTCGGGTGCTCGAACAGGGTCGCCGGGGGGATGGGGATCTCCAGTTCGCCCTCAAGCGCACGCACCATCGCCAGGCCCACCAGGGAGTTGCCGCCGAGGTCGAAGAAGGGGTCGTGGATGCCGACCCGGTCGATGCCCAGGAACGCGCCCCAGACCTCGGCGACGGTCTGTTCCAGTTCGCTGCGCGGGGCCGCGTATTCGGTGCGCAGGCTCGGCCGTGGGAAACGCTCAGCGGTCGACCGCGCTTCGACGGTGCCGACCAGGGAGTCGATGTCGAGGATCGCCGACCATTCGGCCAGCGCGTCCGCCATCGGCTGCCGCATGGCCACGACGCTGCCGTGGCCGGTGCGGATGAGGCGGTCCAGGAAAGCGCAGCCGGCTTCCTCTTCGAAGCCGTACCGCTGACGGTGCGCCCGGACCTTGTCGGCCAGACCGCCGCCGACGCCTTCGAGGGCGGCGACCTGCCAGTCGTCGTGCAGCCACGGGCCCCAGGCGACGGTCAGGACTCTGGTGTCCGGGGCGAAGGCGGACAGGGCCGCGCCGTAGGCGTCGAGCACGGTGTTCGCCGCGCAGTAGTCGCCCTCGCCGATGCCGCCGAGGGCGGTGATCGCCGAGGAATACAGGACCAGGAGTTCCGGCGGATCGTCGGATCGGAGGAGCTCGGTGAAGGGGCCCATCGCCATGGTCTTCGGGGCGAAGACGGCTTCGGCTTCCTCAGGGGTCTGACGCTGGATCATGCCGCTGGCCGGACGCCCCGCGGCGTGGATGACGCCGTGGAGTGCTCCGAAATGTGCACGACATTGCCCGATGGCGGCTCGGAGCTCGTCTGGTGCTCCGACGTCGGCCGCGAGCAGGAGCACCTGCGCGCCCGCGGACTGCAGGTCTGCGATGTCAGTGTTCTGCGGGTTCCGGCTGACCAGCGCGAGTCTGCGGACGCCGGAGCGCACGAGGTGTCGCGCCAACCCGAGGCCGAGCCCGCGGGTTCCGCCGGTGATGAGGTAGACGCCGTCATCGCGCCATACCGGCTCCGCGCCGTCATCGGCGTCGGTATGGGCATCGGCATCGGCATCGGCATCGGAGGTGGGCACGATCGCCCAGTCCTGGACCCACCGGCGGCCGTTGCGCCATCCGGCCATGGCCGGATGGTCGTCGGCGAGTTCGCGGACCAGGTGGTCGGCGGTGCTGGTGACTTCGAGGTCGACTCCCTGCCACGTCAGACCGGCGTACTCGTACCGGGCGACGCGTCCCAGTCCGTGCACCGCCGCCCGGTCCGGATCCAGGACGTCGCAGCCCACGATCTCCGCGGCCCCGCGCGTCACGGTGACGAGACGTGATATCCGGGCGGACTGGAGGACGAGCAGGAGTTCGGTGTAGCCGCCTCCCATGTGGACGACGTGAATCGGACCTTCGAGGCCGGCGAAGACCTCGCGGAGGTCTTCGGGCCGCGAGCCCGCCGCGACCTCGACGACGTACGTGCCCGCCGCCTCGGCGCGGGCTGCGAGTTCTGCGCCGAGCCCGCTGGCGTCGGAGAAGATCACGAGCGGGCCGGGCAGGGTGAGGGTCGTCGGCACGGTCCGGGCGGCGTCCTGCCGCCAGGACTGCACGTAGCAGATGTCTGCCGGCTCGGTGGAGGACGGAGCCGACACCGGTCGCGGGGACGTCGCCTCGCCCTCGGGCCAGAACCTGGTGCGTTGAAAGGGATAGGTCGGCAGAGTGACGATCTGGCCGGCGCTCCCAGCGGCCCGCCAATCGACCGGGACTCCGCCGTCCCACAAGCGACCGCAGGCCGCGGCCAGCTCGGTCTGGTCGTCGGGGCGCTGGTCGGACTGCCACAGCACGGGAAGCGTGCCGACGATCGTCGGGACGGAGCCCGGGTCGCCGACGCCGCGGATGTTCTCCCGCACCAAGCCGCCGAGCGTCTGGCCGGCTCCCAGCTCGATGTAGGCGTCCACACCCAGTTCGGCGCAGCGGCGCGCGCCGTCGGCGAAACGGACCGGGCTGACCAAGTGGTCGGCCCAGTAGTCGGCGGAGACGGCTTCCGCGGCGCTGAGGGCCCGGCCGGTGCGATTGGAGATGATCACGGTCGTCGGAGGCTGGCACGGGATCGACGTGAGCAGGGCGGCCAGCTTCTCCCGTGCCGGTTCCAAGAGCGCGGAGTGGAAGGCGTGCACGGATCGGAGTGCGCGGCAGGCTATCTGCGCGGTGGCCAGGTGCCGGGTCAGGGTCTCGATCCCGTCGGCGTCACCGCTGACCACGGTCATCGACGGTCCGTTGATCGCCGCGACGTCCACCTCGGCGCTCGCGGCCTGGACCGCGGCGAGCACCGTCTGCTCGTCGGCGGCGACGGCGAGCATGCGCCCGGGCGGTGCCGAGGCGATCATGCGGGCCCGTTCGACGACTACCACCAGGGCGTCTTCGAGGGTGAAGACCCCGGCCAGACAGGCGGCGACGTATTCGCCGAGGCTGTAGCCGACCAGGACGTCAGGCGTGACGCCGCGGTGCGCGAGGAGTTCGGCCAGCGCGTATTCGACGGTGAACAGGAAGGGATGTGCCGTCTCGGCCTCGTGCATCGGGTCGCCGCCGGGGGCGGGTTCCGACAGGAAGCCGTCCGATGCCGGTGCCTCGTAGTCGCCGAGGAACAGCGGCTTCAGGTCGACACCGCAGCGTTCGTCGAGGATCGCGACGCATCGGTCGACGGCCGCGGCGTACACGGGCTCGGTGTCGTACAACCCGCGGCCCATACCCGCGTAGTGGTCGCCGACTCCCGGGAGCAGGAAGGCCACTTTCGGGCGGCTGTGCGCGCGTGCGGCGCTCGAAGGGGCCGAAGCCGCTTCGGCCAGTCTCCGGGTGGCGTCCGCTAGATCCGTGCATGTCAGTGCCCGGCGATAGTCCAGTTCGGAACGGCCGACGGTCAGGGTGTGCGCGACGTCGGCGAGGTCCAGCCCGGGTCGCTCGGCCAGCCACGCCGACAGCGCTCGGAACTGTGCGGTCAGGGCCGGCGCGGAAGCAGCGGATATCGGCAGGGTGTAGGAGCCTTTGGCGCCGCCGCCGCCGGAGGCCTGAGCCTCGTCCGCGGCCGCGCCGTCAGTCGGGTCGCCCTGCTCCGGCGCCGCCTCAAGCACCAGATGGGCGTTCGTCCCCGACCACCCGAACGAGCTCACCCCGGCGATCCGCCGCGAGCCCGCGTCGGACCACGGGGTCGCCGAGGTGACCGGCTCGATCGTGCCGTCCTCGGGAACCGAGCCCGTCGGCTCTTCGAGGTTCAGCATCGGCGGCAGAACGCCGCGCTCCAGCACGAGCACTGTCTTGATCAGCCCGGCCACCCCGGCCGCCGACTGCGTGTGCCCGATGTTCGTCTTGACCGCTCCGACCCGCAGCGGCTTGTCCTTCGGCCGTCCGCCGAACACGTCGTGCAGCGCCGACAGCTCGATGGCGTCCCCGAGCGTGGTCCCGGTGCCGTGCGCTTCGACGTAGCCGACTTCGTCGGGCTCCACACGCGCCGCCGCGAGCGCGCGGCGGATCGCGTCCACCTGCGCGCCGCGGCTCGGCGCCGTCAGGCCGTTGCTGCGGCCGTCCTGGTTGACGGCCGAGCCGCGCAGCACCGCTCGGATGCGCCGACCGTTGCGGAGCGCCGAGGAGAGCCGCTCCAGGACGACGAGTCCGCCGCCCTCGCCCATGACGTAGCCGTCGGCTCCGCGGTCGAAAGTTTTGCACCGGTCGTCGGCGGCCAGCATCGAGGTCGCGCAGGCCTGGACGTAGGTGTCCGGCTGGATGATCAGGAAGGTGCCGGCCGCGACCGCCAGGTCGCACTCGCCGTTCTGCAGGGCTTGTGCGGCCAGGTGGACGCCGACCAGCGAGGAGGAACAGGCGGTGTCGATGGTGACCGCCGGTCCGCGCAGGTCGTAGTGGTAGGCGAGGCGGCCGGCGACGACGCTGGCCGAGACGCCCTGCCCGAAATAGGGATCGGCGGTGACCTGCATGCCGTGCCGCTCGGTCTCCAGCCGGCCGTACTGCACGGTGTCCATGTAGCCGACGGCCACCGCCGTGCGGCTGCCCCGAAGCCGGGACGGCGCGGTCCCGGCGTTCTCCAGGCCCTCCCACATCAGCTCCATCAGCAGCCGCTGATGCGGATCCATCCGCAGCGCCTCCTGCGGCGAGGCTCCGAAGAACTCCGCGTCCCAGCCGGCGATATCCGGCAGGAACGCGCCGTAGCGGGTGTACATCGCGCCGGGCGCGCGCCGGTCCGGGTTGTAGTACTCGTCGATGTCCCAGCGCGAGGCGGGCACCTCGCTCACCCCGCTTCGGCCCGAGCGCAGCAGGTCCCAGTACTCCTCCACCGAGCTGCCGCCGGGGTAGCGGCAGGACATGCCGATGACGGCGATCGGCTCCAGCCGGGCCGTCTCGGCCTCGGCGAGGCGGCGGCGGACGTCGGTCAGCTCGACGGTGACGCGTTTGAGGTACTCGCGCAGTTTGTCCTCAGTGGCCATGGGGCCCGAACCTTTCAGCAGCGGCGGCGTCGGTGGCGGGTGGTCACAGCTCGTTGTCGATGAGGGCGAAGATCTCCTCGTCCGAGGCCTCGCCGACCTTGGCGGCCACGGAGCGGGCCAGCTCCGCCCCGGCGGACGTCGCCGGGGACGTCCAGCGCGCGACGGTGTTCTGCAGGATCGTGACGAGCTCGGCGCGCACGCCCGGGTCCCCGTCGTCGGGAAGCACGCGCGCCACGGAGTCCAGAGCCGCGCGCAACAGGTCCGACGGGGTCGGCGGAGCGGGCGCGAGCGTGGTGTGGAGGTGCTCGGCCAGGGCCGAGACGGTCGGATGGTCGAAGGCGAGGGTGGCGGGCAGGCGCAGGCCGGTCTCGGCCTCCAGCCGGTTGCGCAGGTCCACCGCCGTCAGCGAGTCGAATCCGAGCTCGCTGAAGCCCTTGCCGACGTCCACCGCGTCGGCGCTGGAGTGCGCCAGGGCCGCCGCCACGTGTCCGCGGACCAGGTCGGTCACCAAGCGCCGGCCGTCCTTCTCCGAGAGCCCGTCGAGTTTCGCCGCGAGGACCGCGCCGCCGGACGACGCCGCGCCGGCGGCCCGGCGCAGGGGCCTGACGAGACCGCGCAGCACCGCGGGCAGCGAACCGTTCTCCGCCCGGGTGCGCAGACCCGACTCGTTCCACCGGGCGGCGGCCATCGTCGGCTCCGCCGATCCGAGCGCCAGATCGAAGGCCTCCAAGCCCTGCTCCACGGTCAGCGGCGCGATACCCGAGCGGGCCATCCGCGCGGCGTCGGCCTGGCTGAGCCCGCCGGCCATGCTCGACTCGTTGTCCCAGAGCCCCCACGCGATCGACACCGCGGGCAGCCCCCGCGCGTGGCGGTAGGCCGCGAGCCCGTCCAGATAGGTGTTGGCCGCCGCGTAGTTGGCCTGTCCGGGATTGCCCAGCACGCCGGCTATCGAGGAGAAGAGCACGAACATCGCCAACGGATGCCCGGCGGTGGCCTCGTGGAGGTGCCAGGCCGCGTCGGCCTTCGGGCCGAAGACCGTGGCGAAGTGCTCGGGCGTGAGTCCCTCGATCGTCGCGTCCCGCAGTACTCCGGCGGTGTGGACCACACCGACCAGCGGCAGGTCCGAAGGAATCGCGCGGACCACGGCGGCCAGCGCGTCCCGGTCGGACACGTCGCACGCCACGATCTCCGCCGAGCCTCCGAGCTCTCCCAACCGGGCGAGGAGTTCGGTCGCGCCCGGCGCGTCCGGACCGCGGCGGGACAGCAGAACCAGATGACGGACCCGATGGCGGACGACCAGGTGCTCGGCCACGAGGGCTCCGAGACCTCCGGTGCCGCCGGTGATGAGGACGGTGCCGTCCAGGTCTGTGCTCGGAGTGGTTCGCGTGTCGGAGCTCTGGGAGACGTCCGCAGCCACCGGGTCGCGCCGAACCAGTCGCGGGGCGCGCAGCACACCGTCGCGGACGAGGACCTGCGGCTCGTCGGCGGTGGCGACCGACGCCCAGTCGTCGAAGCCGTCCGGAACGTCCGCGAGCAGGAATCGGCCCGGGTACTCCGCCTGTGCCGAGCGCACCATGCCCCAGACCGCCGCCCCGGCAAGATCCGTGACCTCGGGGCCGACGGCGCCGCGCGTCGCGATCAGCAGGCGACGCTCGCCGCCGGCTCGGTCCTGCAGCGTGGCCAGCACTCGATCGGTCAGCTCGCGTACCGTTCCGTCGCCGCCGGTGCAGTGCAGCACGTCGAAGTCCGGTTCTGCCTCCTGCGAGGCAGTGGACGCGCCGCCGACCGGGACCTCAGTCCATTCCACGCCGAACACCACCTGTGCGGTGGACGCCGAAGCCAGGGCGTCGCGCGGGATCGCCCGCACCCTGAGGGACTCAATCCCGAGGACCAATCCCCCGGTGCCGTCGGCGGTCTCGACCGAGACGTCGTCACCGGAGACCTGAAGCCGTACCCGAAGCGCCTTCGCGCCGTCGGCGCACAGCCGCACTCCCCGGAAGACGAACGGCAGTCGCAGCTCGGAGGCGTCGCCGGTGAGCAGAAGCGGATGGAACGCCGCGTCGAGCAGCGCCGGATGAACCCCGAAGCCCTCGGTGTCCAGCCCGTCGGGAAGTGTGACCTCTGCGAAGAGCTCCGATCCGCGAGACCACACGCTGGTGGCTCCGCGGAAGCTCGGTCCGTACTCGTATCCCAGTGGCGACATCGCGTCATAGCCGGTCTCGACGTCAACCTCCGCAGCATCCTGAGGCGGCCACACAGCGGCCCAGTCGCAGATCTCCGCGCCGGTACCCGGTACGACGACACCTGAAGCGGCGCGCACCCACTTCCCGTCACCGGACCTCGCGTAGACCTTCGCTCCCCGAGCCGTCCCCTGCTCGCCGGCCTCGACCACGACCTGGACGGCCAGGCCGCCGGACGGCGGCAGCACCAGCGGCGCCTCGAACATCACTTCCTCGACGGTCGCGCTGCCGACGCGCGCCCCGGCTTCCAGGAGCATGTCGAGCACCGCTGTTCCCGGCACCACGACGGTGCCGGAGACCACGTGATCAGCCAGCCAGGGAAACGCCTCCACGCTCAGCCGTCCGGTGAGCACCAGTCCGCCGTCGTCGCCGAGTTCGACCGCCGCACCGAGGAGCGCGTGGTCGACCCCGCCCTGACCGAGCGAGGCGATGTCGGTGCCGTGCGACGGCATCCCGAGCCAGAACCGCTCGCGTTCGAACGCGTACACCGGCAGGTCGGGGGCGATATCGGCGCCGTCGGCGTACAGCGCCGCCCAGTCCACCGGCACCCCGGCGATCCACGCCTGAGCCAGTGCCTCGGCGAAGGCGTCGGTCTCGGGCCTGCTACGCCGGCTCATCGCGATCACCGCCGCGTCGGCGACGCTCACGCACTCGTGGGCCATCGGCGAGAGCACCGAGTCCGGCCCGACTTCCAGATACGTCGCCACACCGTTGGCCTCGATCCGGGACACGGTCTGCTGGAAGCGCACCGCGCTCCGGATCTGCTCGATCCAGTAGTCGGGATCGGTCCAGGTCAGGTCGCCGTCCAGGTTGGTCGCGACGTCGATGCCCGGCTGGCCGAACGTGGTCTCCTTCAGCACGGCCGCGAACTCGTCGAGCATCGGTTCCATCAGCGGCGAGTGGAAGGCGTGGCTCACCGCGAGGCGGCGAGTGCGGCGCCCGAGCTCCCGCCAGGCCTCGCCGACCTCCAGGCAGGCTTGCTCGTCCCCGGACACCACGACGCTCGCCGGACCGTTGATCGCGGCGATCCCGACCCGGTCCCGCACCGCGGCCAGCGTCGGAATCACCTCCTCGGCTGTGGCCTGGATGGCGACCATCGCTCCGGGCGCGTCCAGGGCCTGCATCAGCGCGCCGCGCGCGGTGATCAGCCGGGCCGCCTCGCTGAGCGAGAAGATGCCGGCGACGTGGGCGGCGGCGTATTCACCGACGGAGTGTCCGGCGACCTGGTCCGGCCGAACGCCGAGCGACGCCAGCAGCCGGAAGGCGGCCACCTCGAAAGCGAAAAGTGCGGGCTGGGTGAAAGCGGTCTGGTTCAGGAGCGCGGCCTGCGGGCTGTCCGGCTCGGCCCACATCACTTCGCGCAGCGGCCGCTCCAGGTGCCGGTCGAGCGCGTCGCAGACCTCGTCGAAGGCCTCGGCGAAGACCGGGAACGCCTTCGCGAGCTCACGGCCCATGCCCAGCCGCTGGCCGCCCTGCCCGGTGAACAGGAAAGCCAGCTTCGGGGCATCGCGTCCGGTCCCCTGATGGACCTCGGCTGCCGTGGTGCCTTCGGCGAGCGCGTCGAGCCCGGCGACCAGCGCGTCGCGATCGCGTCCCAGGACCACGGCCCGGTGCTTGAACTTCGCCCTGCCGCGGGCCAGCGAGCCGGCGATGTCGGCGGGGCGCCATGCCGCGTTCCGGACCACCTGCTCGTGCAGCCTCCGGGCCTGCTTGGCCAGCGAACCGTCCTTCTGCGCGCTGATCACCCAGGCGAACGGGATCGCCCGCTCGCCGGCCTCCGGTTCCGGCGCCGCCGCCTCGGGTTCGACGTCAGGGCTCTGTTCCACGATGACGTGGGCGTTGGTGCCGCTGATCCCGAACGAGGAGACGCCGGCGCGCCGCACCCGTCCCCCGCGCGGCCACGGCCTGGCCTCGGTCAGCAGGCCGACGGATCCGGCCGACCAGTCCACGTGCGGGCTCGGCTCCTCGGCGTGCAGCGTCGCCGGCATCACCCCGTGCCGCATCGCCATCACCATCTTCATCACCCCGGCGACACCGGCGGCGGCCTGGGTGTGCCCGAAGTTCGATTTCACCGAGCCCAGCCACAGCGGCCGGTCGGCCGGACGGCCGCGGCCGTAGGCGGCGATCAGTGCGTGCGCCTCGATCGGGTCGCCCAGCTGCGTCCCGGTTCCGTGCGCCTCGACGACGTCGATGTCGCCGGGCTCCAGGCCCGCGTCGGCCAGCGCCTGCCGGATCACCCGTTCCTGAGCAGGCCCGTTCGGGGCGGTCATGCCGTTGCTGCGGCCGTCCTGGTTCACCGCCGAACCGCGGACCACGGCGAGGATCCGCCGGCCGTTGCGCCGCGCGTCCGACAGCCGTTCGAGTGTCAGGACCCCGACCCCCTCGGACCAAGCGGCCCCGGCCGCGTCGGCGGAGAAGGCGCGGCAGTGGCCGTCCGGGGACAGCGCGTGCTGTCGGCAGAACTCGACATAGGCGTCGGGAGTCGCGAGCACGGTGGCCGCACCGGCGACGGCCAGGTCGCACTCACCGTTGCGCAGCGCCTGGACCGCGAGGTGGATGGTCACCAGCGAGGAGGAGCAGGCCGTGTCGAGCGAGACGGCCGGTCCTTCCAGGCCGAAGGTGTAGGCGACGCGGCCGGACATGACGCTCTGCGCGTTCGACACCATGACGACGCCTTCGAGCCCGGGCGGAGCCTGGCCGTTGTAGCGCAGCGCGTAGTCGTTGTACATGATCCCGGCGAAAACGCCGGTGCGGCTGCCGCGCAGCGCCGCCGGATCGATGCCGGACCGCTCGAAGGCCTCCCATGTGGCCTCCAGGAACAGCCGGTGCTGCGGGTCGGTCGCCAGGGCGGCCCGCGGACTCATCTCGAAGAAGCCGGCGTCGAACTCACCGGCGTCGTAAAGGAATCCGCCGTGCTTGGTGTAGGACTTGCCCAGCGCGTCGGGATCGGGATCGTAGAGCCCTTCCAAGTCCCATCCCCGGTCGGTGGGGAAGGGCCCGATGGCGTCCACCCGGTCGGACACCAGCTGCCACAGGTCCTCCGGTGAGGCGACCCCGCCGGGGAACCGGCACGCCATCCCCACGATGGCGACCGGCTCGTGCCGCGCCGCGTCGGCGTCGGCCAGGCGGCTGCGCGCGTCCGCGAGGTCGACGGTGGCGCGCTTCAGATACTCGCGGAGTTTTTCCTCGGTCGCCATGGCAGATGCCTTTCCGGGAACGTCAGATCTCGTTGTCGATGAGGGCGAAGATCTCGTCGTCGGACGCCGAGTGGATCTTGTCCTGAAGAGCCGGCCGACGCTGGTCGCCGCCGAGGTCCCACTGCGCCAGCGCGCTGTGGAGCAGGGCGGCGACCGCGCCGCGCGCACCGTCGTCCGAGTCCGGCAGGCTCGGCCGGATGGTGTCCAGGACGGCGCGCAGCATGTCCTGCGGCGAGGGCGGCTCGGGAGCCAGAACGCTGTGGATGTGCTCCGCCAGCGCGCTCACGGTCGGGTGGTTGAAGGCGACCGTCGCGGCCGAGCGCAGGCCGGTCGCGGTGTCGATCCGGTTGCGCAGTTCCACGGCGGTCAGGGAGTCGAAGCCCATCTCGCTGAGCGATCGTCGGATGTCCACGTCGTCGGGGCCGCTGTGCGCCAGGACGGCCGCGACGTGCGAGCGGACCAAATCGACGACCACCTTGATCCCGTCCTCACGGTTCATCGACGCCAGGCGGGTCGCGAGGTCGGTGCGGGGCCGGTCGGACGCGCGCGCCGCCGCGGTACCGGAGGTCTTGGCCTTCGCCATGACGCGACGAGTCGCCGGCACCAGAGCGCGCAGGATCGGCGGGAGCGTGTCGTTCGTGGCGCGCTGCCGCAGAGCACTCATGTCCCAGGCAGCTGCGACGAAGACCGGATCGGTCGCGGCCAGGGCCGCCCGGAATCCGGCCAGTCCCCGCTCAACGCTCATCGGGGCGATGCCGGCGCGGGACATCCGGGCGAGGTCGGCTTCGGTCAGGCTCCCGGCCATGCTGCTCGGCGTGTCCCACAGCCCCCACGCGATCGACACCGCCGGGAGGCCCGCGGCACGGCGGTGGTCGGCCAACGCGTCGAGGAAGGCGTTCGCCGCCGCGTAGTTGCCCTGACCGGCAGTGCCGATCAGGCCGGCGACGGAGGAGAAGAGCACGAACATCGACAGCGGGAGGTTCCGGGTCAGCTCGTGGAGGTGCCAGGCGCCGTCGGCCTTCGCGCCGAGTGAGGCGTCGACGTGGTGCGTCGACAGGGCCTCGACGGTGGCGTCCTCCAACACGGCGGCCGTGTGGACGACTCCGGTCAGCGGACGGTTGTCGGGGATGCGGGTCAGGAGTTCGGCCAGGGCGTCGCGGTCGGAGACGTCGCAGGCGGCGATGGTGACTTCGGTTCCGACGTTCGTGAGCCGCGCCTTCAGCTCGTCGGCTCCCGGTGCGTTCGGGCCCTGCCGGGACACCAGTAGCAGATGCCGGACGTCGTGCTCGGCGGCAAGGTGTTCAGCGATGAGCGCGCCCAGCGCGCCGGTTCCACCGGTGATCAGGACGGTGCCCGTCAGAGCGAGGTCCGGAGCGTCGCCGGTCTGTGGCGAGGTGCGCCGGACAAGACGCGGAACGTAAATCACTTCGTCGCGGACCGCGAGTTGGGTCTCACCGGACTCGATGGCCCGGGCGACGCGGTGCCAGTCCGCGGACGCCTTCTCGTTCAGGTCCACCAGCGCGAACCGGCCGGGGTGCTCGGTCTCCGCCGAGCGCACGAGGCCCCAGGCGGCGCTGCCGGCCAGGTTCCCCCGGGTGACGACCACGAGACGGCTGGCTGCGAAACGCTCGTCACCGATCCAGGTCTGGAGGTGTCCGAGCAGTTCGTCCAAGGCTTCGCGCAGGGAGTAGGGCACGTCGTCCGGGTCGGCGTCGGCGAGACAGGGTACGACGACGTACCGGGGAGCGTCGGCGGCCGACAGTTCTCCCAACGACGGAAGATCGTAGGCACGCCGGGGCGCCGCTCCGGCGGCGGTCAACGCGGCTTCGACAGATTCGATGAGCTCGCCGTCGCCGAGCAGGCCCCAGCCTCCGGCGGTCGCGTCCACATCGGCCGCATGCACTTCGGCCGCCGGGCTCGCGTTCCATGCGACCCATTCGAGGGCGTGATCGACCGCGGCGTCGGGTGCGGCGGAAGAGTCGCCGCCGAGTCGCGGCGCACGACGCAACGCGAGGCTTTCGATCTCTGCGATCAGCTGTCCGGAAGTGTCGTACAGATCGAGCGCGAACTGGTCCTCACCGATCGGCGTGATGCGGGCTCGGATGCCGTCGGCTCCGCGCGCCGCCGCCTGGATCCCGGTCCATGCGAACGGCAGAAGTGTCTCGATGGCGTCGTCAGCGCCGGCCAGGCCGTCTAGCACGAGGATGTGCAGGGCTGCGTCCAAGAGCGCGGGGTGAACGGTGAAGCGGCCGGCGTCGTGGCGGACGTGGTCCGGCAGCGTCACCTCGACCCAGGTCGCCCCGCCGGCCCGCCACGCCTTAGCCAGGCCCTGGAACGCCGGACCGTAGCTGTATCCGAGGTCTGCGAGACGTTCGTAGACGCCTTCCAGATCGACCGGCTCGGCATCGCCGGGCAGATCGGCCGGCGGGGCGTCGAGCAGATCCGTGGCGGCGGTCCCGATCGTCGCTTTCGCGTGCGCGGTCCAGGTCGCTTCGGAGTCGTCGGCGGGCCGGAGATACACGGTGACGCCGCGCCGGCCGGCCTCGTCGGCGGCGCCGACGGCCACCTGCACCTCAAGCGCCGCGGTCTCGGGGAGCAGGACGGGCGCGGTGATCACGAGGTCTTCCACCCGGTCGCCGCCACAGGCCGCGGCGGCTTCCAGCGCGAAGTCCACGAACGCCGTGCCCGGCAGGAGCACCGTGCCGCCGACGCCGTGATCGGCGAGCCACGGCGCGCCGACGCGGGACAGCCGGCCGGCGGCGAGATAGCCGTCGGACTCCGCGAGCGAGGCGAACGCGCCGAGCAGCGGATGGCCGGACGCCGCTTCGGCACCGTCGAGCCAGTACCGGCGGCGGTCGAAGGGACGGTTGGGAAGCTCGATCCGCCGGGAGGACGAGGACACCGGGCCGAGGACTTCACGCCAGTCGACCGGAGCGCCGAGGACGTAGGCCTCGGCAGCCGACCGCAGGAACCGAGCGCGGCCTCCGTCCTTCTTCCGGAGCGATCCGACCGCGGCACCTCGGATCCCCGCCTCACGCAGGGAATCCTGGACGTGGCCGATGAGGACCGGATGCGGGCTGGCCTCGATGAACACCGGGAATCCGGGTTCTGCGACGCGCAGGGTCGTCTCCCGGAAGCGCACCGGGTTGCGCAGGCCCTGGAACCAATAGCCGGCTCCGAGCTCGGAGGAGTCGGCGAAGTCGGCGGTGAGCGCCGAGCAGAAGGCGACGTCGGCCGGCTGGAGCGTCAGGCCGGCGCCGATGGCGAGCAGTTCGTCCCGCAGCTGTTCGATGTGCGGGGTGTGGGCCGCGTAGTCGATGGCGACTCGGCGGATGCGGACCTGGTCGCCGAACTCGACGCCGAACTCGTCGAGGGCGTCGAGGTCGCCCGCGACGACGGTGCTCTCCGGGCCGCTGACGATGGCGATCCACAGCCGGTCGGCCCAGCGCTCCAGCATGGGCTCGACCCGGTCGGCGGGAAGAGTGAGGGCGGCCATGCCGCCGGTGCCGGTGAGCCGCATCAGGGCTTTGCTGCGCAGGGCGACCATCCTGGCGGCGTCCTCGACCGTCAGCACGCCGGCCACACAGGCCGCGGCGATCTCGCCCTGGGAATGACCGATGACCGCCGCCGGCTCGACGCCGACCGCCCGCCAAGCCGCCGCCAGCGACACCATCACCGCGAAGAGCACCGGCTGGACGACGTCGGAACCGGTCAGTTCGGGTGCACCGGGTGCTTGGCGAAGGATGTCTATCACCGACCAGCCGGTGTGCGCTTTGATGGCTTTGTCGCAGTGCCGGAGGTGGTCGCTGAAGGCCTCGTCGGTGTCGAGCAGATCGACGGCCATCCCGGGCCACTGCGAGCCCTGGCCGGGCAGCACCAGAATCGGGCGAACGTCGGGAGCTGCGGCGCCGATCGTCGCAGCGGGGTGCTCCGCGCCGTCGGCGATCGCGGCGAGAGCCGAGAAGAGCTCCTCGGGAGCGTCAGCGATGACGACGGCGCGGTGCTCGAACTCGGAGCGATATGCCAGGGCCGTGCCCGCCGCGACCAGGTCTTCGGGCGCGGCTGTGAGCGCGTGGTCGAGAAGGCGGGCTGCGTATTCGCGCAGCGAGGGCCCGGAATGCGCAGAGAAGGCCCAGATCAGCGGCCGGGCCGGAACAGCGACAGAGTCGGCGCCGCCGAGGGGATCGTTGGAAACGCTGGTCGCGCCGCCGATGACCGCGGCGCTGGGCGCCTGCTCCAGCACGACATGCGCGTTCGTGCCGCTGATGCCGAAGCCGGACACCCCCGCGCGCACCGGCCGCGACACCTGCGGCCACTGCTGCGCCTGAGCCAGCAGCCTGACTCCGGCGCCGGACCACTCGACCTCGGCCGTCGGCCGGTCGGCGTACAGGGATGCCGGCAAGCGGCCGTTCCGCATCGCCATGACCATCTTGATCACACCGGCGACTCCGGCCGCCGCCTGGGTGTGCCCGATGTTGGCCTTCACCGAGCCGACCGACAGCGGCTGCTCGCGGTCCTGTCCGTAGGCGGCCATCAGGGCTTCGGCCTCGATCGGATCGCCAAGCCTGGTCCCCGTGCCGTGGGCCTCGACGGCGTCCACGTCCGCCGGCCCGAGCCCGGCGTCGGCCAGCGCGGCCCGGATGACCCGGGTCTGGGACGGTCCGTTCGGCGCGGTCAGGCCGTTGCTGCGGCCGTCCTGGTTCACCGCCGATCCCCGGATCACGGCCAGTACCGGATGACCGTTGCGGCGGGCGTCGTCCAGCCGTTCCAGCAGAAGCATCCCGGCGCCCTCGGCCCAGCCGGTGCCGTCCGCCTCGGAGGAGAACGCCTTGCACCGTCCGTCGGCGGACAGTCCGCCCTGCCGCGAGAACTCCACGAACATGCCGGGCGTCGCCATCACCGTCACGCCTCCGGCCAGCGCGAGCGTGCACTCGCCGCGGCGCAGCGCCTGGGCCGCCCAGTGGATCGCCACGAGCGAGGAGGAGCACGCGGTGTCGACGGTGACCGCCGGACCCTCCAGGCCGAAGGTGTAGGCGACACGTCCGGAGGCGACGCTGAGCGCCGTACCGGTCAGCCGGTGCCCGTCCACGGTCTCGGTGGGCTGATGAAGCCGGGGGCCGTAGTCGGGAGCCATCGCGCCGACGAACACGCCGGTGCTGCTGCCCCGCAGCGACTCGTGGCGGATGCCGCCCTGTTCCAGCGCCTCCCAGCAGATCTCCAGCAGGAGGCGTTGCTGCGGGTCCATCGCCGTCGCCTCGCGCGGGCTGATGCCGAAGAACTCGGCGTCGAAGCCGTGGGCGTCGTGCAGGAACCCTCCGAACCGGGTGTCGCTGGTCCCCGAGGGGCCGGCCCCGGTCGCGAACAACGCCTCGAAATCCCAGCCCCGATCCGCCGGGAACTCGGTGATCGCGTCCCGGCCCTCCACGACGAGGTCCCACAGGTCCTGGGGCGAGGCCACACCGCCGGGGTAGCGGCAGCCCATGCCGACGATCGCTATCGCGTCGTCGCCAGCCGACGACGAGGTCGCGGGAGGGCTGTGACGGCCGTGATCGCTGTGAACCGGGACGGCGGCACCGGCCTGCATCAAGGTATGGAGGCGCTCGGCCAGCCGGTCGGGCGTCGGGTAGTCGAACAGCAGCCCGGCCGGGAGGGCCAGGCCGGTCGCCGACCGCAGCCGGCCGCGCAACTCGACGGCGATCGCCGAATCGACGCCCAGGTCCTTGAACGTCGAGCCAGGCCGAAGGTCCGCGGCGTCCTGGTGGCCGAGGGCTGAAGCCGTCGCGGAGAGAATCAGATCTCTGGTCTCGCCGCGGGTCTTCAGCGGGCCGGAGTACGCGTGGGCCGCCGACACCGCGGGTGCTGCCTCGCCGACCCAGAAACGACGGCGCTGGAACGGATAAGTCGGCAGGTCGATCAAGGTCGCGGCAGTCTCGGCGGCCGGGCCCGTCTCGGCGACCGAGCTCGTCCAGTCCACCGCGACACCGGCCACATACGCCTGCGCCAGCGCCAGCCGGAACTGGCCGAGCGAGCCCTGTTCCCGGCGCAGCGTCCCGAGCGCGACCGCCTCGCGCTCGGCGGCCTCGACGGTTTCCTCGATCGCCCCGACCAGCACCGGATGAGCGCTGCACTCGACGAAGACGCCGCAGCCGTGGTCGAGCGCGACCTGCACGGCGTCGGCGAACCGCACACCGTGCCGCAGGCTTCGGAACCAGTAGTCCGCGTCGAGCTCGGCGGTGTCCAGTTGTTCGCCGGTGAGCGTCGAGATGAACGGGACGTCCGTGGAAACCGGCTGAATCGGCGCGAGCGCGGCGAGCAGTTCGTCGCGGAGCTCGTCGACCGCGACCGAGTGGGACGCGTAGTCGACCGGGACCAGCTTGGTCCGGTACCCGGCAGCGTCCAGTCGGCGCTGGAGTTCGGCGAGTGCTTCGTTGGCTCCTGAGACGACCACGGAGCGAGGGCTGTTGACGGCCGCCACAGTCGCCCGCGGAGCGTGGTCGGCGATGAAGGATTCGACGACGGACACCGGAGCCGCGACCGAGAGCATCCCCCCGCCGCCGGCGATCGCCCCGATGGCCTTGCTGCGCAACGCGACGACCCGGGCCCCGTCGGACAGTGACAGGGCACCGGACACGGTCGCGGCCGCGATCTCGCCCTGCGAATGGCCGATGACCAGATCCGGCTCAGCTCCCTGCGATCGCCACAGCGTCGCCAGCGAGACCATGACGGCCCACAGAGCCGGCTGCACCACGTCGACCCGGTCGAAGTCCGGCGCGCCCTCGTCTCCCAGCAGCACCTCGACCAGGGAGAACCCGGTGAACGGCGCGAGCGCTTCGGCGCAGCTCTCGATGCCCGCCCGGAACACGGCGGACTCGGCCATCAGGCTTCGAGCCATCTGAGGCCACTGCGATCCCTGGCCGGGGAAGACGAACGCACAGCGGCCGTCCACCTTCGCGCCCACGACCGTCGACTCGTCAGGGCTGCCCGAAGCCAGGGCCGCCAGGCTCGCACCGTTGTCCGGGCCCAAGAGAACAGCGCGGTGCTCGAACGCGGTGCGCGTGCGAAGCAGCGACCGGCCGACCGATTCGGTGCTGGGACCAGGGCCCGCGGCGATCCGCTGGGACAGTCGTTCTGCCTGGGCTCGAACCGCCTCGGGGGTCTTGCCGCTGAGGATCCACGGCAGATCACCGGTGGCCGGCGGCATCGTGGGCGTCGTGGGCGTCGTGAGCACGGCGGACGTCGCCGGTGCCGTCGCCTCATCAGGCACCTGGGCCAGCACCAGATGGCAGTTCGTGCCTCCCATGCCGAAGGAGCTGACGGCCGCGACGGCCGGCCGATCGCCCCCCGGCCAGGCCCGGGTCGTCGAGACGACCTCCAGGCCGAGGTCGTCCATGGGAATCCGCGGGTTCGGCTTCTCGAACCCGACAGTCGCCGGGATGGCGCCGTGCCGCAGGCTCAGGACCACCTTCACCAGTCCGGCGATGCCGGCCGCGCCCTCAAGGTGCCCGATGTTCGTCTTCACCGACCCGACCAGCAGCCGGTCCCGGCCCCCGGTCCCGTGCGGGCCGGCGAGAGCCCCGCCGAGCGCCGCCGCCTCGATCGGGTCGCCGACCGGCGTCCCGGTCCCGTGGAGCTCGACGTACCGGACGTCCGCGGCCCGGACGCCGGATCGCTGCCAGGCGAGCTCGATGACTTCCTGCTGCGCGCGCCGGCTCGGTGCCGTCAGCCCCGCGCCGCCGCCGTCGTTGTTCACCGCCGCGCCGAGGACGACGCAGTGCACGGGGTCGCCGTCGCGGCGGGCGTCGCCGAGCCGCTTGAGCACGACCAGCGCCCCGCCCTCGCCGCGGACGTAGCCGTCGGCGCGCTCGTCGAAGACGTGGCACCGGCCGTCCGGGGACAGGGCCCCGAACCGTCCGATCGCCGCGGTCGTCTGCCCGGCGAGATTGAGGTTCACCCCGCCGGCCAGCGCCAGGCCGGTGTCGCCGCGTCGCAGGCTTTCGCAGGCCATCTGGACCGCGACCAGCGAGGACGACTGTCCGGTGTCCACGGTCAGGCTGGCGCCGCGCAGCCGGAGGAAGTACGAGACCCGGTTGGCGATGATCGTCCGGTGCGTGCCGGTGTAAGAATGCGGGCTCTGGACGCCGAGGCGGTCCTGGATCCCCGCGTAGTCGTTCCCGATCGCGCCGATGAACACCGAGGCGTCCGAGTCCCGCACCGTCTCGGGCACGATCCGCGCGTACTCCAGCGCCTCCCACGCCAGCTCCAGCGCCAGGCGCTGCTGGGGGTCCATGGCCGCGGCCTCGTTCGGCGAGATCCCGAAGAAGGCGGCGTCGAATCCCGCGACGTCGTCGAGGAATCCGCCGCGGCGGTACTCGGGCACCAGGGCGGTCGGCCACCGGTCCTCGGGCGCCTCGGTGACCGCGTCCACGCCGTCGCGCAGGAGGTCCCAGAAAGCGTCCGGATCGGCGGCTCCCGGCAGCCGGCAGGACATGCCGATGACGGCTATCGGTTCCACGGACGCGGAATTCTGCTGAACCACCATCGGTGCACCCCCTTCATTCCCCTGCAATGACAGCGCATCAACATTCAACGTGAGGGTCAAGCGACATCGGCGCGAAGAGTACTGACAACAAGTGGCCGCCATTCCCGGGCAGTGCGGAATACAGAATCCCGGTGTCGGGCCGGCCCGAACGGCGGCGCAGATCTGATCGGAGGCGATCGGACGCTTTCTTCGCGCGCTGGATGAACCTGCGCCGCAGAGCTCTCAACGGCGCCTCTGAGCGAGCTTCAGACCGCTTCCACGAGCCGGCGCCGCACGGCCCGCGCCCCGGCCTGGAACCGGCTGACGGCTCCGAGGTCCTGCATCAGCGCGGCGATGTGGCGCCGAGTGGTCCGCACCGACATGCCGAGCTTGCGGGCCATGACCTCGTCGGTGAGGCCCTGCGCCATCATGGCGGCGATGGACTGCTGCAGGTCGTCGGCCGCCTCGGCGTAGCCGGGGTTCGAACGGTCGACCGGCGTCGCGGCGTCCCACTGGTACTCGAAGACGTCCAGCAGGAAGCGCACCACGACGTCCACCCGCACGCAGGACGCACCGGGCTCGGGCGAGGCGCCGTCCAGCAGCACCGCCTGCGCCCCGTCGAAGACGACGGCCGCGCGCGGAACGTGGCTGACCGTGCGCACCTGCGCGCCGAGCTCCGTCAGGTCCCTGAGTTTGCGGCGCGTGAGCAGTTCGGCGCGGTGCCGGTGACGGCAGATGACACGGACCGCGACGCCGCGCGCGGCCTGCTGCGCGCAGACCCGCAGGACGTCGTCGAACTCCTCGGCGTCCCAGTCGCCGGACTGCAGCACCAGGATCTCGGCGGCGCAGGAGGCCGCGGCGAGCTTGAGGAATCCACGGACCGCGACGGGGTCGGCGACGCGCTCGACGGGCGCGGGCTCGGCGGCCGGCCGGGCCTTGCGCGCGTAGTCCCGGCGGAAGGACTCGGTGCGCTCCTGGATCTGGGCTATGAGTTCCTTGCGGCGGTAGATCTCTTGCTCCATCGGCGATACCAGGAGCAGAGCCGCGATCTCGGGATCGACGGCCACCAGCAGGCCGTCGGCTCCCGGATCGACCGCGAGCAGGCGACGGCCCCGCAGACTCGCGATCGCCTCCTCGGCCTGGCCCGCGGACATGTCGAGCTCGGCCGCGGCGAGCGCGGCGGACGTGATGCCGCCGGTATCCACGGCATATCGGTAAACAGCCACAAGACGCTCTTCGTGGGCGTCGTGATTCTCGTGAGCTTCGTGAACAGGCTTCGCACTTTGCGCGGGAACGAAAACGGAAATTGTCTCGGGGAAACCCGGGTCGGCACCGAATACGGTCGTCATTTGCTGTCCCCCTCCTTACATGCCTCTCCCCGTTGGGCAACGGACGGCAAGGTCAGCGCTCATTCGCACCTGTGTTTCGCTGGCCGCCTCGAATGTAAGAGTCGCGCGATCGAGCCTGGAACCCCTACACGACACACCCCGACCCCACACCACACCCCAGCCCCCCTTGGCGCGGCGTCGGATCACGCCTGACCATGACCGGCGAAGTCACGGCTGCCCGGCCGCGGGGCCGGCCGCCGCCGAGCCGGCGGAGAGGGAGAACCATGGACGTACGTCCCCTGGCGGCTTGCTGGTCGGAGGCCCGGCCCGTGGTCCAGGCCGTCTTCGTGATGCGGTTCCTCGCCGGCGCGCTGCTCGTCGACCCCGGGCACCTGGCCCACCCCGGACGGATCGCCCTGGCCGCCGCCGGGTGGAGTTGCTCGACGATCGCGATCTACGTCTTCAACGGGATCGCCGACCGCCGGGAGGACATCGCGAACGGCTCTACCCGGCCCATCGCGTCGGGACGGCTGTCGGTGCGGTACGCGAGCCGGGTCGTGGCCGTGCTCGCCTGCGCGGCTCTGGGGTGCGCGTGGTCGTTCGGCTTCACCGAAGGGCTCTGCGCGACGCTGTTCCTGCTCGTCGGTTACGGCTACTCCGGTCCGCCGTTTCCACTGAAGAACACTTACATCAGCTGCACCCTCGGCGGCATCGCTCTGGGCCTGATCACCTATCTGGGCGGGTGCGCGGCCGTCGGGCACGGGATCAGCGCCCCGTTCGCGATCTTCGCGGTCTCGATGTCGCTGTGGATGGGCGGCGTCGGCGGGATCGCCAAGGACCTGTCCGACGTCGAGGGCGACCGGATCGCCGGCCGGCGCACGCTCCCGATCGTGGTCGGGGAACGCTCGGCCCGTCGGCTGCTCGCCGCGGTGGCGGCCGTGGTGGCCCTGTCGTTCGGCGGCGCGGCCCGGATCTCGTCGGCGCCTCTGGTCTGGAGCGCCGGGGTGGTCCTCATCGGGGCCGTCGTCGTCGGCCGTCTGAGCTTCGTCTCGCCGACGTCCAGAGACCGCCGACGGATGCGATCGCCTTACCGCGCGTTCATGTGGACGCAACATGTGACGCATATCGTGTTGGCAGCTACCATCTGGGGTCTGCCGCACTGAGCACCCCGGCGAGATCTGAACGCTGGTACGCTCCGTCTGCACCTTCATCGTGTTCTGATACGTCGAATCGGGGTCGTGACGAACAGCTCGCACACAAGCCTGATTCATGTGAATAACGGGGAGAGAAGATGGGGGAGGAGAGCCGCCCATCGCTCAGCCCGGGCGAGGTTGCGGCGCGACTGATCGAGTCGGCCAGGGAACAGATCCTGAGCACCTACGCCGAGCGCCTGGCCTCCTTGGGCAACAGCGTGGCCGGAGACGCCCACGCGCTTGAGCAGTCTTTGGCCAATGCCGGGCAGATCATCTCCGACGTGGTGTCCAGCCTGCGCCGGGGCCGCGTCCACGTGGCCGACGACTACCGGCTGATCGCCCGGGGCATCGGGGTGACCAGGGCCCGCGACGGAGTCCATCCGAAGGAATCGCTGGAGGCCGCCTCAGCCTTCTTCCAAACCGCTCTGTCGGCCATGGCGCAGCTCATCGAACCCGGCCCGGAATCGCTCAACCAGTACGTCCTGGTGACACTGGCCCTTGAGGAGAGCCTGAACCTTCGGGTGCGCGAATCAGTCTCCAGCTATACGGGGTTTCTCCTGCAACAAGTCCGCAGAGCCCAGGTCGCCGAACGCCGGCGCATAGCTCGCGACCTTCACGACCGAGTCGGCAACACCGTCAGCGTGGCACACCGGCAGCTCGAACTCTACGAGATGTACCGCACCAGCCAGCCGACGAAGGCCAACGCGAAGGTGGAAGCGGCGCAGCGTGCCATCCAGGAGTCGATGGGGAACCTGCGCACCGTCGCCTCCGACCTGCACGCCCCTGACCCGGTCCAGAACCTCGAAAAGGCGCTGCGCGCGTACCTGAACAGCGCGAGCGTCGAAGGCGTCGAGATCGACCTGGTGGTGAACGGCGACGAGGCGTGGGCACCGACCACGGTCCTCGACGAGACGCTGCTGATCGTCCGCGAAGCCGTGGCCAACGCGCTCCGCTACGCCTCGGCCTCGGTGATCGCCGTCGACATCGAGATAACCCCCGACACTCTGCGGGCGCTGGTCGAGGACGACGGGTGTGGCTTCGACGCCGGGCGGGTCCCGGCCGGACGCCACGGCGTCGGGCTGAAGTCGATGGTCGAGCGCGCCGAGCTGTTGGACGGCGCCGTGCGGGTGAACACCAGGCTGGGCATCGGCACGCTGGTGGAGTTCCGGGTGCCGCTGAAGGGCCGGCCCGATGACCGCGCCGGGTGAGGCCGGCCCACCTCGACCGACCGGCGGGCGGACACCGGTGACGACCGTCGTCATCGCCGACGACCACGCCCTGTTCCGCGACGGCGTCCGCGAGATCCTGGAGGCGCACGACGACATAGCGGTCGTCGGCGAGGCCGCCACCGGCGACGAGGCCGTGGCGCAGGCGGTACGGAACCAGCCGGACGTCGTGTTGCTGGACGTGGAGATGCCGGGCATGGAGGCGCTGGACACGGTCGTGGCCATCGGCCAGCTGTCCCCCTCGACCCGCGTCATCATCCTGAGCATGTACGACGGCCCGGAAGTGCTCCGCCGGCTCATCGGCGCGGGCAGCCGCGGCTACCTGCTGAAGAGCGTCAACCGCCAGGAACTGGTGGGCGCGCTGCGCAGCGTCGTCGGCGACGACGAGCGCATCGTGCTGGCGGTCTCCCGGGAAGGGCTGTCCCTGATGCACCGCCCGGTCGGCCAGGACCCGCTGTCCAGCCGGGAGCTGGAGCTGCTGCGGCTGGTGGCCGCGGCGATGAGCAACAGCCAGATCGCGAAGCGGCTGGACATCACGGTGCCGACGGTGAAGCGGCACCTGCGGAACATCTTCGTGAAGCTGGGCGCGGTGTCACGACTGGACGCCGTGAACCGCGCGGTCGACTGCGGGCTGCTTCCCGCCAAACGGTCGCACGGCCGGTCCTGACGGAAAGCAGGATGGCGCGGATCGCGGGCTTCGCGCTCAGCCGCCCGGAGACTTTCTGGGACCGGCTGCTCTTCAGCGCCAAGGAGTCCGTCTACAAGGCGTGGTTCACACTGATACGCACCTTCCTCGACTTCGCCGGCGCCCTGGTCACCGGGGCGGTCACCGACGGCGTGATCCTCACCCCGATCGTCCTCACACCGACTGCAACACCGACGACAGGTCCGCCCGGTTCGTCACGTTGAGTTTGCGATAGGCCCTGGTCAGATGCTGCTCGACCGTGGACACCGTGACATACAGCCGCTTGGCGATCTCAGCGTTCGTGTACGCCGCCCCGGCGAGCTGCACCACTCGCCGCTCGGCCTCCGTCAGCGACGGCACCCCCGAACCGGGCGAGCCGTCCTCGGCCTCGGGCCCGGGCCCGGGTTCCAGATCCGGCCCGACGTCGACCGCCAGTCGCCGGATCAGCGGCAGCGCGTGGCAGGTCTTCGCCAAGCCCCAGGCCCGCCGGCCGATCACCGAGGCACGGCGCGGCTCGCCGAGGGTGATGTAAGCCGCCGTCAGCTCTGTCAGGGCTCTGGCCAGCTCGTACCGGTCGCCGACGGACTCCAGCACATCCGCGGCCTGATGGAGCAGCGTCAGCCGGCGCCGCCCGTCAACGGTCGCCGCGAGCATCCGCATCGTGATCCCCCGCGTGCGCCGCAGCGTCCGACCGCACCGCTTCAGCTGTTCCTGCAACAGTCGGCGTGCCTCATCCCGATCCCCCATCGCCAGCCTGGCTTCGGCGAGGTCCAGGCGCCACGCGATCAACCCGGCGCTGTCCATGTTCCAGCGCGTCATCAAGTCGCCGCACAGCTGGAAGTCCTGCACCGCTGATTCCACGCTCCCCGCCCGCAACCGGCATCGCCCGCGGGCCTGGAGGTAGTTCAGGCCATAGCGGCTTTGCAGCATCCCCTGCGGAACCGCCCTCCCCAGTTCCTCCTCCGCCTCGTCATCCCGGCCCATCGCCAAGAGCGGGAGCAGCAGGTTCGCCAGCAGCCCGCCGACCGTGACACCCCAACCCGCATCCGCGACGGCGTCCAACGCGTATCGGGCGTGACGCTCGGCGACGAGCAGGTCGCCCTGGCGAAAGCTGATCTCGGCGCGGATCGTGCGCAACCGCGCGTGCCGGCTCGGCGCCTGGCGGTTCGTGGCGTCCTCGATCAGCCCGTCGCACCAAGGTGCGGCACGATCGGCGCACTCGCTGTAGGTGAGGGCCAGCAGCGCCGATTCGACGGTGTCCATCCCCATCTCGTCCAGGCGCGCACCGCGCAGGAGCCGTTCCGCCTCCGCGACGACAGGCTCGGAAGGCCCCCGACTCAGGACACTGTCCAGTGCCGTCGCGGCCTTCCACCGACGCCCCGGGTCGAGTTCCAAGGAAGCCGGCAACCGGTCGCCCGGCGAGGGGACATGATCCAGGATCGGAGTGTAGGAACACCGCAGCCACGGGTAGATATCGCGCAGCTCGGCCAAGGCGTCCGGATCGGCGAGGGCGTCGGACTCCCGCAGACTGGTCAGGACCTCGCGAGCCGTGTCGAACCGGCCGTGCCACAGCAGGGCCTTGGTCAGCACCAACGCGTCGCTGCCCCGCAGGTGTCCGCGGTGGAGGGCGTCAGTGAGCTCTGCCATGTGCGGCGCCGGAGCACTCGGGTCGATCCGCCACCGCGCGCGCAGCAACGTGGTTCGGATCCCGGCCAACCGCGTCTGGTCCTCACAGGCCAGACAGGCGAGCTTCAGCAGGTCGATGGCCAGCTCGGTGCTTCCCTCGGCGAGCGCCGAACCGGCGGCCGACTCCAGGACCGGCACAGCCCACGCTCCAGGCGTACGGCGCGCCGCCAGCAGATGTTCGGCGACAACGTTTGGCGGGGCCCCTTCCTCGAACGTCACATCCGCGGCGCGACTGTGCAGGTGGACGCGCTGTTCGGAACCGAGATCGACCAGGAGGGCTTCCCGCGCCGAATCGTCACGGAACCAGCCGTCGTGCAGTACTCCGGCCTGTTCCAGAGCCCGCAGTGCCGCCCCGGTCTCCATCACGTCCCGGTCCAGGAGGCGATCGATCCAGCGCGTGGTACCCAGTACGGCCAAGCCGGCCGCGACGTCGCGCATACCGGCATCACCACGCCGCAGACATCCGAGAACGGCGCTGCCGTAGCCCTCGGCCCGGAGCAAGGCGGTGACGAGCAACGGATTGCCACCGCTGAGCTCGTGGAGTCCGTCCGGATCTGCGGCGTTCGGAACGGTCGCGGCCAGCGCCCGAACCCCGCGCACGCTGAGCGGGCCGACCGGGATCACGTGTGTGGAGGGCCGCCGCATCAGCTCCAGCTGAAGCTCGGACGGCGGATCGGGCGGACCGGGCTCGGCGATGAGAATCAGGAGACGGGAGTTCCGAGCCCGCCGGGCCAGCGCCGACAAGCACTGCGCCGACGCCGGGTCGGCGCACTGGGCGTCGTCCAGGATCAGGACCAGCGTGGTGTCCTCGGCGACGTCGAGCAGAGCGCGGCAGACCTCTTCGGCGAGCCAGGTCTGCGCGACGCCGACGGCCGAGGCCGACCGCGCGAGACGACCGGCTGCCTCGCTCACCAGATCCACCCCGCGCATCAGCTGCCGCAGCACACCCCACCGCAGAACCGACTCCTCCGCGGAACAGACCGCTGAGAGAACTGAGGCGCCTGCCTGCTGAGCCCGTTCGGCGAAGACGTCGACCAACGCGCTCTTCCCGGTCCCGACGGGGCCGCAGACCACCGCGGCCCGTCCGCTGCCGGCCGACGCCTCGCGCAGCAACGTGTCCAGCAGGTCCAGCTGCTCCTGCCGTTCGACCAGGGCCATCACGCCGGCACCGCGGCATCGGGGGCGATCGGCGCTCCCGCACCCCGTCGGCGGACGACGCGGACCGCGGCCAGTGCGGCACCGACCAGGTCGGGTCCGGTCCCGACGCCCCACAGCGGCGCGCCGCTCCCGGAGTACTCGGCGTAGACCGTGACCGAGCCTTCGCATTCCGGCCCGCCCTCGACTGCTCCGGTCCGGACGACCTCGCATACCTCGACGCCCCATCGCGCCAGGGCCGTGTCCAGGCCGTCGGCGGTCGAATCCTCGACGTACAGACGGACGGCGATCGGTACCGGCTCGGCAGGCCCGGCAGCCTCGAACGGAGCAAGCGGTGCGCACCCGTCGGCGCTCATCACGTATTCGTGCTCGAACAGCGCCTTGAGCCGATCCGGGGTCATCTCACATCCGGCGGCTTCGGCGGATTCCTGCACGATCCGCGCGAACTCGATCTGCAGTCCCCGCGGCAGCCGCAGTCCGTGCCACGTGGCCATGATGTAGGCGACGCCGCCCTTCCCGGACTGGCTGTTGATCCGGACGACCGCCTCGTAGTCGCGACCCACGTCCCGGGGATCCATGGGCAGGTAGGGAATCCGCCAGGGCAACTCCCCGGGATCGGTCCCGTTGAGCGCCGCCTCGCGGTCCAAAGCGTCGAAGCCCTTCTTGATGGCGTCCTGGTGCGCACCGGAAAAGGCAGTGAACACCAGTTCGCCCGCATAGGGATGGCGAATCGGCACGGGCAACTGGCTGCAGTCCTCGACGACGCGCCGAACGTTCCCGAGGTCGGAGAAGTCGATTCCGGGGTCCACGCCGTGGGTCAGCAGATTCAGACCGAGGGTCACCAGGCAGACGTTTCCGGCCCGCTCCCCGCCGCCGAACAGACACCCCTCGACACGCTGCGCACCGGCCAGCATCGCGAGTTCCGCTGCCGCCACACCGGTCCCGCGATCGTTGTGCGGGTGGACGGACAGGCAGACGCTCTCCCGATGGGACAGATGACGGTCCAGCCACTCGATCTGGTCGGCGAAGACGTGCGGCAGCGAGCGCTCGACCGTCGAGGCGACGTTGAGGATGATCTCGCGGTCCGCCTCGGGCTGCCAGACCGCCATGACGGCTTCGCAGACCTCCAGCGCGAACTCGTGCTCGGTCTCGTTGAACGCCTCCAGCGAGTACTCCAGACCGATCCGGCCGCCGCCCGAGCTCCGCTCGGCGTACTTCATCATCCACCGGACGCCTTGCACCGCCAGGCTGCGGCACTCGTCCCGGTCCATTCCGTAGACGAGTTCGCGGAACAAGGGGGCCGTCGCGTTGTAGACGTTCACGGTGGCGGACGCGGCCCCGTCCAGTACCTCGACCGTCCGCCGGATCAGTTCGTCGCGGGCCGGCACCAACACCGAGATCCGGACGTCGTCGGGGATCAGGTCCTGTTCGATGAGCAGCCGGACGAAGTCGTGGTCGTCCTGCGAGGCGACCGGGAATCCGACCTCGATCTCCCGGTAGCCCATCTCGACCAGAAGCTCGAACATCGCGAGCTTGCGGGCCGGGGACATCGGGGTGGCCAGCGCCTGGTTCCCGTCACGCAGATCGGTCGACAGCCAGCGCGGCGCGCCGGTCAGGACCCGGTCGGGCCACTCGCGGTCCGGAACGACGAGCGGGACGAAGGGCTGGTAGCGCTGCGAGCTTCTGATGGCGTGCACAACCGTGCTCCTTCCAGAAGTGCCCTAATTCAGATATGACGCTAGTGACCGCTCGGGCGCACTACACCGGATCTGAACACAGGTCACGCCTGGGGAGCCGAAGGAGTCGGACGCGGTATCGAAAGTTGTAGCCGCAGTGATCCCGCAGAAGGGGTGCGCTGCCGAGCTTTGAACCGCCGCCGGCAATGAGCCGTCCCACTAGAACAGGTTCTGCTTCTATGGAGACGCCGCTACACAACGTGAGGGGTTGTCAGGTTACCAGCGCGTAACCCAAAGTGGAAGCCGCAAAGGTCCAGACGGCTGGAAGGCTCGGCAATGCACCGTGTGCGGTTGGGAACGGCGGGTCCCACCACGTCCAGACTGGGTCTGGGCTGCGTGTCTTTCGGCTCCGGGGACAATACCTGCGAGATCGCGGCGGTGGTCAACCGGGCCTTGGACGAGGGAGTCACGCTGTTCGACGTCGCCGACCCCTCCGCCGGGGGCGAGGGATTGCAGCGGGTCGGCCGGTCAGTGGGCGCTCGGCGTGCCGACGCGCTGATAGCGGCTCACACCCGGCCGGGACCGACGAGCGCGCAAGCCCTGGTGCGGGAATGCGAAAACACCCTGCGCCATTTGGCCATGGATCACATCGACCTCTATTTCCTGCACGCGCCAGAAGCGGTCCCGGCTCCCGCCACCCCGCTCGAAGAGCAGATCGGGGTGCTGGCCGGGCTTGTCCAAGCGGGGAAGATCCGTTACCTGGGCCTGTTCGACCCCACCGGCCCGGACCTGGTCCGCGCGCACACCGTCCATCCCGTCACGGCGCTGGCCACCGAGTACTCACTGGCCGCGCGCCAGGTCGAGGACGACCTGCTACCGCTGGCGCGCGAGCTGGGGATCGGTGTGGTCGCCTGCCGGCCGCTCGGCAGCGGCCTGCTCACCGGACGGGTCACCGAAGCGCAGCCGGAACGATCGCCGCTGCTCAGAACATTGAGAAGCCTGGCGGCCGAACTGGACATCGGGGTCAGCCGCCTGGCTCTGGCCTGGCTGCTGTCGCGCGGCGAGGACATCGTGCCGGTTCCGGGCTCCGCGGACCCGGTCCATCTGGAGATGAACCTGCTGTCGTTGGACGTCGTGTTGCCGCCGGAGGTGAGTCGGCGTCTGTCGGAGATCAGTGACGGCACCGAAGGCGCGAGCGCCGATTGCGGCCACCCTCCTCGCCCTCTCGCAGGCCATCAGTCGTAGTGCTGAAAGGCCGGCCAGAGCGTCGCCCAGTCCGCGACGGGCTTGCGGCAGATCGCGACCGGCTGGCCACGCTCCTCGTTGTCGACGCCATAGCGGTTGTGCAGGTGGGCGACGACTGTGCATTCGGCGAAGTACGTGCTGACGTGGTCGAGTTGGCCGCCGACGATGACCGCGGTCGTCGTGTCCTGAGGCGGGCGGCGGTCGAAATAGAGCTCGACGTGGCCGCTGTAGGGGCGCGGCAGGCCGTAGGCGCCGCCGAAGTTCAGGATCGCGCCGGCCTCTCCGTAGTTGCTGGTGATGATGACCGAGTGCGCCGCCTCGGACGCCGGAATGGTGGCGTAGACAGCCGCGGTCTGCGCCACGTAGTCCGGCCATCCGACCTGGTCCTTCGCCAGTTGGTTGATCGACGGCACCGGGGTGTCGTGCAGCACGGACAGCGGGATCAGCGGCAGCGCGATCACGCTGGACACGGCGCCGTTCACGCAGAACGCGACCCAGGCGGTACGTCGCCACGCCGTGGACCGCGCGAGGAACTCAGCGGTGGGGACGCAACCGGCCGCGAAGACCACCACGAGCAGTCCGACGGGGTAGTAGAGCTGACCGCCGCCGGCGAACGTCTCCAGCAGCAGGACCACGAAGGCCGTCGGCAGGAACCGCACAGCGCGCCAAACCTGGCGACGCCGCAGCGTCACCAGGCCCGCAACCCACACCGGCACCAGGGGCGGCCCCAGCAGCAGGAACAAGTAGGGCCACATCAGGATCCGGACGCTGCCGGCGTTGTGCTTGCTCAACGCGCGGCTCATCGTCAGCTGGGGCCAGGAGTGCGTCGCCTGATAGATGAGGTTGGGCACCGCGATGATCAGCGCCACCCCCGCCCCGATCGCCAGCCAGCGGGTGGCCAGCGCGCGCCGCGGTCCCGTGATCAGCATCCCCAGGGCGAGCGCCACGATCAGCAGGGAGACCAGAAGCTTGTTGTAGGTGCTGACGCCGATGACCGCTCCGACCGCCGGCCACCACCGCGGTTCCTCACGCATCAGCGCCCTGATCACGAACAGGCAGACCAGCGGCCAGACCACCAGGTCCAGCGAGGACGTGAGCAGGACGTGCCCCATGAGCAGGGGCGTGGCCGCGAAGGCGTAGCTCCAGGCACACAGGGCCTGGGCACCGCGGCCGCCGCCGAGCTCGCGGGTGATCAGGACGACCACGAGCACCGAGCCGACCGCGAAGACGGTCGCCGGCACCCGCATGGCCCAGGGGCTGCCGGACACGTGCCCGGCCAGGCGCGCGAGAAGCGGGGTCAGGGGCGGGGTGTCCACATAGCCCCAGGCCGGACGCAGAGTACGGAAGTACAGTTCATCGCGCTCGAAGCCGTACCCGAAGCTGAGGGCTGTGAGGAGCACCGCGAGAGCGGCCATCGCGGAGGAGACCCAGCCCCATGCGATCCTCGGCAGATCGGCGGGCTGGTGCCGCGTCGCGGACGCAGGGGATGCTCCGCCGAGAGCCGATGATGGGACGACGGACGACGAAGCACCTGGGGAAGCACCTGACGAAGCGCCCGCGGACCGCAGGCGAACAGAAGAAGAGCCCGAGATCCGCGGGACATTCGGATAGCCAAGGGCGGTTGGGTAGGCGAAACCGGCCCGGGCACGCTTTCCTACTCGCCACTGGTTCACTCTGGACATACTTCGCGATCTCGGCGGCGATTGCGTCAAGCCGGAGATGGAAGTCCGCCTCCACCCGTGGGTAGAGGCGGCGGGCGGCGGGCGGCGGGTCTCAGGTCCGATCGTCCGCCAGCCGGTGATCGAACGCGAAGATGATCGCGGCTGCCCGGTCCCGCAGGTTCAGCTTCGTGAAGATGTGGTTGACGTGCGTCTTGACCGTTCCCTCGCCGACGCCGAGATCGGCGGCGATCTCGGCGTTGGTGTGCCCGCGCGCGATCAGCCTCAGGACGTCACGCTCCCGGCCGGTGAGCCGGTCGAGTTCGGCGGAGCCCTCCGGTACGCGCGCGGGAGCGTCACGATAGACCTCCAGGACGTGCGCGGTCACCGCCGGGTCGAGCCAGGCCCCGCCCTGGGCGACCACGCGCACCGCGCGCTGCAGCTCTTCGGCGGCCACGTGCTTGAGGACGAAGCCCGCGGCACCGGCCCGGAGCATTCCGGCCAGGGCCTCGTCGTCGTTGAACGTGGTCAGGGCCAGGACCGGCGTCCCCGGCTCGGCGGCCCGCAGCTGAGCGGTCGCCGCGATGCCGCCGAGGACCGGCATCCGGACGTCCATCACGACGACATCCGGCGCACAGGCCCGCACCGCGGCCAGCACACCGGTCCCGTCCTCGCACTCGGCGACGATCTGGAAGCCGAACCGCTCGCGCAGAATTCCGCGCAGGCCCGCGCGGACGAGGTCCTGATCGTCCACGAGCAGGACCCTGATCACGGCGCGTCCAGCGTCGTGAGCGGCAGGGACGCCTCGACGAGCCAGCCGCCGCCACCCGGGCCGGCGGTGCACGTCCCGCCGACCGCGTGCGCGCGCTCCCGCATCGTCAGCAGCCCCCTGCCCAATCCGTTGCCGGGAGCACCGGCGCTGTCGACCCGCACCCGCAGCGTCTCAGAGTTCAGCGACACGCCGACGGCGACCGGCATCCGCGGCGCGTGCCGCGCGGCGTTGGTCAAGGCCTCCTGCACGATCCGGTAGACGGTGACACCGGTGGTGGCCGGCAGGACACTGATGTCGCCGTGCACGGTCAGGCAGACGTCGACCCCGGCGTCACGAACCTGCTCGACCAGCCGGGGCAGGTCGGCGATGTTCGGCACGGGCGCGGCCACCCCGTCGGCCGAATGCGGCAAGCCCATCACTATCCGCACCTCGGCCAGGCTCTGCCGCCCCAGCCGCTCCGCCTCGGCCAGCGCCCGCGCGGCGTCCGGCGGATCGTGCTCCACCGAGAGCCGCGCACTCGCGACGTGCAGCAGCGACACCGTGAGGCTGTGGGCGATCACGTCGTGCAGCTCATGCGCGATCCGGTCCCGCTCTTCGGCCCGGGACCGCTCAGCCAGATCGGCCTGCGCCTCCCGCAGCCGCTCAAGCAGCACTATCTGATGCCGCACGAGCATCGCCGCGAGCACGGTGAACGACAGCCCCGCGGTCCAGGCGCCCCACCCCGGATCGTGAACGTCGGCGGCCCACTCCGCAGCGAAAAGGACGACGCCGGCGACCCACAGGACGACGCCCGCCAACGTCCCGCCGGCCAACACACACCACGCCCCGAGCACGGAGACCGCGAACCAGCCGACATCGCGCGGATCAGCCGTGGCGAGCAACGCCACTCCCCCGAGCGCCACACCCGCGTACGCGAGAAGCCGCCGAGCATCCCTCAGGAAGAACGGAACACCGCCGAGAAAGGCGACGAGCACCCCGACAAGCGTGAGTATCGGATCACGCCCCAGCCGCGCCACGAGGGCGAACACGATGAAGACCGTGAACACCGCCAGGCCCGCCCACCGCGCCCGACGGGACAACCGCACGACTCCAGGACCCAGGTCGGCCACACAGACCATCGTACGCGTGGGATGCGCAGCGGCCGGGGTTCTCGGGTCGATCGGAATCTGTTCGAACGTTTGAGGTTCGATGTGTCAACTCCCGACTGCCGTCGCGTGGGACGGCGGGTTTCAGAAGCCTGCCACGCCCTTCGGTGTTCCCCACCCGGTCGCTCCGGGTGTCCGCCGAGAGCGACGGCGCACAGCGAACTCGCTTCTCGGCGAAGCGACAGCCTGCTGACACCCCCCGAGTCGGCGTTCGCCGCCTGATCACGCCGAGTCTCGGATCACCAGCTCCGGGGACAGCATCACCGGCGATCCGGCCACGCCGCCGCCGATCTGTGTCAGCAGGCCGTCGACCAGCGCCCGGGCCATGTCCTTCAGCGGCTGGCGCATCGTCGTCAGCGACGGGTCGGCCAGCCTCGCCGGCGGCGCGTCGTCGAACCCGATCACGGCGACGTCGTCCGGAACGGCCCGGCCCGAGGCGTGCAGCGCCCGGATCGCCCCCAGCGCCATCAGATCGCTGGCGGCGAAGACGGCGTCCAGGTCCGGCGCGCGGCCGAGCAACTCGTCCATCGCCGCCTGGCCCCGCTGCAGCGTGAAGTCGCCGAAAGCCACCAGAGGCGGGCCCTGGAGCTCCCGCCGGACGCCGTCGAGGCGGTCGAAGCCGGCTGCCATCTTCTGGGGGCCGGCGATCGTCGCGATCCGACGGCGACCGCCGGCCGCCAAATGGCGGACGGCCCGAGCCGCGCCACCAGCATTGTCCGCGTCGACGTAGGCCATATCCCGCGCCGCCAGAGACCGGCCCAGCACCACGGCCGGGAACCGCGCCTGCGCGACGGACCGCACCGGCGGGTGATCGTCGTGGAAGGACACCAGAATGACACCGTCGACAGTGCCGCCGTCCAGGAAGCGATCCAGCCCCGCACGCTCAGCATCATTGCCGACCATCTTCAGCACCATCTCGAAGTCCGACCCGGCCAACGCCCGCCCGACCGCCCAGATCATCGAGCTCAGAAACGGATCAGCCAGCACCAACTCCTCAGGCTCGCTGACGATCAGCGCCACCGAGCCGGCGCGGCGGGTAGCCAGCGAACGCGCGGCACGATTGGGCCGGTACCCGAGTTCGGCAATGGCCGCCTCGACCGCCCGACGCACCCCCAACGACACCACCGACGAACCGTTGACCACCCGCGAGACCGTGGCCCGCGAAACACCCGCACGCGCCGCCACCGACTCCAGCGTCGGCGCATCGGGCCCACGACCAGCCGCCTGGCTCATCCACCCCTCCCGTATGGCTCTGAGCAGAGAGTATCCCGCCAGGGACTTCGGCCGGTGACCGACGACTTCAGCGGGCCTGCGGCTGGACCTCGTGACGCCGGTTCAGCCGCCGATCGAGGAACCGCTGGACCCGCGTCAGCCCATCGGCGGCGGACGGGCTCAGGCGGCCGTCGCTCGTGGCCTGCCCGTAGTCGTCGAGGTCCAGCAGTCGATAGCGGTGATCGGGCGGGCCGACGATCACGTCGATCCACATGTCGTCGACCCGCAACACCTCGCCGTCATCCACCACAGTCACCAGATCGCAATACCACCAGCCCCGCTGTCGCGGTGGGAACGCGACCGGCGGGTTAGAAATCGGAGGGTGTGGCTTGAGGTGAGGCGTCTGCCGGAAACCTTGACGCAACATCACCGGACGGTGATAGTGGGCGTCGCGGCAATCTCGCACCCATCCCCGTTCGGACCATCCCAGGTCCTTGCGGCACAGGAGTGTTACCGGTAACACGCACCGCCATCCGTTCGATGCACCGAATCTCATCCCTCTGAGAAGGAGCGCACGCATGGTTCTGAGATCACGCCTGGACCGAGTCAGGCGAACGTTACTGACCGCGGCCACAGTGCTGATGCTGGCTGTCGGCCTCGCCGTCGAAGCAGCCTCCGTTTCGCACGCCGCCGTCACCGGTCCGTGCGACATCTACGCCTCCGGCGGCACGCCGTGCGTCGCGGCGCACAGCACCACCCGCGCGCTGTTCGGCTCCTACGACGGCCCGCTCTACCAGGTGCAGCGGACCTCGGACGGCGCGTTGCAGAACGTCGGGGTCCTGTCCGCCGGAGGCGTGGCCGACGCCGCGGCACAGGACTCGTTCTGCGCGGGCACCGCGTGCACGATCACCCGCGTCTACGACCAGACCGGCAACGGGAGCACCCTGGTTTACCAGGGGCCCGGCGGGACAGGCGGCGTCGACGCGGCGGCCACCGCGACCACCGAATCGTTGACCGTCGGTGGTCACAAGGCCTACGCGCTCTACATCAACCCCGGCAACAGCTACTTCGCCTACAGCTCCACCGCGGGCGTGCCGACCGGCAGCTCACCGGAGGGCGAGTACATGGTCACCAGCGGCACCCACGCCAACGGCGGCTGCTGCTTCGACTACGGCAACACCGAGACCGACCACCGCGCCGACGGCAACGGCGCCATGGACGCGATCAACTTCAGCACGTCATGCTGGTTCGGCGGTTGCGGCGGCACCGGACCGTGGGTGCAGGCCGACCTGGAAAACGGCCTGTTCACCGGCGGCAGCACGGCGTGGAATCCCCATCAGGTCGCCGAGACCAGCCACTTCGTCACCGCGATGCTCAAGAACAACGGCACCACCCAGATGGCACTGCAAGGCGCCAACGCCCAGTCCGGGAGCCTGACGAAGCTCTACAGCGGCTCACTGCCGAGCGGATACAACCCGATGCGCAAACAGGGTGCCATCATCCTCGGCAGCGGCGGCGACTGCTGCCAGACCAACCACAACGACAGCGCCGGCACCTTCTACGAGGGCGCGATGGTCAAGGGCTACCCCTCGGACGCCACCGACGCCGCGGTCCAGGCCAACATCGCAGCGGCCGGATATGCCACCGGCACCGCCAGTCCCTTCACACCGGGCACGAGGATCTCCCTGCAGGCCACCACATCCTGCTGCACCGCGGACTACCTGCGCCACGATGACGCCGACACCAAAGCCGTCATCTCCGCCGTCAACTCCTCCAGCTCGGCCACCGACAAAGCCGACGCCACCTGGATCGTCCGTGCCGGCCTGGCCAACAGCAGCTGCGTGTCGTTCGAATCGGCCAACTCGTCCGGCAGCTACCTCAGGCACTCCTCGTTCGAGCTCTACCTCAATCCCAACGACGGCACCACCCTGTTCGCCGCCGACGCCACGTTCTGCCCGCAACCGGGAAACAGCGGCACCGGCTACTCCCTACAGTCCGTCAACTATCCGGCCAAGTACATCCGCCACTACGCCTACACCGCCTACATAGCAAGCAACGGCGGCACCAACACCTGGGACAGCACCAACTTCTGGGCCGACGACACGAGCTGGATCGTCGACCAGCCCTGGGGCTGATCTCCGCGGGGCGGCAATCATCCCGGGTCGGCGACTCGCCGACCCGGGATGATCCAAGCTCTGCGAGAGGCACGAGTACAGCGGAACAGACGTTTCGACCGCCCGAACGGGCATCCCGTTCGCCAAGGGCGGAAACCTGCTCCTGCTAAGCTGCCCGCCCGCAAGTAGTTGAAGCTTCACTGACCCACTGAGAGGCCTGTCCGCGGAGATGGTCGTTGACAATGCCTCGGCGGAGTTCCACGACTTCTTCGAGCGCCACTACGCAGAACTGAGCCGTCTGGCCTTTCTGCTGACCGGCGACGCGGACGCGGCCGACGACCTCGCGGCGGACGCCCTGCTCGCGCTCTGGCATCGGTGGGACCGGCTGCGACGGGCGGATCACCCCGTCGCCTATGCTCGCGGCGTGGTGGCGAATCTGGCACGCAATCGCGTTCGCCGGACGATCCGTGAGCGGAGCCGGATCGCGCTGCTGGGAGCGGGCCGTTCGGAGCGGACGGACGAGCGGGACGTGGCCGCCGGGCTGGACGTCCGGGCGGCGCTGGCGCAGTTGCCCTTCCGTAAGCGAGCCTGCGTGGTTCTCCGGCACGCCTTCGACCTGTCGGAGAAGGACACGGCGCAGGCGCTCGGCACGTCTGTCGGTACGGTGAAGAGCCAGACATCGAAGGGAATGGCTGAGCTCAGACGGCTACTCGGCACCGGCGCGACCGGCGAACTGGCAGAGGAGGGATTCGGTGGACGATCTTCGCAGGCGCCTGCGGGAGACCGCTGAGGCCCACCAGCCGGACCGGGACGCGATGCTGGTCCGGATCCAGCGGGGGATGGCCCTGTCTGACGGGGCCGATCGGGCCCGGTCGTTCCGCAGGCGGAAGCAGACCTCCTGGCTCAAGGTCTCGCTCGCCACGCTCACGGTGGTGGGCGTCACCGGTCTCGGCGGTCTCGCTGTCGCAGCCGTGATGCAGCAACGGGCGCCGCAGCCCACGACTCCCGCCGTCGTCGCGCCGACCGGCGACACCGCCAGCGCCACGCCGTCGCCCCGCACGTCGACTGCCAAGCCGCCGGCGCCAACGTCCCCGACCCCTTCGAGGCAGCCGACCACCACCGCCAAGACCGCGGACGGCCCGATCGCGGCCCGCGGAACCATCGGCCCGCACAGCATCATCTACTGGGCTGAGAACGATCTGACGATCGACGTGGCGCAGCCGCTGACCACACTGACGGTAGAGATACGGATCGCGCAGACCGACGGCGTACAACACACAGGCGAGTGGCGCACGGCGCCAGCCGACGACTTCACCGTCAGCGTGGCGCCGGCCGACGGGTTCCTGGTCTACCGCTGGACCCTCAAGCCCGGCCGGACGGTCCCGGCAGTACAGCAGGTCTTCGCCGCCCAGTACAACCACAAGACCGGCATGCGGGACGCGAGCAAAGACACCTTCCGCGTCGAGACCACCGTGGCCGGCCATACCTCCGTGGTCTGGGGGAACTTCCCGGCCGGAAGCTGAGCGCTCCCGGCCGACTCGGGCTCGGAGACCCACGGGCGGCGGCGTCGGGTGCGTGGTTCAAAAATCCTGCTATAGGGTCTCACCTGCGTGAATACTGCACGCCAGCGGCGCTGGGTACGCAGCCGTGTCGCGTCGCAAATGGCCTGGCGCTGCGCGGCGCGTGTCTCCAGGAACGCCGTGAGTACCTCGACCGCGCGAGCGCTGCCCGGTACAGATTCTCCCCTGAGCCAGTCGAACCACTACCGCTGGCAACCCGAACGAGAACGAAGCCCAGGTCCAGAGATCTGGGGGCGACGGTTATGTCAGTCCTCGTAGGTGAGAGGCCCGATTCCCTTTCGGAACCGGGCCTCCCGCCTTCGCCTGCGACATGTCCGTGCCACATCCACACCATGTCCGCAGGTTCGACACCGCCGCCGGTCAGCGCCGCTCGCTGGGCTCGGTCCACAGATCGGCGAAGGGGCCCTCAGCCACGGTCGACAGGTCGGGGATCACCACGACCTCGCGCGGGGTGAGCGACTTGATCTTGGTGGCCAGGGGCTTGCCCCGGAAGCGGCGGCGGTTGCCGGAGTCGCCGAGGATCAGCGCGCGGGCGCGCTCTTGTTCGGCCTGGGCGGTGAGTTCGCGGGCGGGGTCGCCGTGGCGGACCATCACGCGCCAGGGGCCGGGGTAGTCGTCGAGGATGATCAGGGCGGCCGTGCGGATCTCGCTTTCGCACTCGTCCTGCCACATGCGCAGGCCCGTGACGGACCAGGTGTCGCAGCCCGTGAAGCCTTGCGGCGGGACCCGGACGTGGACGATCGTGATCGGGTCGCCGTGCGCGATGCGCGCGGCGTGGCGGATCAGGGGCACGCTGGTCTGCGCCAGCTTGGCCCCGACCAGCAGGGAGCCGGTGGTCATCGGTCCCCCCTACGCCGCTGCGGCGAGGATCAGGCTGTTGACCCAGGCGATGGTGCCGGCAGGGTTCAGCATGTGTTCCAGGGCGTCGTCGGGGACCTTGACGCCGCAGGTCTGCTGGATCCGGGACTGGATCTCCAGCAGGGCCAGCGAGTCGTAGCCGAGGTCCTCGAAGCTCAGGTCGGCGATGTCGGAGTCCAGGTCGACCAACTCGTCCACCCCCGCGCACGACCGCATCATGGTACGAAGGCCGTCCAGCGTGAGCTCACGCATCATCGTGCTCCTTTCGGTTCCGTCCGGGTGTCTGTCCCGGGGTCTGTCCTGGTGTGCGGCCCGCGGTCCGCCGGAGAACCAGCGCCGAGGTGAACCCGTCGTGGCCGCGGGCGAGGACCAGAGCGGTCCGCAGGGTGGCGGGCCGTTCGGCGGCGCAGACCAGGTCGAGGTGGAGCTCCGGATCGGGCCGGACCCCCATGGTGGGCGGGATCGTCTGGTCGCGCAGGGCCAGCAGCGCCGTGGCGACGTCCAGCGACGCCCCGCCGGCGTAGAGCCGGCCGGTCGTCGTCTTCGGCACGGTCACCGGCACGCCGCCGGCGCCGAAGACGGCTTCCAGCGCCCGGGCCTCGGCCCGGTCCCGCTCGGCGATCCCGGCTCCGTCGGCGAACACCACGTCCACCTCGTCCGGCCGCAGCCCGGCGTCGGCCAGTGCGGCCTCGATGGTCCGGCGCAGCGCCGGAGGGCGGCCGGAGCCGGGCGCGGGGTCGAAGCCGGCGGCGTATCCGGCCACGACGCCGTAGCCCCCGTCGGGCGCCCGGTCGGGGTGTTCGAGCACGAGGATCGCGCCGCCCTCGCCCGGCAGGTAGCCGTCGGCGCGGGTGTCGAAGGGCCGATACGAGCCGGTGCCGCTGAGCAGTCCGGAGGCGATCTGGCAGGTCAGCGCGTACGGACCGATCGGCGCCTCGGTGCCGCCGGTGACCGCGATCCGCACCCCCAGGCGCATCTCGCGCCGGGCCTGGCCGATCGCGTCCAGGCCGGAGGCCTGCTCGGACACCACGACGCCGCACGGCCCCTTCATCCCGTGCCGGATGCCGAGCTGGCCGGTGGTCGCCGCGTAGAACCACGCGATCGACTGATAGGCGCTGACGTACTCCGGCCCGCTGCTCCACAGCCGGGCGATCTCCCTCTGTCCGAACTCGTTGCCGCCCGAGGAGCTGGCGGTGACCACCGACATCTCGAACGGATCCTGCTCGGCCGGGTCCACTCCGGCGTCGTCGAGCGCCGCCTGCGCGGCCCCGAGCGCCAACTGGGTCCAGCGGTCGGTGGCCGGCACCAGCCGGCCGGGCACGCGGGACTTCACGTCGAAGCCGGCCACGAGCCCGGCGGCTCGGACCGGGTACCGGTCCGCGTCGAAGCGGTCGATGCGGCGCAGGCCGCTGACACCGGCCCGGGTCGCGGCCCAGTACTCCTCGGTCGTGGCGCCGGTGGGCGCCACGACGCCGATCCCGGTGACCACCGGCGCGACGCCGGCCGGCCCGACGGCTCCGTCCGCACCGGACGCCGCCGGGCCGGCGAGCCGTGCGGGTGTCAGAACGTTCATGAACGCACCTCGCTCTTGGCCAGGACCACCGCGGACTGGAAGCCGCCGAAGCCGCTGCCGACCGAGAGCACCACGTCGACGTCCTGCTCTCGGGCGACCAGCGGGACGTAGTCCAGGTCACAGTCGGGATCGGGGGTGTGCAGGTTCGCCGTCGGCGGGATCAGGCCGTGCCGGATCGTCAGCGCGCACGCGGCGACCTCGATCGAGCCGATCGCGCCGAGCGAGTGCCCGACCATGGACTTGATCGAGCTCATCGGGGTCTGATACGCGTGCGCGCCGAGCGAGCGTTTGACCGCGGCGGTCTCGTGCCGGTCGTTCTGCTTGGTGCCCGAGCCGTGGGCGTTGACGTAGCCGACGGTCTCGGGGGCGAGCCGGGCGTGCTGGAGCGCCGCGGTGATCGCCTCGGCCATCTCGGCGCCGTCCGGGCGCAGACCGGTCATGTGGTAGGCGTTGGACCGGCTGGCGTATCCGGCGACCTCGCAGTAGACCTCGGCGCCGCGGGCGCGGGCGTGCTCCAGGGATTCCAGCACGAACACCGCCGCGCCCTCGCCGATCACGAAGCCGTCGCGGTCCCGGTCGAAGGGCCGGCTGGCGTGCTCGGGGTCGCCGTTGTTGGTCGAGGTGGCCTTGATCGCGTCGAAGCAGGCCACGGAGATCGGCGAGATCGGCGCCTCCGTGGCGCCGGCGACGACCACGTCGGCCGATCCCTCCTCGATCAGGCGCGCCGCGTATCCGACCGCGTCCAGGCCCGAGGTGCAGCCGGTGGAGACCACCGCGACCGGCCCCTCGGCGCCGGCGGTCCAGGCCACCTCGGCGGCCAGCGTGGAGGGCACCAGGTGGCGGTACAGGTGCGGCACCGCGTACGCCGGGTCCACCAGCCACTCCCGGCCGCGGTCGCTGACCACCACGAACTCCCGCTCCAGGGCGGTGGTGTTGCCCACGGCGCTGCCGATGGCCACCCCGATCCGCTCCGGCGGGGCGGTCGCGCCGGCCCCCGGGGTCAGGCCCGCGTCCGCCAGTGCCTCCCGCGCCGCGACGACCGCGAACTGGCCGGCCCGGTCCATCCGGGCGATCTCGCGCGGTCCGAGCCCGAGCCCTGCCGGATCGAAGTCGACCTCGGCGGCGATGCGCGACCGGAAGTCGGAGGCGTCGAACAAGCTGATCGGCCGGGTCGCCGTGCGGCCCGCGGTGATGCTCTCCCAGAACGCCTTGGTCCCCACGCCGCCGGGGGCGACGACCCCGACGCCGGTCAGGGCCACCCGGCGGCCGGGCCCGGCGGTCACGGCCGGTCCTTCAGCCCGGTGCCGTGCGGCGCCTCCGGGTTCGGCAGCGGCTCGGTGTCGACGTGCCCCAGGTCCGGCCGGGGCGCCAGCGGGCACAGGTGGAAGACGATGAAGACCTCCTCGGTGCCGTGGTTCTCCAGCCGGTGGCGGACGTTCCGGTCCACCAGCAGCGACTCGCCGGCCGCCAGGGTCACCGGCTCGCCGTCCAGCCGTACGGTCAGGGCGCCGCGCACCAGGTACACGAACTCGTCGGAATAGGGGTGGTAGTGCTCGGTGACGGCCTCGCCGGGCCGGATCGTCGCCACGCCCATGAACCCGGTCGTGGCGCCCACCGTGGCCGGCGAGAGCAGGGTCCGGACGTCGCCGCCGCGGCGGATGTTGGACTGGACGTCGCCGACGGCGACCTTGGTCCTGGGCATGGGAAGCTCCTTCCGCCCCGCGATGCGGGGCCTACAGCGGCGTGACACCGTGCTTGCGCTGCGGCAGATGGACTGACTTGGACCGCAGGACCTGCAGGCTCTCGGCGATCGCCCTGCGGGTGTCCCGGGGATCGATCACCTCGTCGACCAGCCCGCGCTCGGCCGCGTAATACGGGTGCATGAGCTGGTCGGTGTAGTCGGCGACGAGCCAGCCGCGCAGGGTCTGCGGATCCGGGGCGGCGGCGAGTTCCTTGCGGAAGATGACGTTCGCGGCGCCCTCGGCGCCCATCACCGCGATCTCGTTGCCGGGCCAGGCGAACGACATGTCGCAGCCGATCGACCGCGAGTCCATGACGATGTACGCGCCGCCGTAGGCCTTGCGCAGGATCACCTGCACCCGGGGCACGGTGGCCTCGCAGTACGCGTACAGAAGCTTCGCGCCGTGCCGGATGACCCCGTTGTGCTCCTGGTCCACGCCCGGCAGGAAGCCCGGCACGTCGACCAGGGTGACCAGCGGGATGTTGAAGGCGTCGCAGGTGCGCACGAACCGCGCGGCCTTCTCCGACGCCGCGATGTCCAGCGCCCCGGCCAGCACCTGCGGCTGGTTGGCCACGATCCCGACGACCTCGCCGGCGATCCGCGCCAGGGCGCAGACGATGTTGGGCGCGAAGGCCTCGTGGACCTCCAGGAAGTCCCCGCCGTCGACGATCTCGCCGATCACCGCGCGCATGTCGTAGGGCCGGTTGGGCTCCGCCGGGACGATCTCGGTCAGCCGGTCGCACCGGCGGTCCGCCGGGTCGTCGGCGGGCAGCGCCGGAGGCTGCTCCCGGTTGTTCGACGGCAGCAGCGTCACCAGGTACCGGACGTCGTCCAGGCACGATTCCTCATCGGGGTACACGAAGCCCGCGACCCCGCTGCGGGTCCCGTGCGCGACCGCGCCGCCGAGGTCCTCCTGCGAGATCTGCTCGCCGGTGACCGCCTGCACCACGTCCGGCCCGGTCAGGAACATGTAGGAGCTGCCGCGGACCATGAAGACGAAGTCGGTCAGCGCCGGCGAGTAGGAGGCGCCGCCGGCACAGGGCCCCAGCATCACGCTGATCTGCGGGATCACCCCCGAGGCCCGGACGTTGCGGCGGAAGATGCCGCCGTATCCGGCCAGCGCCGTGACGCCCTCCTGGATCCGCGCGCCGGCACCGTCGTTGAGCCCGATCAGCGGGGCGCCGGTGGACTCGGCCAGATCCATGATCTTCTGGATCTTCTCGGCGTGCGCGGCGCCCAGCGCCCCGCCGAAGACGCGGAAGTCGTGGGCGTAGACGAACACCTTGCGGCCCTCGATCGCACCCCAGCCGACGACCACGCCGTCGCCGTGCGGGCGGCGCGCCTCCATGCCGAATCCCGTCGCCTGGTGCCGGCGCAGGGTCTCCAGCTCGTGAAACGAGCCGGGGTCCAGCAGCCGCTCCAGACGCTCGCGGTTGGTCAGCTTGCCCTTGGCGTGCTGCGCCGCGGTCGCCCTGGGGTCCCCGGACCGGGCCATGCGGTGCAGCGACTCCATCGCCGAGAGCTGCTCGGCGGTGGTCTGCATCCGGGGCGTGGAGTGGGGGGCCGGCCGGGGCGGCTGCGGCCCGGGGCGGATCGCGACGCCCTCTGTCACGGTCATCGGGCCCGCCAGTGGTAGAAGCGCTCGGCCATCGCGTCCTGCGGCCCGGCCCAGGTGGCCGGGTCATAGGGCAGGACGAACGGCGCCAGCTTGCTGTTCACGTCCTGGAACAGCGGGCCGCCGCGGACCTGCTCCAGGCCGGGGCGCACGTCCTGGTCGGACTCGATGAGGTGCACGTAGACGTCGTGGAAGCGGAACAAGGAGCGTCGGCGCACCCCGAGCATCCCGGGAAGGTCTCCGGCGTCGGACTCGGCGAAGATCCCGGCGACGCGCTCGGCGTGCTCGGCGCTCATCCGCGCGACGATCAGCGTCTGGCTGGTCTGGCCCGCCATCAGCCGACCTCGGCCTGCTGCTTGACCGGGTGCTCGGCCGGGTGCCCGGCGGCCTCCACGGTCGCGGGCTCGGACAGCACCACGGCGCTGTCCAGGTCGCCCCAGCCGGCGGCCACGGCGTCGCCGAAGTAGGCCATCGCGCTCTCGATGACCGGCATCGGGTGCTCGGTGTCCTCCAGCGCCAGGCGCAGGTCCTTGTACATCAGCCGGGTGCGGAAGGCCGGCGGGTCGAACCGGCGCTGCAGCGCCAGGCCGCAGCGGAAGGCCAGGACCGGCGAGCTCAGGCCGCTGTTGCCGATGGCGTGCAGCACGATCTCCCGCGACAGGCCGGCCTGCTGGGCGTAGGTGACGGCCTCGGACATCGCGGCCAGCTGCGCGCCGAGCAGGACGTTGAAGGCCAGCTTGAAGGTCGCGGCGGCGCCGACCGGGCCGAGGTTGCGGACCTCCTGGCCGACGACCTCCAGCAGCGGGCGCACGGTGGCCACGTCGGCCTCGTCGCCGGCGGTGAACACCCGCAGCTCTCCGCCGCGGGCGTGCAACGGGTTGCCGAGCAGGCGGGCCTCGACGAAGCGGACCTCCTGCGCGGCCAGCCGGGTGGCCATCGCGCGGGAGAAGGCCGGGGAGGCGGTGGAGGTGTCCAGGACGTAGCCGCCCGGACGCAGGCCGGCGGCCACGCCGTCGGGTCCGAAGACGACCTCTTCCAGGGCGTCCTCGTCGGCCAGGCTGAGCAGCACGATGTCGGCTGCCGCGGCGGCCTTGGCCGGGGTGTCGGCGACGGCCGCGCCGGCGTCGCCGAGCGGAACGGCCTTGGCCCGGGTCCGGTTGTAGACGGTCAGCGGGACGTCGGCGTCGAGCAGGCGCATGGCGATCCCGCTGCCCATTCCGCCCAGCCCGATGAACGCCACCCGAAGTTCACTCATTGCGGTTTCCCTCCTAGGGGTGCGGCCGCGTTCGTCAATCACGCGGCCAGCAGACCGTGAATCGGTTGTCGACGCCTGTCGCCACCGATGTCCTGAGATTTCTTTCCACACTCCAGCCGGCGGCGGACAGAGCGCTGCGCAGTTCGTTGTCGGAGATCACGTATTTCGCGGTCGTCGAGCGCTGCCGCCGCACTTTCCCGTCGCTGCCGAGCACCGAGCTGTCGTAGGTGATCTGCTCGATCCCGTCGGCGAACCTCTGAGTGACCGACATCAGCGAGCTCAGACCGTTGCGGCGGTCGATGGTGAGGTTGAACTTGCGGACCGGTTCCAGCGCCAGCCGGACCGGATCGTGTTCGCAGTGGTCGAAGGCCAGGCAGCCGCCCGGTTCCAGGACCGATCGCAGGCCCTTGAGAAACGCCGCGCGGCTGTGCGGCGGGACCGCGGCCAACGTGGCCCCGGCCAGCAGCACCATGGCGAACCGGCCGCTGCCGGCCAGGTCGTCCTCGGTGAAGTCGGCGCGGTGGGCCGCGATCCGCCAGCGGATGGCCCAGGGCAGCCGTTCGCGCCGGGCCTGCAACCGGTGCAGCATCGCGGCGTCCTTGTCGACGCCGACCACCGCGAAGCCCTCGCGGGCCAGCCGCACGGCCAGCCGGCCGTCGCCGCAGCCCAGGTCCAGGATGGTGCCGCCGACCAGCCGGGCGGCCGCCATGTAGTACGTCGGGACCCGGGCGTAGGGGCCGAGCAGGAACTCGTGCATCGAGGCGTCCCGCTGCGGATACGGCGCGAGGGATTCCAGGCCGGGGACCCAGCCGTACAACGTCGCGTCGTCGTCGCAGGCGAATCCCTCCACGAACCGCGTCATCGTCCCTCTCCCACCGTCATCGGCTGTCCCGACCTATCGCCCCTGGTGACTTCCGGGCCGTTCAGCGCCCTCAGCGCGTGGGCCAGTCGTTGCCCGGCGCGCTCACGCCGGTCGGCCGGTGGTCGGCCGGCCCGCTCACGCCGGTCGGCCAGTCGTTGGCCGGCCTGCTCACGCCGGTCGGCCAGTCGTTGGCCAGGACCACGGTCGGCCAGTCGTTGTCGGCCGTGCTCGCGGCGCCGTGACGCGCGGCCGACGGCCCGCCGGCGCCGGAGACGACGAACGCCGTCCCGATGGCGATCAGGGCGGTGCAGATTCCGTTCCGAGCGTGCTTCATCGCTTTCCCCCATCGCTCACAGGATTTTTTGGACAGCCGTGAAACGGATATCCCGTCACGGGCCGTTTCGAGGTTTCCATGATTCAGCGATCCGGATTACCCGGCGATTCGGGCCATCGCCCGATGAAATCCATGTTCGGATATCCGGCGGGTACCGGTCAATGCGATGGGCTGTCGTGCGCACGTCATGTCATGTCGACGCCAACAGGCATCTACGGGAAATCCCCGGCGCCGGGCATTCATGAATGCGGGCACGCCGGCAGGGCCGGTCCTGCCGAGCAGGACCGGCCCTGCCGGTGCCGGGGGGCTTATCGGGGGCTTATCCGCCCGGGGGCGCCGCCGGGGCGCTCACCGGCCGCTTCCGGGCTCGGGTTCGGCGTTCATCGCCGCGGGCGGCAGTTCGCGGCTGCCGGCCTGGTCGGGGCAGGGTTCCCCGGAGTAGGGATCGGCGGCCGGGCGGTGGAACCAGCCCAGGTGGGCGAGTTTGACCCCGGCCTCGAAGCGCGAGCCGACTTCGAGGCGTTCCATCACCTCGGCGACGAGCCGGCTCAGGGTGCGCGGCGAGATGCCCAGCCGCCGCGCGATCACCTCGTCCTTCAGGCCCGAGGCCATCATGCGCAGCGCGGTCGCCTGCTGCGGGGTGCAGACGAACACGGCGGCGCCCTCGGGCCCGGCGGAGACCGCGTGCAGCGGCGTGGCGTCGATCCAGCAGTGCTCGAAGAACGCCGACAGCGACGTGACCAGTGCCGGATCCTTGATGAGCAGGGCGCCGGCGAAGCTGTCGACCGGGTCGATGGGCAGCATCGCGGTCGTGTCGTCGTAGATCAGCATCCGCAACGGCAGATGCGGCAGCAGCCGGATCTCGGCGCCGAGCTCCGCGGAGGCTTTGAAGTACTCGGCGACATAGGGGATGGAGGCGAAACGCTCCAGGTAGATGGTCCGGCTGCGCACCCCGCGGGCGAGCAGCGTCTCCATCCGCTTCAGGCTCCGGGTGAAGGAGTCCTGGGGCGGGACCGGCGCCGGGTGCAGGGCGTAGGTCTCCCGGCGCACCAACAGCGTCAGGTTGTTGAGCGCCGCGTCCAGCTGCTCGCGGGTGTTCAGCACCTCGATGGAGACCGATTCGCGCCGGACCGCCTCCAGACCCAGGAAGTCGGCCACCAGATGCCGCAGGGCCTGGCTGGTCGAGGCCAGGTGCTTGCGGTAGCCCTCGATCTGCTCGTCCTGGGTGGCCAGCAGGCGCGCGCACGCCGCGCCGGGGTCGACGGCCAGATACCCGCTGGGCGTGGCCTCCCACGGGGAGAACAGGCCGAGGGCGGCCAGCGCGTCGGTCGCCGCCCGCGTCTCCTCGCGGCTCATGCCTAACCGTTCGCCGACGTCTTCCTCGGTCCACGCCGGGTCGGCACAAGCCAGACGATAAAGCGCGACCGCGTGATCCGATGATTGCCACACCAATGGAGCGCCCCCTCACACCCACCTGCGCGGAACCAGCCGGGCGACTCGCCGATCACAGACCGGGAACCGTTCGGCGACCGCGCTTTCAGCGCGAGGGCGCAGATCGGCTCCACCCGGCCTCCCCCGTGACGGAAGCCCACCGTCCGGCATGACGACTCGTCAAGCCTCGGACTTTATCAACGCAAAGCGTTTCAGCACATCAGTTCCCGCCATCATTGATGGGGAGCTGTCTGCGAACCCGAGCCGTTCAGACAATTCTTGACATATCCTTGATCGGCATTTTCAGCCTCGCCAGCAGTGTCAGATCCTCCTCGGGCGAGCGCCCGAGCGTCGTGAGGTAGTTGCCGACGATGACGGCGTTGATGCCGCCCAGCAGTCCCTGTTCGGTGCCGAGGTCGCCGAGGGTGATCTCGCGGCCGCCGGCGTAGCGCAGGATGGTGCGCGGCAGTGCCAGGCGGAAGGCCGCGATGGTTTTCAGCGCCTCCTGCGCGCTCAGCGGTTCCATGTCGCCGAAGGGGGTGCCGGGGCGGGGGTTGAGGAAGTTCAGCGGGACCTCGTCGGGGGTCAGGGCGGCCAGCTGGGCGGCGAACTCGGCGCGCTGCTCCAGGGTTTCGCCCATGCCGACGATGCCGCCGCAGCAGACTTCCATGCCGGCCTGGCGGACCATGGTCAGGGTGTCCCAGCGCTCCTGCCAGGTGTGGGTGGTGACCACGTTGGGGAAGTGGGAGCGGGCCGTCTCCAGGTTGTGGTTGTAGCGGTGCACGCCCATGTCGGCCAGGTCGTCGACCTGCTCCTGGGTCAGCATGCCCAGGGACGCCGCGACCTGGATGTCGACCGCGTCCTGGATCGCCTTCACGCCCTCGCGCATCTGCTTCATCAGGCGCGCGTCGGGGCCGCGGACGGCCGCGACGATGCAGAACTCCGTGGCGCCGGTGGCCGCGGTCTGCTTGGCCGCCTCGACCAACTCCGGAATGTTCAGCCAGGCCGCGCGGACCGGGGAGGGGAACAGGCCGGACTGGGAGCAGAAGTGGCAGTCCTCGGGGCAGCCGCCGGTCTTGAGGGAGACGATGCCCTCGACCTCGACCTCCGGGCCGCACCACTTCTCACGGACCTCGTGCGCCAGCTGCAGCAGCTCCGGCAACGCCTCGTCGGGGAGCCGCAGCACCCGCAGCACCTGCTCCTCGGTCAGCCCCGCGCCCTCGTCGAGGACCTGGCGCCGGGCCTCGGCGAGGATGTCAAGGTCCTGGTCCAAGATGGTCATGCCTCAGCTCGCACAGTTCACGAGGTAGTAGCCCCAGTAGCCGATGTGCCGGCCGTAGTAGGCGCGGATCGCGTCCCGGGCGCCGCGGCCGTACCACCTGGCGACGACCGGATGCGCGGCGGCTCCGGAACGCAACCCTTCCATCCGGCCCAACCCGTCTTCAAGGATGCCCTCGCAGAGGCGCTTGCCGATTCCGCGCACCCGGAGCAGCGCTTCCTCGGCCTCGTCATAGGGGACGGTACGCAGCCACTCGGGACCGAGGGCCACCATGGCGTGCAGCGCCGAGACCAGAACACCGGCGCGGCATCCGTCGTCGAGAAGCTCGGCGAACTCCCGCGTCTCGATGTGAAGCAGGTCGGCGAACTCCGGGAACGTCGTGACCGCGTGGCCGTTGAAGACGACCGTGCCGCCGTACTCGGCGACCAGTCGGCGCTTCATCCGCAGCACCGCCGGCCACTCGGCGTCGGCGGCCAGGACATGCGAGACCACGGCCTCGGCCAGGGTCGGGTAGCAGACCCGGTGCAGCCCGCGCGCCGCCTCCACGACGGCCGCGAAACGGGGATCGCCCCTACCCGCCAGCCGGTAGAACCCGGTCAGGTCGTCGGACAGGCTCAGCCAGCGGTCGATCGCCCAGCGGATCTCCTCGTGGTCGCCGGAGCCCGGCATCTGGTCGCCGTACACCTCGTAGCCGACGCCCACGGGATCGGGGAACACCCGCAGGCCGAAGCGCCGCCGGTCGATCGCGAGCGCCGTGTAGAGCGCCTCGCCCCGCTCCGAGCTGTCGACCTCGACGTCGCCGCGGCTGCCCGGGAAGCGGCGCAGCAGCGTGGCGGCGTGGTGCAGCGAGAACGGGTGGACGGCCGGCAGCCGTCCGGAAGCCACCGGTCGGGCGCGGCCTACGGTCAGGGGCGCCTCGATGGTCATGGTCATGGGACCCACCTCCCTGTGGGACTTCGGAGGGAATGTTCAGTGCGTCAACGCCGCCGCCCGCGGTCGCGCGAGGGCGGGTTCGGGGTCGGATGCGGCCGCCGTCTCGATCCGGAACCCCTTGAGCAGGGGCACGGCCATGGCGGTGGTCGTCAGCGCCATGAGCACCATCGCCGTGAAGATCGAGGTGTCCAGGACGCCCAGGCTGACTCCGACGTTCAGGATGATCAGCTCGGTCAGCCCGCGCATGTTCATCAGCAGGCCCAGGGCCGCGCTCTGGCGCCACGGCAGGTTCAGCACGCGCGCCGCGGCCAGGGTGCCGGCCAGCTTGCCGGCCACCGCGACGGCGACCACCGCCGCCAGCTCCAGGACGCCGCGTCCCGACAGGGACCTGACGTCCACGCCGAGCCCGGTGACGATGAAGAACACCGGCAGCAGCAGCGAGCCGGTCAGCTCCAGCGGCTTGTGCAGCTGCTCGTCCAGATCGGCCTCGGGCTTGCGGGGCATCGCCATGCCGAACGCGAACGCCCCGAAGATGGCGTGGATCCCGATCCAGGTCGTGGCGTAGCCGGACAGGAAGATGCCGGCCGCGAGCAGCACGAAGAGCTGGTACTGGGCCTGGTCGCGGACGGTGCGGCAGACCAGCAGCCGCAGCGCCGGCCGGACCACCAGGGCCATCACGGCCACGAACACCGCGGTCCAGGCCGCCATCCGCGCGAACTGCCAGGTGTCGTGCGAGCCGGCCAGCGCGGCCACCACGGCCAGCGTGCACCAGGCCAGGATGTCGTCGACGGCCGCGCTGGCCAGCGACAGCGTGCCGACCCGGCTGCCGACCCACCCGCGATCGCGCAGCACCCGGGCCAACACCGGGAACGCGGTGATCGACATCGCGGTGCCGAGGAAGAGCGCGAACGGGGTGAAGGCGATGTGGTGTCCGTGCACGGTGGAGTGCGCCGCGTACAGCCCCGCGGCCAGCGCCACGCCGGAGCCGAAGGCGACCCCGACCGAGCCCACCGACACCAGGCCCGCGGTGAAGCGGGTGGCGCGGTGCCGCATCTGCTCCAGGTCGAACTCCCAGCCGATGGTGAACATGAACAGCGCCAGGCCCAGCTGGGCGATGGCGTTCAGGATCGGCCGGGCGTCGGCCGGGAACAGGCGGTCGCTCCAGTGGCCGGGCAGCAGGCCCAGCACGCTGGGCCCGAGCGCGATACCGGCCAGGATCTCGCCGACCACCCGCGGCTGCCCGACACGCCGCGCGGCGGCGCCGAGTGCCGAGCCCGCGATGAGGATCAGGGACACGTCCGCGAGCACCGTCGCGGCGAGCATGTCGGGCTGGGACATTACAGGAACTTCTTCCGCTTCAGGGCCGAGCTGACCATGCCGCGGACCGTCTCGCGGCCCAGGGTGCGCAGCTCCGGCACATCGGAGGTGGCGGCCCAGCGCAGATACTTGATCATGTCGCGGGGCCCGGGGTAGATGAACCGCTTGGCCGGGTCGTCCCAGCCGAACGGCGTGGTGACCGGTGAGGCGGCGACGGTCGAGAACAGCCGGTCGGCCGCCTCGTCGCCGGAGAGCTCGCCGATCTCGTACTTCTCGCAGACCTCGACCATGACGTCGAGGATCTTCTGCAGGTGCGGGCTGTCCGGCCAGAACATGCCCGTGTACGGGGAGTCCTCCAGCTTCAGCAGGTAGGACTCGTCGCGGTCGTGCAGGTTGTAGTGGCCCAGCGCGGTGGTGATGCGCATGGTGTTCGGGGTGGTGATCAGGCCCCAGACCCGGAAGACCGCGTCCCAGAGCCGGAAGTGCGAGAAGCTGATGAAGGAGCAGTTGACCAGGTCGTCGTTGTAGTCCAGCAGCCCCTGTTCGAGCTTCTCCACGAACTCGAAGCGCTCGGCGGAGAAGTCGTCGTCCCGGCAGGCCGCGATGAGCCGCCAGGCCAGGGAGTTCAGCAGCTCGAAGGTGTTGCACAGGCCCCGGCTGTACAACGGGTCGATGAAGCCGGCCGCGTGCGACATCAGGCACCAGCGCGGGCCGACGGTCTGCCGCGAGGAGTACTGGAGCCGGTCGGTGCTGACCCACTCCCGCGCCTTGGCCGCGCCCTCGAACTGCCGGGCCACGGCCGGGTACTGCTCCAGCAGGGAATAGAACTCCTGCTCCGGGGTCAGATCAGGGTTCTTCGGATAGAGCCGCTCGTCCAGCGTCACGCCGACGCTGCACAGGCGGTTGCGGGAGGGCCCGTAGTTGTCGAACGGGATGATCCAGAACCAGCCGCGCTCGAACAGGTGGTGCATGGTGCCCTCGTGCCAGCGCGCCTTGGGGCGCTGGTCGGCCGGGTGCCAGCTGACGTCGTCGAAGGGCCTGACGCCGACCATGTGCGTGAACATCGACCGGGAGTGGTGCTTGAACCGGGCCGGCTGCTCGCGCAGGTCCAGCTTCTCGGCCAGCGGCGAGCGGAAGCCGCTGGCGTCGACCAGGTAGCGGCCCCGCAGCACCTCCCCGGAGTGGCCGACCACGGTGACGCCGTCGTCGTCGAGGTCGACATCGCGGGCCCGCCAGTTCTGCCGGGTCTGGACGCCGTACTGGGCCGCCACCTGGAACATGTAGTAGTCGCAGTCCTGCCGGAACAGGTGGCTGGCGCTGGTGAGCATGTCCGGGATGACGTACTGGTTCGACTCGCGCGGGTCCGGCTCCTGCCCGGGACGGTGCAGCATGAAGCCGAAGTGCCGCTTGACGCCGAAGGAGGTGCCGATCTGCTCGGTGGACTTGTCCACGCTGGTCAGGGCATTGATCTCCGGGACCTGGTAGCGGACGGCGAGCAGCTTGAGCCACGCCATCAGCGGCGGGATGGTCGACTCGCCGACCGCGAAGCGCGGATGGCTCGCCGCGTCGACCAGCACCACCGAGAGCCCGGCCCTGGCCAGGACGGCGGCCAGCGTCGACCCGGCCAGGCCGGAGCCGAGGATGACGACATCGCAGTTCACTGTGTTATCTGGGTTCACTGTGTTATCTGGGTTCGCCGCGTTCACTGACTTGGCGGTCATCGAGTTCACTCCCCCTGCAGGGCCCGGCTCAGGCCAGGCCGACGTACTGGCCGCGGAAGAAGGCCAGCGGGCGGGCGCCGGGCTCGGTCCGGCCGACGTCCAGCACCTCCCCGAGCACGATCGTGTGGTCGCCGGCGGCGATCTCCCGGACCACCCGGCAGTCCAGATAGGTCAGCGCGTCGTCCAGCAACGGGGCGCCGCTGACGCCGATCCGGGTCGGGATGTCGCCGAAGCAGACCGTCACCCGGTGGGTGAAGCGCCGCGACAGCTCGGCCTGGTCCTCGGACAGGACGTTGATCGCGAAGCAGCCGGACTGGTCGATCAGCTCCCTGATCTTGGCGTCCTTGTGCGGGCAGAACAGGACCATCGGCGGGTCCAGCGACACCGAGGTGAAGGAGTTCGCGGTCATCCCGAACGGGTACTCGCCGTCGGTGCTGGTGACCACGGTGACCCCGGTGAGGAACTGCCCGCACGCCTGGCGCAGCGCACGCGGGTCGACCTCGGCGGTGGCGGCCCCGGCGGGCGGGGCGGCGGACTCTGCGATACGCGTGGCGACGGACATGGCGAGGCTCCGGCGCTCAGGCGCTGACGTGAGAGGCGTACCAGGCCCGGACCCGCGCGCCGACCTCGGGACCCTCCAGCCGGGAGGCCACCGTGCCGTCGGCGTCGACCAGCAGGGTCACCGCCTCCTTCTGGTGGTGGGTGAACTCGGCCGGCTCGGTGAGCTGGGCGGTCCAGTCCAGGGCGAAGCGCAGCTTCTCCCCGTCCTCGGCGGCCAGGCCCAGGCGGGCGCGCAGGGCCGCGCGCTCGGCGACCTGCTTCTCCTTGGCCTTGCGCAGCGACCGGGTGGCCAGCTTCTGCAGCGGCTTGGGAAGCCCGCTGACGTGCGCCACCTGGACGATGTCCAGGTCCACGGTCTCCGGGGCGCTCTGCAGGGCGGCGATGATCTGGGTGACGTCCTCGGCGCACTTCATGTTGCCGAACACCACGACGTAGGGACGTCCGTCCAGGACGTCGAAGCTCCACTGGGAGCCGTCCACCTCGGAGGTGAGGATCCGACGAAGAGAGGTGATCATGGTCTCGCTCCTTAGACGAGGGCGGCCGCGTGCTCGATCGCGGCCTTGAACCGTTGCATCTGGATGGGCGTGTTGGTGTTGATCCGATCGGTCATCGCCGCGTCGTCCACCGGCGCGTCCGGGCGCATGTGGAACTTCTGGGTCCAGGTCATCTCGGTGCCGGCCTCGACCGTGCGGTAGGACCACAGGATGCGCATGTACTCGAAGGGGCCCGGCTCCACCCGGCTGGCCTCGACCGTGAACGTGCCGGGGTCCGGCGTGCGCTCGGAGACCCAGGACCAGACGGTCCCGTTCTCGTCCGGGTGCATCGTCAGCCGGAACCGCACGGTGTCCTGCTGCCGGGAGAGGATCTCCACGTTCTGGTACTCGTCGAACAGCTCGGTCCACCGGCACAGGTCGTTGGAGATCTCCCAGACCAGCGGCAGGGGCGCGGCGATGACGACCGAGTTGTGGGTGACCCCCACCTGCGGCCGGCTCATCGCGCGGCTCCGGCCTGGACCGCGGGCTCGGCCCGGGCCAGCACGATCGCCGCGTCGAGCTCTCCCAGGCCGCGCTCCAGCGCGGCGTCGAAGTACTCCGCGGCCCGGGCGATGACCGGCATCGGGCTGCGCGCGTCGGACAGCGCCAGGCGCAGGTCCTTGTGCATCAGCCGGGTGCGGAACGCCGGCGGGTCGAACCGGCCCTTCAGGGCCAGCGCGCACCGGAAGGCCAGCACCGGCGAGGCCAGCCCGCTGGTGCCGATGGTCTGCAGCATCACCTCGCGCGACAGGCCCGCGCGCTCGGCCAGGCCCACCGCCTCGGAGATGGCCGCCAGCTGCGCGCCCAGCAGGACGTTGAAGGCGAGCTTGAACGTCGAGGCGGCGCCGATCGGCCCGAGGTTGCGGATCTCCTGGCCGATGATCTCCAGCAGCGGCCGCACCGCCTCCACGTCCTGGTCCCGGCCGGCCGCGAAGATCCGCAGCTCGCCGCTGCGGGCGTGCAGCGGGTTGCCCAGGATCCGCGCCTCGACGAACCGGATCCCCCGCTCGGCGAGCCGCTCGGCCGCCGCGATGGAGTAGGTCGGGGAGGCGGTCGAGGTGTCCACCAGGTAGCCGCCCGGACGCAGGCCGGCGGCCACGCCGTGCGGACCGAAGATCACCTCGTCCAGCGCCTCCTCGTCGGCGACGCTGACGAAGACCACGTCGGCGTCCGCGGCGGCGCCGGCCGGGGTGCCGGCCGCGATCGCACCGGCGTCCACCAGCGGGATGGTCTTGGCCGCGGTGCGGTTCTGCACGACCAGCCGCACTCCGGCCTCGCGCAGACGGTGGGCCATGCCCCCGCCCATGCCGCCCAGGCCGACGAAGGCGACCCGTTGATCGCTGCTCATGGGAATGAGACCCCTTTCAGGAGCTGGCGGTCACGCCGCCGTCGACGTAGATGATCTGGCCGGTGACGAACGAGGCACCCGGGCTGGCCAGGAAGGACACCGCGGAGGCGACCTCCTCCGGCCGGGCGAAGCGGCCCAGCGGGATGCGGGCCTTCATCATCTTCAGGAACCCCGCGTTGGCCTCGGCCTCGGGCGTCAGGCCGGTCGGGACGAAGCCCGGCGCGATGGCGTTGACGGTGATGCCGTGGCTCGCCCATTCCGTCGCCAGCTGCTTGACCAGCAGGTCGACGCCGGCCTTGCTGGCGCCGTAGGCCGCGAAGCCGATCGGGGCGCCGAACGCGCCGCGGGTGGAGGAGAAGTGGATGATCCGGCCGGGCCGGCCGGTGGCGATGAAGTGCCGCCCGACGGCCTGGGAGAGCCGGAAGGCGCCGGTCAGGTTGATCTCCAGGGTGCGGTTCCAGTCCGCCTCGGTGATCTTCTCGGCCGGCCCCATCAGGGGGCTGGCCGCCAGGTTCACCAGGACGTCCACGCCGCCCAGGTCCGCCGCCACCGCGGTCACCAGAGCCGGCACGGAGTCCGCGTCGGCCAGGTCGACCTCGTAGCCGTGGGCGTCCAGGCCCGCCCCGGCCAGCTCGGCGGCGAACTTCCCGGCCTTCTCGGCGGACCGGCCGGCCAGCGCGACGCGCAGGCCGCCCTCGGCCAGCTTCCGGCTCACCACGCTGCCGATGCCGCCGTACCCGCCGACGACCAGCGCCACCCTGGCGCCCGGGTCCGGCGTCTCAGGCGTCGACATCGTCGCGCGTCCGGTGGATGACGTTGGTCATGATGCAGCTCAGGAAGTACTCGCGGAACTTCTCAGGGCTCGACGTGTCCCGCTTCACCTCCAGGTAGTCGTCGAGCTTCTTCTCCAGCTCCTGCAGCTCGGGCTGCTGGGCCATGTGGCGCATGACGTCCGGCAGCGAGCCCTCGTACTCCAGGACCCGGACCACCCGGTTGCCGTGCATGAAGACCACGGTGGACAACAGCTTGCCCACCTGGTTTCCCTCGGCGTCCAGGACGTCGTGGCTGGGCCGTCCGGAATCCCGGAACAACTGCTGCACTTCGCCCTCCGTACCGGGACGCACGCTCCAGGTCACCGCGGCGAAATCGGCCATTGTCGTCACCCTTTCCGTTGTGAGCCGGCATTCTTTCCTGAATTCAGGATTCACCTTTCCGAGGGTTCCCGGCAATGATTCCCGGCGGCGACTGAAAGCCATGGCGAATCGCCGCCAGGAGGGCATCATCGCGCTTTGATCTCGCACACCGAGGCACCGGAGGAAATCGCGTCGCCGACTTTCAGAGAAAGCCCTGATATGACGCCGTCTTGATGCGCGTCGAGGGGCTGTTCCATCTTCATGGCTTCCAGGACCACCACGGTCTGGCCGGCGGACACCTGCTCCCCGTCGGCGACGCACACCTTCACCACCGTGCCGGCCATCTGGCTGACCAGCGCGTCGCCGGCCGGTCCCACGACCGCCCCGCCACGATGGCGGGAGGCGGGCGTACCCCGCCGTCTGGCGGCGTTCCCGTTCACGCCGACACCGGCGCCCACGCCCACCGGAGCGAGCAGGGACGCGGGCACCACCACTTCGATCCGGCGGCCGGACACCTCGACCGTGAGCGGCTCACGGCCCTCGGCCGGCTCCGGCTCCGGCGACGAAGCGGGCTGCGGCGCCGGCGGCACTCCGCTGAACTCGTTCTCGATCCAGCGGGTGTGTACGGTGAACGGCTCGTCGGGATCCCGCGGCGCGAACGCCGGATCCTCCACGACGGCACGGTGGAACGGCAGGACGGTCGGCATCCCGCCGACGTCGAACTCCGCCAGGGCCCGGCGGGCCCGGCGCAGCGCCTCGGCCCGGGTCCGGCCGGTGACGATCAGCTTGGCCAGCAGTGAGTCGAAGACCGGCGGCACCGTCATGCCCTGGGTGTAGCCGGCGTCGAGCCGCACGCCGGGGCCGGACGGGGTCCGCCAGGCGGTCACGGTCCCGGGCGTGGGCAGGAATCCCCGCCCCGGGTCCTCGGCGTTGATCCGGAACTCCAGCGAGTGCCCGGCGGCCGGCGGATCGTCGTAGCCCAACTCCTCGCCGTCGGCGATCCGGAACTGTTCCAGAACCAGGTCCAGGCCGGTCACCTCCTCGCTGACCGGATGCTCGACCTGAAGCCGGGTGTTGACTTCCAGAAAGGAGATCTCGCCGGCCTGGCCGACCAGGAACTCACAGGTCCCGGCGCCGACATATCCGGCGTGCCGCAGGATCTTCTTCGAAGCCTCGTACAGCGAGTCCCGCTGGTCCGGGCTCAGGAACGGCGCCGGCGCCTCTTCCACGAGTTTCTGGTGCCGCCGTTGCAGCGAGCAGTCCCGGGTGGAGACCACGACCACGTTGCCCTGGACGTCGGCCAGGCACTGGGTCTCCACATGACGGGCCCGGTCCAGGTAACGCTCGACGAAGCACTCCCCGCGGCCGAACGAGGCGACGGCCTCCCGGACCGCCGCGCCGTACGCCTCCTCGACGTCCGCCAACTCGCGGACCACGCGCATGCCGCGACCGCCGCCGCCGTGCGCGGCCTTGATGACGATCGGCAGCCCGTGCTCGCGGGCGAAGGCCACCACCTCGGCGGCGTCGGCGACCGGCTCGGAGGTGCCGGCCAGCATCGGCGCCCCGACCTCCTGGGCGATCCGGCGGGCGGCGACCTTGTCGCCGAGCCGGACGATCGCCCGCGGCGGCGGTCCGATCCAGGTCAGCCCGGCGTCGATGGTCGCGCACGCGAACTCGTGGTTCTCGGCCAGGAACCCGTATCCGGGGTGGACCGCGTCCGCCCCGGCGGCCTTGGCGACCGCGAGGATCTTGCCGATGTCCAGGTAGCTCTCGCCGGGACCGCGGCCGCCGAGGGCGTGCGCCTCGTCGGCGAGCCGCACGTGCAGGGCGTCCAGGTCGGGCTCGGCGTAGACCGCGATCGAGGTCAGCCCGGCGTCCCGGCAGGCCCGGATCACCCGCACGGCGATCTCGCCGCGGTTGCTTATCAGGACCCTTCTCATCGCCGCCCCCGCCAGGAAGACGGCGGCTCATAGCCGGCGGACGACGGGCGCCACGGTCCGCCGGCTCCGGACGCGCCGGAGGCGGACGGCGGGCCGGACCGGCTCCGGCGGGCCAGAGCGGCCAGCACCACCGTCACCGCGGCCGTCTCGAACGGGTCGAGACGGCCGCGCACCACGGTGAAGTACGGCTCAGGCACCGGGGGTCACCTCATAGATGATCCGCGCTATCCCGCCGCTCCAGTAGGGCCGCAGGCCCCCGGTCGTCTGGCGGTGGATCGGCGCGTCCTCCCAGGCCAGGAACTTCTCGCGGCTCTCCCACTCCGAGAGCAGGATGATCGAGTCGGACGCGTCGGTGGCCCGCAGCAGCTCGTCGCGGATGTGCCCCGGCGTGCCCTTGACCCGGTCGGTCACCTTCTTGTACTCGGTCTCGAACGCGGTGAAGTCCCGGTCCGGCACTTTCGCGTGGACCATGACCCTGATGGTGGTGGTCACGGCTTCCTCCCCTCTATGCGGCGGACCATGATCGGCGTCGACATGACGATCCCTTCCCGCAGCCGGCGCAGCGTCGCGGTCAGCTCGTCCTGCGACCGGCTGCGTTCGAACTCGTGGAAGGTCTGCTCGTCGCGCCACTTGCTGATGACGACGTAGGTGTGCGGCAGGTGCGTGGGCCGCAGCAGCACCTGGTGGATGTTGCCGTCCAGATCGGCGACCTGGCCGGCGGCCTGCTCCCAGGCCTGCTCGAACTCCGCGCTGTGGCCGTCGGGGACGTCCATCACCAGCGCCGTGGTGAAGCCGTCGGCCGGCAGCTGCACGTATCCCGGATCGGCCGCGCCCGGCCAGCCGGATTCCCCGTCCGGCCGTACGCCGGATGTCGTGTCGGTACTCATCTCAGATCCCTCCGTCCACGGTGAGCGTCACTCCGGAGACGAACCGGGCCAGATCGCTGGCCAGGAACAGCACCACGTCGGCCACCTCGGCGGCCGAGCCGAGCCGGTTCAGGCTCGCCAGGCCCGCGTAGTGCACGCGCTGCTCGGCGGTGAGGCCGGCGGCCTGGTCGGTGTCGATGATCCCCGGAGTCACGGTGTTGACCCGGACGCCGCGCGGCCCGAACTCCTTGGCCAGCGACCGGGTCAGCCCGATCACCCCGGCCTTGGCCGCGGTGTAGTGGCTGCCGGCCGCCATGCCGACGGTGGCCACCGCCGAGCCGACGTTGACGATCGAGCCCCCGTCGGCGAGGATCTCCGCCGCGGCGCGCGTGACCAGGTACATCCCGGTCAGGTTGGTGTCCAGCACCCGGCGCCACTCGGCCAGGTCCAGGTCGCCCAGCAGCCGGTGGCCGATGACCCCGGCGTTGTTCACCAGGATGTCCAGGCCGCCGAACCGCTCGGCGCAGCCGGCCGCGATCAGCTCGGCGTCCCGCTGCCTGCTGACGTCGCCCCGCATCAGGACGACATCCCCGGCCTCCTCGAAGCGGGCCGCCACGGCCGGCTCGGTCAGTGGATTGCGATGCACGGCCGCGACCTGCGCACCGGCGGCGGCCAACGCGAGGGTGACCGCGGCGCCTATCCCTCGGGTGCCCCCGGTGACCAGGGCACGGCGCCCCTTGAGCTCCAGATCCATGAGCGCGCCCTTCAGCCCTTGGCGATCCGGCCGGCCAGCGTCTTGAGCGCCAGCAGGAACCCGACCACGCCGACGCCGAGGATCGCGGCCAGCCCGCCCAGCAGGGTGCTGGTGTGCCAGCCCTGGACGATCAGGGAGCGCAGTGCGGACAGGAAGTAGGTGACCGGGTTGTACTCGGCGATCGAGGACATCCAGCCGGCCAGCAGATCGCGCGGCAGGAACGCGGTGGTCAGGAACGCGAACGGAAAGAAGATCATGAAGCCCGCCGAGTTCACCGTCTCCGGGCTGCCGCTGGCGAAGGCCAGCGCGTAGACGAAGCCGGAGTAGGCCGTCGACCAGGCTGAGGCGAACACCAGGAACACCAGGAACCCGCCGACGCCGGAGGCAAACCGCACACCGAGGGCGACGGCCAGCCCGCTCACGCACACGGCCAGGCCCAGGGCGATCAGGAAGTCGGCCAGCAGCATGCCGAACAGCAGGGAGGTCCGGCGGATCGGTGTCATCAGCAGGCGGTCGAAGTAGCCGTTCGCGATGTCCACCACGGCCTGGGTGGCCCGGGAGGTGCCGGTGACCGCGAACATGATGGCCACCGGCAGCTCGAAGGCCTTGGCGTCGATGTGCGCGGTCCTGGCGATGGTGTGCTGCATCGACCCGACGTTCACCGCGAAGAAGAACAGGCCGATGAACAGGTTCGGGATCACGGCCTCGGGGTTGCGCAGCGCGACCTTCACAGCCCGGGCCGCGACCAGCCAGAGCTCTGCGCCGCGGGTCGGGCGCAGGGCGCGGCCGGCGGCGGGCGTCCCGGTGGCGCCGGCGGCGTCCGGGAGGGAGACCAGGGCGGTCATGAGGTGAGTGCCTCCTGCTCGAACCGGCTTCCGGTGACCCGGAAGAAGACGTCGTCAAGGGTGGGGGTGCGCAGCGCGATGTCCGCGACGGCGGTGCCGTGCTGGGCCAGCGCCACGGCCACCGGGCCGATCCACTCGGCGCCGGACTCGACCTGCACGGTGATCCGGTCGCCGGCCGCGGCCACGCCGGTGACCCCGGCCAGCCGGCGCAGCGCCTCGGGCGCCGAGCCGGGACCGGCGTCCTCGGCCGGGCCGTGGGTCCGCACGATGATGAGGTCGGTGCCGAGCGAACTCTTCAGCGCGCTCGGGGTGTCCTCCGCGGCCAGCCGGCCCTCGTTGAGGATCCCGACCCGCTGCGCGAGCTGGTCGGCCTCCTCCAGGTACTGCGTGGTCAGGAAGAAGGTGATGCCGTGCTCGCGGTTGAGTTCCCGGACCTTGCGCCACACGCGGGTGCGGCTGTCGGGGTCCAGCCCGGTGGTGGGCTCGTCCAGGAACACCACCTCGGGCCGGGCGATCAGGGCCGCGGCGATGTCGACGCGGCGCATCATGCCGCCGGAGTAGGTGCCGATCCGGCGGCCGGCGGCCTCGCCGAGGTCCAGGATGTCCTCGACCTCGGCCACCCGCCGGGCCGCCTCGGCCTTGGACAGCCCGTACAGCCGGGCCTGCAGCGTGAGGAACTCCACCGGGGTCAAAAGCGGGTCCAGCGAGGAGTTCTGCAGCGAGGCGCCGATGCGGGCGCGGACCTCGAAGGGCCGCGCCACGACGTCGTGCCCGGCCACCAGGGCCCGGCCGGAGGTCGGCTTGAGCAGGGCGCACAAGATGCGCAGGCACGTGGACTTGCCGGCGCCGTTGGGCCCGAGGAAGCCGTAGATCTCGCCCGGCTCCACCTGCAGCGACAGGCCACGCAGCACCTCGGTGTCTTCGTCGTAGCTCTTGCGCAGGTCCTCCACCTGCACGGCGTACGAGGGGGGAGTGGTCAACGCAGTGACCTTTCTTTCGTCTGGTTCGTCGGGTCTTGCCGGTCAGGTCGGGTCCGTCAGACGGACGCCTCCGAACGCTCCTGCGCCGGCTGCGACAGCCATTCGCCGAGCGTGTAGCCGTGGCTCTGGGCGTCGAACACGCGGAAGGAGGCGGCCTTGACGTTCCCGGCCCGGGCCCAGGACTGGATCGCCCGGTGCTCCTCGCCTGAGGCGTAGGCCTGCAGCGCCTCGGCGCTGTGCCAGAAGCTGATCGAGATCACGGTCAGCGGCTTGGGCATCCAGGACTTGATCTGGATGAAGCCGGGGGCGTTCTTCAGGTTCTTGCCGGTGAGCTTCGCCGCCGGCCGCATGACCCTCAGGAACTGCCACAGGGAGTACTTGACGATCCCGAACAGCATCACCTCGGCCTGTACGATCTCCGGCGCCGCGTCGAACTCCTGGGTGCGCATCGCGGAGTCCTCCCTTCCTCGGATCCTTCGCGGACACACCCATGGTTCGGGCTGTCCAGGGGCACCTTCAACGACTCCGGATGGCGCGGGCCCGCCATGGCGCCATCTCGCCGCGAATGCCGAACACCGGCACCAGCCGGGCCGATGCGGCGCACACCGGACATGGCGGATGCCCGCCAGGTCGAAGCACCTGTGCCGCCCGGCGGCCGGGCCTAATGTCGCTGCTCGGAGGCACAGAAGCGTCCGGCTTGGGCGAATCCGGCTCACACATGGCGACTGACAGGGGATGCAATGAAGTTCTCGCTCTTCCTCAATCCGCAGATCCCGGGCTCGGGCTGCATGGACGAGGACAACGCGAAGGCCAAACGGCCGATCGGCCGCGACACCGACTCCTACCAGGCGATGCTGGACGAGATCCGGCGGATAGCGGTGCAGGCCGACCAGACCGGCTTCGACGCGATCATGTTCAGCGAGCACCACTTCCACTCCGAGGGCTATGAGGCCTCCGTCAACCCATTGATGATCCTGACGGACCTGGCGGCCCGCACCGAACGCATCCTGCTGGCCCCGCTGGGCCTGGTGCTGCCGGCCTGGGACCCGGTGCGCGCCGCCGAGGACGTGGCCCTGCTGGACCAGTTCACCCGCGGGCGCCTGCGGCTGGGACTGGCGCGCGGCTACCAGAACCGCTGGGCCAACGTGCTGGGCCAACGCTGGCAGACCGGGGCCACCAACGGCGACGGCGGCAGCACCGACGACCGCAACTTCGAGGTCTTCGGCGAGATCCTGAAGATCATGAAGATGTGCTGGACCGAGACCACGGTGCGCTACCAGAGCGACATCCTGGGCGGCTACTCCATCCCGTTCCCGTTCGGCGGGATCGAGAACTGGCCGGCCGTGGAGTGGACGCGCGACTTCGGCGCCCTGGACGAACTGGACGAGAACGACGTGGTCAAGCGGGTCTGCGTGATCCCGCGCCCGTATCAGGACCCGTACCCGGAGATGTGGCAGCCGTTCACCCTGTCCGACCGGTCCATCATGCGCTGCGCGGCCGAGGACATGGTGCCGTGGATGTTCACCCCGGACCCGGCCGACCACCGGGCCAAGGCCGAGCTGTACCAGGCCGAGTCGGCCAAGTTCGGCCGGAACTACAAGGTGGGCGAGCACACCGGGCTGCTGAAGATCATCGGCGTCGCGGACACCCGCGAGAAGGCGGTGGAGGTCTTCGGGCCGTCCATGTTCACCGACTTCGCCACCTTCTTCGGCTCCTTCGGCTTCCTGGACCACGACGAGGACCCGAACGCCGTCCCGGACCCCGACGACCACTCGGGCCTGGGCCCGGTGGCGCTGCTGGGCAACCCCGACGACGTCAAGCGGGGCCTGGAGAAGGTCGTGAACAACATCCCGGACCTGGAGTGGGTCGCGCTGTTCATGACCGGCCAGCAGGGCGGCCTGCCCATCGACGAGGTCCTGCGCAGCCTGGAACTGTTCGCCGAGAAGGTGATCCCGGAGTTCCAGGACTGATTCCCCCGTGTCGGGGCATATCCGCCCCGACCCGCGCCGCGGCGGCGAGCCGGCCGGCTGGCCGTCATCAGACCTCCGGCCGGGCCCCTCCCCCGGCCGGAGCGCACCATCCGAAGAAGGGTTTCCATGTCCGTCAGCGTCGACTCCCCCACCGCGTTCCGCATCCGCCCGCAGGGCCCGTTCTCCTGGGACCTGTGCTCGGACTTCGCGACCAGCTGGCCCTCGATGCGCAACCAGTCCGCACGCACCGAACGAGGCGTGGCCATGGCCTTCATCGCGGACAAGACCTACACCCCGGTCGCGGTACACCTGCAGTACCGGGACGACGAAGTCCACGGCGAACTCGCCGGCTGGACGGACGCCGAGCCGGCCATCGACCGCGTCGCCGGCCAGGTAGCGCGCATCTTCTCCCTGGACCACGACGCCACCGGCTACCCCGAAGTAGGCGAGCGCGACCCCGAGGTGGGCCGCCTCATGGCCGCCCTACCGGGACTGCGGCCGGTCAACTTCCCCTCGCCCTACGAACTGGCCTACTGGGCAATCATGAGCCAGCGCGTGAACCAGAACACCGTCGCGGCCCTGAAGGGCCGGCTCATGGCGGCACACGGCGCAACCTTCACCATCGACGGCGTAACCGTCGGCGCCATCCCCGGCCCGGAGAAGATGCGCACCCTGGAGAGCATCCCCGGGGTAGCGGCAGTCAAGGTGGACCGCGCCCGCCGCATGGCGGAGACCGCCCTGACCACCCCCCTACTGGACGTCGAACACCTCCTGTCCCTCGGCGAACAGGCGATCCCGGCCGCCCGCGCGATCCCGGGCATCGGCGCCTTCTGGTCACAGGGCATCTACATGCGCACCTGCAGCGTCACCGACGTCTGGCCCACAGAACCGATGTCCGACGCCGTCCTGGGGGCACTGCACCATCTGGGCGACCAGCCGACCGCGGCGGACATCGCCCGCCTGACCGAGGCGTACAGGCCGTGGCGCACGTGGGTGTGTGTCCTCATGCGCTTCGCGGCGGGCCGCCAACTGGTGCAGGGCATCTCCGGCCGCGAAGGCCGGATCCGGGACGCGGCGCGGGGACGCGGTTGAGGCAGGGGCGGGCATGCGGGGGCGGGCATGGTCTCGCGCGAGGCTGATATCAGCGCCACCGCGCACGGCACCGAATCCACCTGGGCGTGCTGAGCCGGGAGCACCACCCCGGCTCGGCATACTTGTCCGTCGAGGACACAGCTGAGCTGGCAACCGCATGGCACGCGGCGGGCATCGACGTGCACACGGCCGAACGAGCCTTTCCACATAACGAGTGTTCATGCTGTGTGACATGCGTGGTTCAAGAACCCTGCTATAGGGTCTCACCTGCGTGAATACTGCACGCTGGCGGCGCTGGGTACGGGATGGTAATGCTCGTGTCTGTGCGTCTGGTCTACCTACTGTTCTGCCGGATAGCGTCCTGACTGGTGCTGTTGGGGCGCAGCAGCGCGGCCAAGGATGTCGAGCTGCTCGTGCTGCGGCACGAGGTGGCGGTCCTGCGCCGGGCCCATCCGGTTATCGCGCCTGCATCATGTCGTTGACGAGAGTCATGAACAGGGGGCTGTTCGGCAGCTCGTACATCGACAGGTTCAGGGCGGGCCGCAGCCGGCCGCGGCCCTCCACCCTGACCGTTACGTGGCCGTCGGCCACTTTGACCGACGTTATGGCGGACCAGGGGATGAGGCCGTCCTCGGTGTACAGCCCGGTGTTGCCCACCTTCACCTTGTCGAACAGCACCTTCTTGCCGTCCGCCAGCGCGGCTCGCGCGAGCGGCAGCAGGCGCTGCGAGACCCGCTGCTGGCTCTCGCTCAGCCGCACGTAGAGTTCCTGTTCCGAGTCCGGTGGCTTTCCGCGCCCTGTGAGCTGGTACTTGCCCCTCAACTCCACCTTCCCGCCCACTTTCAAGGAGCCGCCGCCCTCCATCTCCATGCTGTAGCTGTAAGTGAGAGTGTGTTTCCCACCTCCGCTGATCACGAGCCCGGCCAGGTAGACGCGGACCGCGCCCCGCCACGCGAACGCGCTGGCCCGCTCCGGCTCGGTCGCGGACTGGAAGACGATGCCCTCGGCGAACTCATACAAGGTGAACTCGACCGTGTCCGGCTTGAACCTGGCCTTCTTGACCCTGACGAAGGCCCGACGGAACTCGCCGATGTTCACACGCTGTGCGGCCGAGAGCACCACGGCCGGGACCTCGGTAGACGGATCCTGCGTAGCCATCGCGCATCACCTCCCCGGCGGCCCTCCCCGGGCCGCCTCTGGCGCATCGGTCACAGGGTACTGTTTTTCGGCGCGGCCACGGGTGCCGAACCCCGCTAACGCCCACCGCTCTTGGGCACCTCACCATGAACGAGCAGATCAGAGTCCTTCGTCCCTAGTCGGCTTCGTCATCAACACCGGTGGCGGTCCGACCGACGACAAGCCGACGGTCACCCTGGAAACGCCGCGCGATCCCAACCGAGTCAGCAGCTTCCCTGGGCGCTTGTCGCGTCGCCGTTCGGGCTGTCATCCATGGATCCTCCCTATGAGCCTGTCACGAATCGCGTCCGGGGTGTATCAGAAACCTGCGCTCTGCCCGCCGTCGACGTGGAGGATCTCGCCGGTGACGAACGAGGCCTGCTCCAGATACATGATCGCTTCGACGACGTCGTCGATCTCACCCATTCGACCCAAAGGGTGCAGTGCGGCGAGTTCGCCGCCCGGGTCGTCGGGGTTCAACGGGGTGCGGATGACGCCGAGCGCGACGGCGTTCGCGCGGATGCCGCGCGCCGCGTATTCGATGGCCAGTTCCCTGGTGACCGCGACGAGTCCGCCCTTGGTCAGCGAGGCGAGTGCCGCGGGATGCGCGCGTTGGCGCGGTCGACCAGCGACGTGGAAGCACACAGTACGTGTCCGCCGTGTCCGCCGTGTCCGCCGGTGAGCCCCGTTCGCGGTACGCGTCTGCGACAGCCGCACCGATGCCCTGCGAGGCACCGGTGACGATGACAACCTTCTTCGTCGCGCTCATTCGACCAGTTCCTCCACATTACGTCCCGGCTGGCTCCACCGCCGCCCGAACGCTTCCGGATGCGGTCGGCGGCGCCTCGTACCAGGCTGGGCTACAGACGGGAGGAGCACACGTGATGGACATGAAACTGGAAGTCATCGTGCTACCGGTCACGGACGTGGACCGGGCCAAGGACTTCTACACGGGATTGGGCTGGCGGCTGGACGCCGACGTCAGCACCGACGACTCCTTCCGGGTGGTGCAGGTGACCCCGCCCGGCTCGCCGGCGTCGGTCATCTTCGGCACGTCCGTCACCGCGCAGACGCCGGGCACCGCGCAGGGCCTGCACCTGATCGTCGACGACATCCAAGCGGCGCACGACGAGCTCAAGCGGGGCGGGGCCGAGCCCAGCGGGGTGTTCCACGATGCGGGCGGCGTCTTCCACCACGGCGGTACCGATGCCCGGGTGTCCGGCCCGGATCCGAAGCGCAGCAGCTACGGCTCGTTCCTGTCGTTCAGCGACCCGGACGGGAACGGCTGGCTCCTGCAGGAGATCACGACCCGGTTGCCCGGACGCCTGGACCCGTCGGTAACCGCGTTCTCCTCAGCCCCGGACCTGGCCGCTGCACTGCGCCGAGCCGCCGCCGCACACGGCGAACACGAGGCGCGTACGGGCGCGGAGGACCCGGACTGGCCGGACTGGTACGCACGCTACATGGTCAGCGAACAGGCCGGGAGCGAACTGCCGACGTAGTGAGCCTCCCGAAGGCACCGTGCAAGTCGCGACTGCGGCACCGGAGGAGAGGGGCACAACCCGATGATCCCGCACACGCTTGTGCTCAAGCCAGGCTTGATTCACAGCGTCTTCAGCGTCACTGCGGTGTGAGGACCATCCGAAAGCGCGCGGCACCGGACATCATGCGTTGGAACGCGTCGTTGATCTGGCTCAACGGGACCACCTCGTTTGTCGGAACGATCGGTCCGCAAGTGGCGCGGACGGTTCGCCGAGCACGGGCTGGGGGGCCGAAGGACGCCGCCCGCTCAGGCCGGCCGCGCCGTTACGACGACCTGGTGCGCGTCGCGGTGGTCGCCGCGGCCGCCGGCATCCCGGGACATCTGCGCCCTGTACCGCACTCCGCCCAAGGGCGGTCCAGGAAGGCAGTGAAGGTCGCGGCGTTGTTGCGCCGGATGGTCTCAATCAGGGTCTGCTGGTGGTGACCTCCAGCGCGGCGACGATGGAGGCGCCTCGACCGCCTCCCGCCCCGCGACAAGGACATCTGCCGAACTCGTCTTAAGACGTGACGCCGAAGTGCGTGCGGTGGTGCTGCGGCTTGTCGACCTCGACGGGGTGGGCAGCGAGTACCGGCATCAGGGCGTCGCCGGCGGCGGTCCAGCGGTCCGTCCCGTTCGCCACGGCTTCGGCGAACTTCTCAGCACGGGCGCGCTGGTAGTCGGTGCGGGCTTTGACGTTGCTCGCCTCGCCCCAGTACTGGACGACCGCGAGCTTCCTGGTCGCGCCTGTACCGGCTCATCCGGCGCGAGGACCTGGCGGCGCGGGAGTTCGACGAGGCCACGTTTGCTTGGCAGAGCGAGTAGCGGCGGGTATTGAGAGGGCGGTGGCCGGAAGCGGGCCACCGCCCGTCTCATGCGAGCGCAGGCCGGCATCAGTGTCCGGTGACATGATCCGCGCCGAAAGTCGACGCCCGGCTCAGCCGGCGGCCCGCTCGGTCAGCCCCTCGATCCCCTCGATCCCCTCGATCAGCAGCCTGATCTCCTGGGCGGCGGGCGGGTCGAGCTCGGTGAAGATGTCCGCGGCCTCGGACCAGGCGGCGCGCGCACCGTCGGGGTCCGCGCCGGCGAGAAGCGCATGCCCGTACTGCCGCAGCGCGCGGGCCTGGACGTGCGGACGGCAGGCCGCCACGGTGACGCGTACGGCCTCCTCGATCTCGGTGCGGGCGGTGGCGACGTCCCCGAGCAGCAGGTGCGTGTCGCAGAGAGTGATCAGCACCTCGGCGAGCCGCGGATCGTCGGCGTCGCGTTCGAGGTAGAGCCCTCGCGCCAGAAGGCTTTCGGCGAGGGCTTCGCGCGGGCGGCCGAGCCGCCGCAGGACCTCGCCGATGTTCGTGTGCGCGACGGCGGCGCCGTCGCGGTTTCCGGTCTGCTCGCACAGGTCCAGCGACTCGCGCAGGGAGGCCAGGGCGCGCTCGGGCTCGCCGGCCTCCATCGCCGCGATGCCGAGGTTCACGAGTGTGGTGTAGGCCCGTGCGAGGTCGCCGTGCTCCCGCCGGATGCGTGCGCTGGCTTCGAGGTGTTCCAGGGCGGAGGCCGGGCGGCCGTCCTCGATGAGGGCGATCGCGAGATTGTTGCGCACGGCCGCCTCCTGGACGTGGTCGCCTTCGGCGACCGTGACGTCGAGGGCGATATCGAGGACGGATATCCAGGTCTTCATGTCCCGCTGCCGTTGGAGGAACGTCCACAGCGCCATCGGCAGTTGGCGCGCCAAGGTCGTCAGACCGCGGTCCCGGGCCAGGCGGACGGCGCTGACCAGGTTCGCCTGCTCCTGCTGGCACCACGCGACGGCCTCGGCCGGGTCGGCGGGGGTGAAGAAGGGCGGCAGACCGGCCACGGACTCGATCAGCTGGCGGGTCCGGTCCGGGGCGAGCATGCCGTCCGCGGCGTCGGCCGCCTTCGCGTACCAGGTCAGCAGCCGACTCAGGGCCGCTCGCGACTCGCCCGGGGACAACTCCCGGGCGGCGAGCTCGGCCGCGTACACCCGCAGCAGGTCGTGCAGGCCGTAGCGGCCCGGCCGCGCCGACTGGACGAGGTTGAGATCGACGAGGCGTTCCAGCAGGCGCTCGGCGGCGCCGGCCGGCAGGCCGAGCAGCGCCGCCGCCGCCGGCAGGCCGAGGTCGGTGCCGGTCCACAGCCCGAGCAGGCAGAAGGCACGGGCGGTCGGCGGCGGCCCGGAGCCGTCACGGGAGCCGTCGCTGGAGCCGTCACCGGAGCCACCGCCGGACTCGCCGGCCACCAGGTCCTCGTATCCGCTCTCGAACGCCGCGCGCAGGCCCCGGTCGCCCAGCTCGAAGCCGTCGAGCCGGCTCTCGGCCGAGCGCAGCCGCTCCGCCAGGTCGCCCACCCGCCAGTTCGGGCGAGACACCAGTCGCACCCCGGCCAGCCGCACCGCCAACGGCAGCCCCGCGCAGACGGCCAGCACCTCGCGCACCGCCTCCGGCTCGGCCGCCACCCGGTCGGCGCCGACGATGCGGACGAACAACTCGTGCGCGCCGGCCTCGTCCAGCACGTCGAGGTCCAGGTGGACCGCGCCGTCCACGCCGACCAGCCGGCGTCGCACGGTCAGCAGCACCAGGTTTCCGGCACCGCCCGGAATCAGCGGCCTGACCTGGGCGACATCCCGGGCGTTGTCGAGCAGTATCAGGGCCCTGCGGTCCGCGAGCGCGCTTCGGTACAAGGCGGCGCGCTCGTCGGTGTCCGCGGGCACCTCCTCGGCGCCGTAGCCGAGGCGGCGCAGGAAGGCACCGAGCACGTCGTGCGGATCGAGCCGGTCCCGGGACATGCCGCGCAGGTCCGCGAACAGCTGACCGTCCGGGAACCGCTCCCGCACCAGGTGGGCGACGTGCACGGCGAGGGTGGTCTTGCCGATCCCGCCCATGCCGCCGATGGAGGAGATGACGACGGCGTCGGTCTGTCGCAGGGCCTGCTCGTCCGGTACCAGCGCGAGCAGCCGGGCCACCTGCTCCTCGCGCCCGGTGAAATCGCCGATCCCGGCCGGCAGCGTCCGGGGGACGGCTCGGGCTCGCGGGTCCGGGACTTCCTGGCCGGCCGCGCCGCCCCGCCCGCTCCCCCGCCCGCCGCCCGGCCCGGTGTCGCGCCCGGTGTCGCGCCCGGTGTCGCGCCCGGTGTCGCCGTCGCCGTCCCGGTCGGTTTCGCGGCTCGACAGAACACTGCGGTGCGCGGCTCGCAGCGCCTCGCCGGGCTCGATGCCCAACTCCTCCACCAGCGCCGTGCGCGCCTGCTGGTAGACCTTGAGCGCCGCGGCGGTCTGACCGGTCGCGTGCAGTGAGAGCATCAGCTGCGCGTGGAACCGTTCGCGCAGCGGATGGGTCTGAGTCAGGGCCCGCAGATCCGCGACGACCCGCGTATGCCCGCCCAGCCGCTGCTCCGCGTCGATCCAGCTCTCCGTCGCCAACCAGCGCAACTCCTCCAGCCGGGCGGCCTCGTCAGCCAGCCAGCCCTCCGTCGCCAAGTCCTCGAAAGCCTGTCCCCGCCACCGGGACAGTGCTTCCTGCAGCAGGTCGCGTGCCTCGGCCCGGTCCGCGCGCGCGGATGCCAGCTCGGCACGCTCCAGCAGCGCCGTGAACCGCAGGTGGTCGAGCTCTGATTCGGCCGCCTCGAACAGGTAGGCGTCGCCACTGGTCCGCACCCGTTCCGCCGCCGTCGCGCCGAGCGTGCGGCGCAGCCGCATCACGTGGTTGTGCAGACTGCCGCGGCTGGTCGGCGGGGCGTCGCCCGGCCACAGCGTCTGCACGATCGTCCCGGCGGGCACCGGCCGGTTCGCCCGGGCCAGCAGCACCGCGAGCAGCAGACGCTGCTTGCCTGCCGGGACGGCCAGCGGCACCCCGTCCTCCCAGGCCCGCACCGGGCCCAGCACCCCGAATTCCAGCCCCATCGTCGTCCACTCCGCTCCGCCGTGCGATCACCGCGGTGCGATTATCGCGGTCGGCATGACGGCGGTCCACCGTGCTGTGAGCGATGTGTGAGCGAAGTCCGAGCGGCGGTGGCCAGGCTTGGCGATCACGGGGGCCGTCCGGCCGCCGTGATCCACGAGAAGAGGTGACCTGATGGAGAAGATCAAGATCCGTCTGCTGGACAAGCAGGAGACGACCACGCGTAGCACGAATCTTCCGGCGATGCCGAACTGATAACGGCGGCCGTCCAACGAGGTCTCGACCGCCCCTGGGGCGGCCGAGACCTTCCGTCTGCCGCACCGAGCAGCGAGGACTGGAGTAACCATGGGGTTGGCATTCAAGTTCGGCCACGAGCCGGAGCTGCGCCCGGACGGCGCGGTCTGGATCGGGCCCAACCTGCCCGGCCGGGCCACTGAGCTGCGCGAGGAGTCCGGTGCCCTGTGGGAACTGTGCGGACTGCTCGACGGCACCAGGGACCGGGCCCAGATCGTCGACGAAGTCCTCGCATCGCGCACCGACGTCACGGCCCCGCAGCTCGGCGAGATCCTGGACTATTTCCTCCGATCCGGCTGGCTGTTCGACACCGGCGCGCCGGTCCCGCCGGAGCTGACCGACCGCGACCTGGACCGGCACAGCCGCGGTGCGGCCTTTCTCTCCTCCGTCGACTTCCGCCCGGAGAGCACCGGATATGGCCTGCAGGCCGGGCTCAAGGCGGCCAAGGTGGTCGTCCTGGGGCTGGGCGGCGTGGGGTCGGCCGTCGCGACGGGCCTGGCCGCCTCCGGCATCGGACGCCTGCACTGTGTGGACCACGACACGGTCGAGCTGTCCAACCTCAACCGTCAGGTGCTCTACACGGAGCAGGACATCGGTGTCGCCAAGGTCGACGCCGCGGTCAAGCGCCTGCGCTCGCTCAACAGCGACATCGAGATCACCGGCGCCGACGCGTTGCTCGACGGTCCGCAGTCGCTGGCGCGCGAGTGCGCGGGCGCCGACGTCGTGGTCCTGTGCGCGGACACGCCGCAGGTGATCATCAGGGAATGGATGGACGAGTTCGCCTTCGGGCACGCGGTCCCCTGGCTGTGCGCACACTACAACGGGCCCAAGTTCTCCACCGCCGCCTTCATTCCGGGGAAGACGGCGTGCCATTCCTGCCTGCGCGCCACGACAGCGGCGAAGCAGCGGATCGACGGCAGGAGCCCGGAGTTCCCCGCCTTCGTCGGCGCGCCGGCGACGCACCAGGCCGTGCTCGCCCCGTCCGCGCAGATCTCGGGTTACTACCTGGTCATGGAAACCATCAGGCTGCTGGCCGGGCTCGAAGTGCAGACGGCGGGCCGGGAGCTGTGCCGCTTCCTCACCGACTACGAGCAGTACTACTACCTGGAAGCCGAACCGCAGGCGGACTGCGCGGTACGCTGCGGCGCGCTGCTGGGCCGATGACGGTCGAAGAAGCGGTCGAAGAAACGGTCGAGCCGGGTCCGGCCCTCGGCAGCGGCAGCCGGCTGTCGCTGCATCCGCTCGCCTCGCGGCGCGACGGAGAAGACTGGATCGTCGGGCGCTCGGACACGGGTGACTTCGTCGCCCTTCCCGACGTGGCGGTCACCCTCATCGACGCGCTCCGTCAAGGCCGCACCGTCGGCGAGGCCAAGCAGGCCGCCGACGCCGCACACGGGAGCGACGTCGACGCCCTCGACTTCTGCCGAAGCCTGATCGAGCTGGGGTTCGTCGCGGGTGTCGACGGCATCGAGCTCGACGGCGGCGAGCCCCGGGCGCCGAGTCTGCGCCGGCTGCGGGCGGGCCACGTCCGGTGGCTGGTCAGCGCGCCCGCGTGGCTGACGGTGCTGGTCGTGACGGTCGCCGGGTTCTGCTACGCGGCGGCGTCGCACGCGCTGCCCGGGCCCGCGGACTTCTTCGTCGTCCACGACCAGGGTGTCAACCTACTGTTGATCGCGGCTATCGGGATGAGCATGGTCGCTCTGCACGAGTTCTGCCACCTCGCTGCAGCGCGCGCCGCCGACGTGGACGCCTGGCTCGGCTGGGGCACACGGCTCGCGTTCCTCGTCGCGCAGACCGCCGTTCCCGGGCTGTGGATGGCGCCGCGCCGCGCCCGCGTCAAGGTCTACGCGGCAGGCATCGCCTGTGACCTGCTCATCGCCGGGTGCGCGGCAGCCGGGGCCGGCGCGGCGGGACCGGCTTCTCCGGCCGGGCGCGTGCTCGAAGCGGTCAGCGTCAACGGCGTCGTGAGCGTGCTCCTGCAATTCGAGCTCTACATGCGCACCGACGTCTATTTCGTGGTCCAGGATCTGTTGGGCTGCAAGCGATTGTTCGACGACGCCACCGCGTATCTGGGCTACGTCGCCGCGCGACGCCTGCGCCGAGCGGGGAGCGCCGGGCGCGAGGATCCGCGCCTGTCCATCCCGGCCGCCGAACGCCGATCGGTCACGTGCTACGCCTGGTTCGTCCTCGTGGGCAGCACGGTGACGCTGAGCCTGTTCGCGTGCTACGGAATCCCGGTGGTCTTTCACGTGTACGCGCTTTCGATGCGGGAACTCGCCGACGGACTCGGCGGCGGCCATCCGCTGACGGCGCTCGACGGGGCGTGCGCACTGCTCGCCACCGCTCCGTTGAACCTCATCCTGCTCCGCGCCCTGCTGCGCAGGCACGGTCCACGTCTGCGAACAGTGTTTCGCCGGGTTGTGTCGGATCCCGCGGCACGGCCTTGACCCACGCCGTCCTGTGCTTGATGCGAACTCGGGGCCGGCCTGAGCCGACGTGGACTGTCTGGCACGAGGTGCTGCGGCCCACTCGGCCAAACCTCACATCGATTCGATGCGAACATCGAATCGATGTGGCATCCTTGAAGGGTGCTTGAACTCGCGATCCTCGGATTCCTCGCCGAAGCCCAACTACCCGGTCACGAGCTGCGCCAACGTATCTCGCGGCTGACCGGCTACAGCCGTCCAGTCAGCGACGGCACCCTCTATCCGGCGCTCAACCGGCTGACCAAGGCTGGACTGATCGAACGCACGCCGGCCCCTGAAGGGGGCAGTGGCCGGTACGTGCTCTCGCTGACCGACGCCGGACGCCAGGACATGGTGCGGCGGCTTCGTAAACCGGCCGAGCACGAGATCACCGACTTCGCCCGCTGGTTCACGATCCTGGCGTTCCTGTCGCTGCTGCCCGACGTCGCCGAACGGCACGCCGTGCTGCGCCGCCGCCTGGCGTTCCTGGAGGCGCCGGCCAGCTTCTTCTACGACGGCGACACGCCGCTGCGTGCCGAGCAGGTCGCCGATCCCTACCGGCGCGGGATGATGATCACCGCCCGCGCCACCAGCCGCGCCGAACGGGCCTGGCTGCACGAAGCCCTCGGCGACGACGACACCCCGACCACCGCCGGGCAACCGTCTAGCCGCACCCCCGAACAGCGAGGAACGACATGCTAGCCGCCTGGTACGACCAGCAAGGTTCGGCTGCCGATGTGCTCCAGGTCAGCGAACTTCCCGACCCCGCACCCGGCCCCGGCGAGGTCCGCGTCCGCGTCGCCGTCTCCGGAGTGAACCCCGGCGACACCAAGAAGCGTCGGGGCTGGACCGGGTCGGCGATGCCTTATCCGCGGGTGATCCCGCACAGCGACGCCGCCGGCGTCATCGACGCGGTCGGCGACGGGGTGGACGCCCGCCGGGTCGGGCAGCGCGTCTGGGTCTACGGTGCCCAGTCCTACCGAGCCTTCGGTACCGCCGCCCAGTACACCGTCGTCCCCGGCGACCTCGCCGTCCCGCTTCCCGACCATGTGAGCAACGACCTGGGCGCGAGCCTGGGGATCCCCGGCATCACCGCCCACCGCACCGTGTTCGCCGACGGCCCCGTCGACGGCAGACTCGTCCTGGTCAACGGAGTTCTCGGCGGAGTCGGCTCACTGGCCGCACAGCTCGCCCGCTGGGGCGGCGCCACTGTCATCGGTACCGTGCGCCGCAGCGAGGAATCGCACCGCATCGATGACACGGTCATCTCCCATGCCGTGGCCCTCGACAGCAGCGACCCGGCCGCAGCCATCCGCTCCCATGCGCCGAACGGCGTGGACCGGATCATCGAAGTCGCCCTGTCCGACAACGCAGACCTCGATGACGCCGTCGCCGCGAACGGCGCGACCATCGCCGCCTACGCCACCCGCGCCGACCGTACCGAGATCCCGTTCTGGACCCTGCTGTTCAACAACGTCACCCTGCGCCTGCTCGGCAGCGACGACTTCCCCGCCGAGGCCAAGCGCCAGGCGGCCCGCGACCTCACCGCCGCAGCCGCGGTCGGCGCCCTCACTGTCGACATCGGAGACCGCTACCCCCTGGCCGACATCTCCAAAGCCCACGACCGCATCGACGCAGGCGGACGAGGCCGCGTCCTGATCGACATCCCTCGATGACGAAGCCCCGACAGGTTCGACCGGAACCCATCAGCGAATGTGATCGTTTCCGGTAGGTGTCGCAGGGCTTTGCCGTGGTAGGCGCCATCGGCCACCACGTCCAGTGACAGGTCCAGGCACACGGCCGGCAGCCGGACCACGGACGCGGCCACCGGGAGACGTACAGCGATCAGGTCAAGTCGCGGTTCCCCAGATGCCGCCTACTGCTTTTCGAGCTTGGCCCAAATCCGGGTGATGGCGGCGATGTCATCGTCATCGAGGGGATCGACAAAGTATTTCTTCACTGCTCCTTCGAACGTTCGCTTGATCGTCTCGGCGAATCGCCGTCCGCTCTCGGTGAAGCTGATCAGCGATACCCGTCCGTCGCCCTGATCGGCGTTGCGCTGCAGGTGTCCCGCGTCGATGAGGTCCTGGACCAGCCGTGATGCCCTGGTGGGGCTGACGCTCACAAGTTTGCCGGCCAGGGCTCGGACCGACTGCGGCTCGGTGTCCAGGAGCCAGCACAGGATCTCGACGGAACTGAAGGAGATCTTGTGCTGCTCCGTCAGCACAGCGTCGATCCGCCCGGTGACCGTGGCGTGCGTGAAGAGTAGGGCAAACCAGCCGTTGACCTGGTCCGGGGAAATGATCTGCGGCTGCGACACGGGTGCCTTCACACCAGGCAGCATACCTCAGGACCGGATGCCCTCCCATCTAGATGCGCGCGCACGCATCTGCTACGGTGGGTATGTAGTTGCGGAAGGGGAAATCAGCCTCGTTCGCAGAGTTCTGCCAGGACCGGCCGCGGATGCCTCGAAGACGGTGGCCTCGCACACCGGGCGGCCCGGCGGCCGACAGAAAGGTAACGGTCACCATGCCCAAACTGGATGGCAAGGTCGCAGTGATCACTGGAGCGACGTCCGGGATGGCGTTGGCGACGGCCAGGTTGTTCGTCGCCGAAGGCGCCCACGTGTTCATCACCGGACGAGACAAGGCCAGACTGGACGAGGCGGTCGCCGCCATCGGCCACGACGTGACGGGTGTGCAGGCGGACTCGGGAAGTCTGCACGACCTGGCCCACTTGGCCGAGACCGTGCGAGAGCAGCAAGGGCGAGTCGACGTCCTGTTCGCCAGCGCCGGCCTCGGCTCGGTGTCCGACCCGCTGGGCAGCATCACCCCAGATGCGTTCGACGCGCTCGTGGGGGTCAACTTCCGAGGCACTGTGTTCACCGTTCAGTACCTGCTGCCGTTGATGAGCGACGGCGCGTCGATCATCCTGAACGGCACGACCAGCGCGACCAAGGGCATCCCCGGCGCCGGGGTGTACTCGGCGAGCAAGGCGGCCGTTCGCTCACTCGCGCGCACCTGGGCCGCCGAGCTGAAGGACCGCGGCATCCGGGTCAACGTCGTCAGTCCCGGCTCGATCGACACCGCGCTCTTCAGCACCGTCGGCCCCGAATTCCGGGAGCAGATCACCTCCGCCATACCGCTGGGACGGCTCGGGACCAGCGAGGAGATCGCGTCCGCCGCACTGTTTCTCGCCTCGGCGGACGCCAGCTTCGTCACCGGCGCGAACCTGGTCGTCGACGGCGGGTTCAGCCAGATCTGACGCCAAGCGAGTTCGCCGCTGCTGAAGGAGACACCGATGCCTGACTATGGTCATCCTCTGCGTTTCGCCACGTTCATCTCACCCTCCAACTCCCCAGCGCACCGTCCAGTCGAATTGGCGCAGCTCAGTGAGCGGCTCGGTTTCGACTTCGTCACCTTCCAGGATCATCCCTACAAGGCCGACTTCCTCGACACCTGGACTCTGCTGAGCTGGGTGGCCGCGCGGACCGAGCGCATCGGCCTGGCAGGCAACGTGCTGAACCTGCCGCTGCGCCAGCCCCCGGCCGTGCTCGCCCGCGCGAGCGCCAGCCTCGACCTGCTCTCCGGTGGACGAACGAGCCTCGGGCTCGGCGCCGGCTTCTTCTGGGACGCCGTGCAAGCCGCCGGCGGACGGCGGCTCACCCCCATACAGGGCGTGACGGCCCTGGGCGAGGCAATCGACGTGATCCGCGGGACCTGGGACGCCGACGGGCCCGGGACCCTCGACGTCGAGGGCGAGTTCTACCAGGTCCGCGGCGCCGAGCGCGGCCCCGCCCCCGCACACAAAATCCCGATCTGGCTCGGCGCCCAGAAGCCGAAAATGCAGGACCTGGTCGGACGCAAGGCCGACGGCTGGCTGCCGTCGCTGCCCGCCATGGAACCCGGCGGCCTGCCCGAAGGAAACGCCATCATCGACGACGCCGCACGAGCCGCGGGCCGCGACCCCCGCGACATCACCCGTCTGCTCAACATCTTCCCGGGCCAGCAGACCGCGGAAGAACTAGCCCGGATGACCATCGAGGACGGTGTCAGCATCTTCATCCTGGCCAGCGACGACCCGGACACACTCCAACGCTTCGCCGCCGAGACGATCCCCGCCGTACGCGATCACGTCGCCCGGGGGCGCACATAACGGCCGACCGACTCAGACACAGACTCATACACAGACACGACGGAGGAACACGCACCATGACCACCATCAGCATCCTCGGCTCGGGCAACATGGCCACCGCCATCGGCACCCGAGCGGCCCAGCACGGTCACACCATCGAGATCATCAGCCGCGACACCGCCAAAGCTCAGGCACTGGCCGACCAGATCGGCAACGGAGCCACCGCCGCACCATTCGGCGCGACACCGCTCGGTGACATCGTCATCGTGGCCATCCCCTACACCGACACGGTTTCCGCGGTCGCGAACTACGGTGAGCCACTCGCCGGCAAGATCCTCGTCGACATCTCCAATCCGTTCAACGCCGACGCCAGCGGACTCGCGACCACCCCGGGCAACTCGGCGGCCCAGGAGATCGCCGCTGCCGCTCCCGAGGACACGTCCGTCGTGAAAGCGCTGAACACGATCTTCGGCCACGTCCTCGCTCAAGACACACCGCTCGACGCGTTCCTCGCAGGCGACAGCACCGAGGCGAAGGCACAAGTCGCCGCGTTTCTGCAGAGCATCGGCTTGCGGCCCCTCGACGCGGGCGGACTCCAGATGGCCTCGGTCCTCGAATGGACCGGCATCCTGCTGATGGGTCTGGCGCGAAACGGCGCCGGCTTCAACCTCGCCCTCGGCGCGGAAGTCCACTGAAGATCTCCTCTGGGTCCGGGCCGGCGACTCGTCCTGCCGCCCAGACCCAGAGAGGCCACATCACCCGGCGTTTTTACCCAGAAGGGAAGACCTCATGAGCTACCTGCCTAATGGGGCGATCGTCCTGCCCGCCGACGAGGGTCGGCCGATCCCCGGTGACGGCGTGATGATCCCCAATCTGATGGGGAAGGTCGCCGCCGATCAGGGCTCAGGCTCCATCGCCGTGATGGAGGGGACGGCGGAGCCTGGCTTCGGCCCGCCTGTTCATATCCATCACAGCAGCGAGGAGCTTTTCTATGTCCTCCAGGGCCAGATGGACTTCCAGGTCGGCGACCAGCGGGTAAGCGCCACGCCGGGCACGCTCGTCATGGTGCCGCGCGGAACGGTCCACGCGCCCCTGGTGGTTGGACGCGAGCGGGCGAGGTTCCTGGTCATGTTCGCGCCCGCCGGCCCGGACGGGCTGTTCTACGAGATCGCCGCCCTCGCTCAGGAGAACGGCGGGGTCATCGATGACAATGACCCGCGCGTCGAGGCGCTCACAGTCAAGTACGACACGGAGCATGTCGGGCCCCCGCTGCAGTAAGCCGAGTTCGGGCGTCGGCCACGCGGCGTGCGGAGTACGGAGTACGGGTCGAGGCCGGGGATCTGTGAGCGCGGCCCGTGGATCGTGACCGGTGGCAACCCGGAAGCCCGAACCACACCGGCCAAGTCTGGCGTGTCTTCGTCATCGGAACCACCTGCTGACCAAGCTCACTCCGTCACCTCCGGCTTCGGCAGCCCTCCCGACACCGCCTCCGCCGGGTCGAGCTGATCGCGCAGCGTCGCCGCGGCCCGCTGGGCGATGCCCGCGCAGCACGTGTTCACCACGACGTGGACCTCCTCGGCGGTCTCGCCGAGACGGCGGCTGCGCTCGGCCCAGGCGGCCAGCTCGGAGGCTGAGTATTCGTAGCGGTAGCGCTCCTCCTTGCCGCCTCGCGACCAGGCGGCGCTGTGGCCGTGCAGGCGGATGACCGCTCGGTTGGCGGTGACCGCGAGCAGCGGAGGCACTGCGCCGGGATGCGACTGGGACATGTCAGCACACACATAGGCGGCGCCGTGGTCGCGCAGCAGCTGCCATGTCCGTTCGCGCTGCTCCGGCGCCAGCCACGAGGCGTGCCGGAACTCCACGGCCGCCGGCAGGGATCCACAGTGCCGCAGCGCTGCGTGGACCGACGACAAGCCGGCGGGGTCCGCCCGACAGCTCGTGGGAAACTGCAGGAGCACGAGTCCGAGGATTCCGGCTTCCCGCAACGGCCCGAACGTCTGGTGGAATCGGCGCCAGAGTTCCGTGACGAGTTCGCCCGGGGCCGACGACGCGGTCAGCCAGGGGCCGCGTATGCGGGTCCTGAGATCGGCGGGCAGGGTCGCGACGCGGGTCCGGTGGCCGGTGAGCAGCGAGTACGCCTTGACGTCCATGGTGAAACCGTCGGGCACCGCGTCGATCCACCCGGTCACCGTCGCCGCGCTCGGCAGCGCATAGTACGGCGCGTCAGCCTCGACGAGGCGGAACTGGCCGGCGTAGTAGCGCAGCCGGCCCGCCGCGGTCCTCGTCCCCGGCGGGTACCAGCCGCTTCGTATCAGACTCGCGTCGGCCCATCCGGCGGTCCCTGTCAGGATTCGCATACTCCCTACCTCCCGGTCGCGATGGCCTCGCACCATGTCCACCGGGTTCGGTGTCAAACGCGTCCCGGCGCCCACGCCTCGGCCTGGTTCGGCCCCGGGCCCGCCGACATCGCGCAACACCACGCGCAGCTCGCGGTCCCGATGGGGAGAAACGGCACGGCCTACCGTGGCCGACGCCGTACCACACCGCGGGCCGCGATCCGGCTCGGCGCGGTCGCACCGCGCTCGGTCGTCGCGGGCATCGGCGGCGCCGTCATCGTCGGGCCGTACCCAACGGCGCGGGCACGAGCCTCGATCGCGACTTCGCGTACTTCCAGGGCGCCGACACCACCTCGCCGTGGCTGGTGCCCACATCTGTCAGGAAATATGGCGCCCCTGCTTGATGTGTGGGTGTTGGTGGCCGGGGTGTGGTGGGTGCGGTTTGTTGGTGGGTTTTAGGAGCTTTTTAGGCGCCTCTGACTTATGTGTGGGTGGTTCGGCCGGGTAATGG
>NZ_JBGCCM010000040.1:0-107615 GCF_041262085.1 Catenulispora sp. GAS73
CCAGCTCACCGGTCCACTCACCCTGCATAGAAGCAGTCTGGCCCCGTCAACAAAACGACGAGGCCAGAACCAAACATCTTCAGCAGCCTTCTAGATCAGGTCTTCTATCTCTGTCTGGACGCTACGAAGAAGCTTCCTTATGCCACCTACATCCATGGCAACAGTGACACCGGTGGCGCGTTGCGGGCGATCGAGTCCATCGCTAGCGGCATGGGGTGGGAACGGGCGTCACATCCGGTTACCGTCACTGGGGAACCGACGAAGGCCGATCTGGATGCTTGCTGGGAACTGGGGGCCACGCTCGCCGCTGGACTCATGGATTGACTCACGATGGATGTATGCCTTCACATACACCGTCGCACCGGCAGACCGAAAGACCGACTCCGATGAAGCAGGAACACAGCGATTCGGATGGTTCTCGCTCGGCGTACGGACTGTCCTCCGGCCTGATAAATGCGCCCCATCGTCGCCTCTGGTGCCGGAGCAGTCGCAGCGCATACGATCGCCGCCGAACCGGCAGTCTCCGCGTTTCGGCAGTCTTCGAGGAAGGACCTCTGTTGTCCAGGCCCATCAACCGTCGGACCTCGCTCGCGCTCAGCGCCGTCACCGCCATCGCGGGGACTGGCGTCGCGACCGCGTCGGAGGCGCACGCTGCTCTGTCGCCAACAAACGGGGTCCTGGCCTACTCCTTCGGCTGGACCTGGCAAGAGATCAACCCCGACGGGAGCGGGCAGCATCAGGTCGTGCCCAGCGGGCCTGCGACCGTGGGCAAAAACGTTCTTCCGATGCGCCCGGAGTTCTCCTTCGACGGGACGCAGGCCGTTTTCCAGAACGCACAGGACGGCGGCATATGGGTCTCCAATGTGGACGGGACCAACGCCCATCCGGTTGCTCAGAACGCTGGGAGCCCCGCGTGGTCCGCCGACGGCTCGGCGCTCTACTTCATCCGGAACTACCAGGTGTGGACGGTCAAAGCCGATGGCACCGGTGAGACACAGATCCTCTCCTCGGTGCTCGCGCAGAAGAACCCCATGTCCTTGCAGACGTCGCAGTCTGGACTGATGGCGATCGGGACCAGTCAGAGCTCGACCGCGACACTGATCGTCGACCCGGTCGCGCAGACCCTGAAGGGCACTGTCGCAGGCACCGACCAGGGCGCCGTTTCGCCGGACGGCAAGCACGTCGCAGCTGCCGCGCTATTGCAGCTCCCTGGCAGTCCCACGTACGTCATGGGGATCTACCAGTTTGACATCACCGGGGCCAACCCGGTCCTCCTCACACCTGCGGATTGGAACATCAACAACAAGGCGCCGAGCTGGTCACCGGACGGAACACAGCTCGCCTTCGTCGGCACCGCACCCGGAGCGAGCGGCGGCATGGCTGTGATCGCTACCGTCGCCGGGTCGGCTCCCCGGCCGATCCCCAACACCGTGGCCCAGACGTCAGAGGATTTCCCTGCCAGTTGGCTGAACGGCCCGTACTACACCGCTCCCCCGCCGCCTCCCCCGGTCACGCCGCCGACCTCGCCGATCCCGCCCGGCACACATGCCGCTGTCCGGCTCGGCGGGCAGGACCGTATCCTGTCTGCGATCGCCACGGCTGATTTCGCGTTCGGAGACGGGCAGCCCAAGGCAACGGTCGCGGTCATCGCACGCTCCGACGGGTTTGCGGACGCGCTGGCAGGCAACGCGCTCGCCGCAGAGAAGCACGGACCGCTGCTGCTCACCAACGGTGGAAGCCTCGATCCCCGCGTCAGTCAGGAGCTCGGGCGGGTCTTGCCACAGGGTTCGACGGTATACGTACTCGGCGGCGTCAACGCCGTCAGCCAGCAGACCGCGGACCAACTGCACACCGACGGGTACTCCGTGGTGCGGATCGGCGGCATCGACCGGTGGGGCACCGCGGTCGGGATCGCCGAGGCGATCTCCTCGACGCCTCACACCGTCATGATCGCCACCGGGACGAACTTTCCCGACGCCCTGGCCGCGGGTGCCGCAGCCGCGCAGGACCCGGCCGGCGGCGTCGTGGTCCTGACCGCGGACGGCACGATGCCCGCCGAGACCGCCAATTATCTACACGGCCTCGACACCTCAAAGGTCACAGTGTATAGCGTGGGCGGCCAGGCGACGGCCGCCGTGGCCGCGATGCCAAGCATGGTCGGACACTTCACCGCGCTGAAAGGCAGCGATCGCTTCGGCACCACCCTCGCCGTCGCGTCCGACACGACGCTGTTCCCGCACCCGACTACCATCGGCCTTGCCACTGGCGCGAACTATCCCGACGCCCTGGCCGGCGGCGCATTCGTTGGTCTGATGCACGGGCCGATCCTACTGAGTGACGGCGGTACGGTTCCGTCCGGCGAACTCGCCTGGCTGCACGGCCAGGGCGCGGGGATCGGGACGCTCGCCGTGTTCGGCGGTACCGCCGCGGTCCCGGCCAGCGCACTTAAGGCTGCCGCGAACGCCATCTGGTCCCCTGGCGGATGGCGCACGTGGCCATGAGGCCTTCAGCCCGTCTATCTGGCGCAACATGGTCGCGTCACTGCGCGGATGGACATCGCCCACAGCTGGGGAGCCCATCCCCTCTGGGACACCGCCGAGGCGTGCGGCGCGGCGGCGCCGCAATCTACGGCAATTGATATGGCGGATCCAAGGAGTCCTTCGACCAGGTCTACTACCCCTGCCTCGACGCGACCAAGAAGCTCCCCTACGCCGCCTACGTCCACGGGAACAACGACACCGTCGGTGCGCTGCGTGCGATCGAGTCCATCGTCGGCGGCATGGGGTGGGAGCGCGTGTTCCGGGCGGTGACGGTGACGGGGGAGGCGTCGAAGGCTGATTTGGAGGCGTGCTGGGAGCTCGGGGCGACTGTCGCTGCGGGACTTAGTCCATGACAGCGCAGTCGTCGCGTCAGCTGTAACGAACGCGTGTGCCGTTGGTCGGGCGTGAGTCCGGTGGCCGCGCCCGAACGGGGGTGCGGCCACCAGTGGTACGTCTGGCACCCGATCTCAGGCCACTGACTCAGGCCAGGAACTCGATCTCGGGGAACGCCGCAGACGGCCGGTCGAGCAGGTGGTTGTCGTGCCCGCGAACGAACCGGTCGAAATAAGCCCGCATATACGTCCGCACGTCGAGCACCGACCGAGTTGGATCCACAGTCCCGATCAGCTGCTGCACCATGCTCGGCGGGAAGCCGATCGTCGCAGCGGCCTCGGGCACCAGCGACTGCAAGTCGGTGTACGAGTTGTGCGCGGCGTTCGCCAGGCGCAGCAGCTTGTGCCAGCCACGCAGGTGCGACCAGGTCTGGGCCCAGCTCGGGTCGTCGCTGAGATCGTGCAGCTGCGAGCACATGAACAAGAACGGCCGGTCCAGCCCGGTGCTCAGGACCGGCCCGTACAGCGAGCCGTCAAGGTTGATCCCGGCGCGGATCCGCCGGTCGTCGAGCATCGCCCACGCCGACGTCGCGCCACCCATCGAGTGCCCGTAGATCCCCACCCGGGACAGGTCCAGCGCCTCGGCCAGGCCGTGTGGCAGCGGACGGTGCTCGGCGTCCGGGTTGCGGCCTCCCGCGATGGCACACAGCTGGTCGAGCACGAACAGGGCGTCAGCGCTGCGGACCGAGACCGCCTCGGTGTTGATCGGCAGGGACTCCGGCGGGATCGTGCGGGGTTCGACGCGGCCGTCGGGGAACTCGACCTCCGCGCCGTCGTGGGTGTGGTCGATGGTGACGACTACGTAGCCGTGGCTGACCAGCTCCTCGGTGAGCGTCGTGCAGGTGTCGCGGTCGCCGCCGGAGCCCGGCGAGAACAGCAGCACCGGACGCCGCCCGCCCCGGCGCTCGGCCGGAGCACCGTCGTGGCCGTGCGTGACGGGCACGGACAGCACACCCGGCGGGATCCCGTTGTCCTGCAGATACACCGACCACGCGTTGGCCGGCAGCCACGGCACGGCGCCGTGGCCGTCGACGTCGCGAGCCGGGTACCAGATGCCGATCATCAGCTCACGCACCGGATGCGACGGCACCCACGGATCGCGCCGGGAACGGTCGATCAGGTGCAGCGCGACGTTCCCGATCCGGTGCGGGCCGGTCGGCGCGGGCAGACTGAGCTGAACCGGCCCGGCGGCCGCGAGTGCTCCCGCCGCGGTGGAGGACCCGGTTGAGGACCCGGTGGCGGCCTGGGCCGTCCCGGCGGCCAGCGTCGGCACGACGGCGCCGACCCCGAGCGCGGTCAGGCCGGCCAGAGCGGTACGTCGGCTGGGATGCGCAGCGGCGAGCGCGGCGGCGAAGGGTGTGGAGCGAGCGGTGGAGCGGGGCACGGACATGAGTTCTCCTATCCCGAGAGACCATTGTCACAGAGCTCTGATTTACCAGACTCGGGTGCTTGTGCGCGCGCGAAATCAACGCGACGCCGGTACGGCGGCCAGTTAAAGTCGCACCGTGGCGTGACGACTCCCGGCCGCCCGCAAAGCGGCCACTCGGCAACGACCGTGCCCCGCGCCGAACCGCGCAGGGGCTTCCTTGTCATGGGAGTGTCCCTTGTCTGTCAATCCTTTCCCCGCGCACGAAGACCGCGACCTCCAGGCCACAGAGCGCGTCGTGGCCTCCATCAATCACACGCACGGCACAGACTTCGTGCTGGACCACCGCCTTAAAGGCGGCTTCCAAAACGGCGCCTACGCCCTGCGCGCCGGCGCCGCACCAGAACTGACAGCCGTCCTGAAGTGGACCGCCGACGCCAACCGCGCCGGCCTGATCCAGCGCGCGCAGCCGGTCGTCGTCGCCGCCCGCGCGGCCGGCTGGCCCACGCCGGCGTGGCTCATGGCGGGAAGCACGCCGAGCGGATACCCGTACCAGGTCCAGGAGATCGCCGAAGGCACCCACCCCGAGCGCGTGACCCGCAACCTGGTGCAGGCCGCGTTGCCGGTGCTCGACGTGCAAGCAGGGCTGCGGCCCGAGACCGACCAGGACTGGTCCGCCTACGACCACGCCGTCGTCTTCGCCGACGAGTCCGGCTTCAGCAGCACCCTGGCCGCGTACTCCCCGGCCGGCGCGGAGTTCGTCGAGACCATGCGCCGGTGGGTGGCGCCCCACCGCGGAGCCGAACTGTGCACCACGGACCTCGTCCACGGCGACCTCAACCCCAGCAACATCTTCCTCGTGGACGGCCGAATCAGTGCCCTGGTCGACGCCGAGGCCCTCGGCAAGGGCAGCCGATTCCACGACCTGGCCACGCTTCTGACCTACGCGCATCTGTGGGACGGCGGCGAGCCAGGGGTCTGCGACGACCTGCTCGCCTACGCCCGCCGCCATGCGGCACCCGGCGAACTCGAAGTGAGTTTCGCCTCGTGCCTGCTGGGTTTGCTGGCCTTCGTGGCGGACCGGAACCCCGGTGACTCCGACGGCCGTGCCGACGTCGACACCCAGATCCGAACGGCGACCGGACTGCTCCGGCCGCCGCACTGAGCCGGGATCGACGCTCTTCCCGCCCTTCCTCGGCCTTCCCCGCCGCAGCCGCCGCAGCCCCCGCCCCGCCGCAGCCGCCGAAGGTGCCGCAGCCCGCTCAGCGGAAAGCGGCGATATTGCTCTGAGCCCAGTCCGCGAACGACCGCGGCGCGCGGCCCAGCACCCGCTCGACGTCCGGGCTGATGCGCAGCTCGGCCGGCGTGGGGGAGCTGAGGATGTCCAAGGTGTCGTCGGCGAGCTCACCCGGCATGCTCTGCTCCATGCCGGCCTTGGCTTCCGCGCGGGTGAGCTCGTGGAACCGCACCGGCGTACCGAGCGCCGCGGCGATGGCCTCGGCCTGCTGCCGCGGCGTGATCACCTCCGGCCCGGTCAGCTCGTACACGCCACCGCTGTGCCGATCGTCGACCAGGCCGGCCGCGGCGACCGCGGCGATGTCCGCCGGGTCGATGATCGGCACGCCGGTGTCGCCGAAGGGCGCGGCGACGAGTCGCTGCGTACGCACGGACTCGGCCCACCACAGGGCGTTGCTGGCGAAGCCGCCGGGCCGCAGGATGGTCCAGTCCAGGCCGGACTCCCGCAGCGTGTCCTCCAACTCGCGCATCGCGATCCGCGTCCTGCCGAAGGGCCGGGTCGCCACACCCAACGTGGACAACAGGACGATGCGACGCACCCCGCTTTCCGCAGCCTTGCTGATGACGTCCGCCGGGTTGGCCCCGAGTGCGTGCAGGTCGCCGGACAGCAGCAGGAACAACGCCTTCGCACCCGTCAGCGCGGGCTCCAGGCCGGCCGGCTCGGCGAGGTCGGCGACCACGTGCCGGACACCCGCCGGGACCGTCGCGGTGTGCCGCGACACCGCCGTCACCTGCTCGCCGGCCTCGGCCAGCGCCCGCGTCAGAGGACGGCCTATGTTTCCGGTAGCACCGGTCACCACGATCATGAACTGCTCCTTCGTCCGAATGTCTTGCCTGCTCACGACGGTAGGAGCCTGGCTAACTTTTGGTAAGGACATACCTGGAGGTAAGCTCATGGCATGACTGGAGGCGCGCAGCTGACACCGGCCGACAGCAGGCCGCGGTATGACGTGTTTCACACTGACTGCCCGGCGCGCGACGTGGTCGACCACGCGACCAGCCGGTGGGGGATCTGGGTGCTGATCTCCTTGCACGACCGGGATCTCCGGTTCTACGAACTGCGCGACAGGATCGAGGGCGTCAGCGAGAAGATGCTCGCTCAGTCCCTGCGCGCGCTGGTCGAGGACGGCCTCGTCTGGCGGCACGTCGAGCCGACGACGCCGCCTCAGGTCACCTACGGTCTGACCGACTTCGGCCGCGAGGTCGGCGAGCCGCTGATGGAGTTGTTCAACCGGGTCACGCGCCGGTTGACGCCCTCCGGCATCGAATGAGTCCGTCCGGCCTTCAAATCTCCTCTCTGCCCGTCGTTTCCGCCGGTTAGTTCTCGTAGGATCCGAACTAACGAGCCGGCATCTCAGGGGATTGCGATAGAACGCCGGCTCGGCGGGCGGACACCCGTCCGCGGACACGGAGGGTCGGGGGCATGAAAGCAGATCCACCAGACGGCTCAAGCGACTTCAGCCTGGGCTTCTGGGGCCGGCGCCCCAGCAACCGCGCTTCGATCCGGCGCACCAACCTCGGCATCATCCTGCGGCTGCTCCGCGACGAGGGGCCGCGCTCGCGCGTCCGCATCGCCGCCGCCACCGGCCTGCCGAAACCGACCGTCACCAGCCTGGTCGCCGAGCTCGTCGAGCTCGGCCTGGCCGTCGAGGGGCGGGCCGAGTCCGACGGCGCTGTCGGCCGACCCGGGACGACGCTGCACCTAGACGGCGCGGCGGTCTGCGGCATCGGCACCGAGATCAGCGCCGACTACGTCAGCGTCGTGGCGCTGACGATGCGCGGCGACGTGCTGCACGAACGGCACCAGCCGATCGCCGTCGCCGAGGCCGGCGTCGAGCCGGTGTTGGACCTCGTCGCCGCTCTGCTCACCGAAGCCCTCGACCGCGCCGCCGAGTCCGGTACCCACGCCGCCGGCATCGCCGTGGCCGCGCACGGCGTCGTCGATCTGGCCGGCGGCCGGGTGCGGTACGCGGCGAACCTCGACTGGCACGACGTCGAAGTCCTCGCCGGGCTCCGCCGCCGCCTCGGCCCCGCCGCCCCGGTCCTGCACCTGGACAACGACGCCAAGCTCGCCGCGCTCGCCGAATACCTGGCGATCAAGGACTCTGACATCCACGACCTGCTCTACATCTCCGCCGGGAGCGGCATCGGCGGCGGCATCATCAGCGGCGACCGATTACTGCGCGGCGCCTCGGGCTTCGCCGGCGAGATCGGCCACATGCCGTTGGATCCGCGCGGCCGGCGCTGCGTCTGCGGACGCACCGGGTGCTGGGAGACCATGGTCGGCCTCGGGGCGCTGCTGCGTCTGGCCGGTCCTTCTCAGGAGTCTGTGAATGAGTCCGCTCCGGAGTCGGCTCCCGCCCCCGTGATGGACGCCGAGCAGCGCCTGGCCGAGCTCAAGCGCCGTGCGCTCGCCGGTGACGGCCCGACCCGCGACGCCTTCCGGCAAGTGGCGACCGATCTCGGCCTGGGGCTCGGGGTGCTGGCCGACATCCTCAATCCGCGCGCGGTGGTCCTCGGCGGATACTTCGCGCACGTCGGCGAGCTCATGCTGGACCAGGTGCGGACGATCGTCCGCGAGCGGGTGATGGCCCCGGAGGCGGCGGCCTGCGAGATTCTGTTGTCAACCCTCGGTTTTCGCGCGCCCGCTCTGGGCGCCGCGCATCTGGCCCTGGAGGACGTCTACCAGGATCCCGCCGGCTATCGGCATCACGGCAGCAGCAGGTAGTACCAGGCAGCACCAGGCAGTACCAGGGGGAATGGTGATCCACCGATCAATCACGGCGGTCGTCGATCGGATGCCGTCCGATCCATCCGATCCGTCCGATCCGCAGGAGACTGACGGAAGCCACTTCGGGGTGGCTCTGCGGCGGTTGCGGGTCGCGGGGATGATGAGCCAGGAGCAGCTCGCGCAGCGGGCCGGACTGAGCGTCCGCGCGGTCCGCGACATGGAGCGCGGTCGCGTGACCCGGCCGCGCGGCGACTCGATCCGGTTGCTGGCCGAAGCGCTGGGCCTCGACCCGGCCGCCAGGACCGAATTCGTGCGGGCGAGCACGCGACCGGCCGGGCCCGGGCCGGCCGGGACGATTCCGGTCGTCGCCCAACTACCGCTCGACGTGCCCTGCTTCGCCGGCCGGCGGCCCGAGCTGGCCTGGCTGAACGCCCAGATCGCCGAGGTGCGGCGGAACGTCGAGGCGGTGACCGTCCTGTCCCTGTCCGGCGTGGCCGGCGGCGGCAAGAGCGCGCTGGCCGTCCACTGGGCCCACACCGTACGGAATCAGTTCCCTGACGGTCAGCTCTACGTGGACATGCGCGAGACGGACACCGGCCGCAAGCCGGTCATGCGCTCCCTGACCGACGTGGTCACCGCGCTGGGCCCGGCGCCGGAGGATCTGCCGAACACCCTGGACGCGCTGATCGGCACCTACCGGACCCTGATGGCCGACCGGCGGATGCTCGTCGTCCTGGACAACGTCGACGACTCCGACCAGGTTCGCCCGCTGCTGCCGGGAGCCGCCGGCAGCGTCGTCGTCGTGACCAGCCGGGGACCGCTGGTCGGGCTGGTCGCGGCCGAAGGCGCGCAGCCGCTGACCATCGGCCTGCCCTCCTGGCCGGACGCCCGCGAGCTGTTGGCGAGGCGCATCGGCGCCGACCGGGTGCGGGCCGAGCCGGAGGCGGCCGAGGAGATCATCGGCCGGTGCGCGCGGCTGCCGCTCGCCCTGGCGGTGATCGCCGCCCGCGCCGCGGTCCGGCCCGAGGCCCCGCTGCGGACTCTGGCCGCCGAGCTGGACGGCTCCGTCGGGCTGCACGCGTTCACCGTGGACGACGCTTCGACCGACATCCGCGGGACGTTCCGGTCGGCGCTGCGATCGCTACCACGCGACGCCGTCCGGCTGTTCCGGCTGCTGGGCCGCAGCGGCACCGGCCACCTGACCGTCGACGCCGCGGCCGAGCAGACCGGGATGTCCTCGTCCCGGATCCGCGGCGCCTTCGACGCGCTGGTGCGCGAGCACATCATGGCCGAGAGCGACCCGGGACGCTTCGGCTCCCACGCGCTGCTGCTGGCCTACGCTCGGGAGCTTTCTGCCGGTACATGATGGTTTCTGCCGGTTAACCGCCGCGCATCTGCCTCGTCCCGAATGGGCGCCGCTGCCTAGTCTGGCAGTCATGACAGGGCCGGCCTGCATCAGCCGGCAGTAGACATCGCAATCTTCTGTGACCCCCCGAACCGACGACGTCGGGACCGGTGCGGGCCATGCCGTCGTGCCCAAATCCCGGGAGACCTCATGAACGACTTCCTCACGCAGCGGCACCGGCTGCGAACCCTGGCCGCGGTGCTCACGGCGGCCGGCGTCGGCGTGGCGATCGCTTCGTGCTCCAGCCACAGCGCCGCCCACACCGCGGCTGGACTTCCGGTGGCTGCGAGCTCTGTTTCCAGCACCGGCGCCGGCCTGAGCACGAGCGCCGGAACCAGCGCCGGAACCAGCGCGATCGCCGCGCCCGGCGGGCCGTCCGCCTCCACCACCGCCGGTCCCAAGGCGCCGACGACTCCGCCGGCAACAGGTTCATCAGGACCCTCATCTTCGCCGGGACCGGTCGGGCCGCCGAACCAGGCGGCACCTCCGGTCCCGCCGCCGGTCTCGGCCTCGAACCTGCCGAACGCCGCCAAGGTGTCCTGGAAGCCGATGGGAGGCCTGGTCGCCATGACCGTGCCGACCACCCGGGACATCGGCATCGTCGAGTGCGCCAAGGTGCACGGCGCCGTCGCCTGGCACGAACAGGGATACGTCAGTGCGCAGAACACCCCGGCCCAGGAGGACATCTTCGGGTTCGGCGACGCCCAGAGCGCCGCGCAGCAGTACTCGGCCATCGCCGTCGGCCTGAACGCGTGCACGCAGACCACACGTGACCTGCAGCGCACCGCCGGCGTGCCGCAGGACGCGGTGGTCACCACGACAGCCACCGCCGCGCAGGCGCAGTCCTGGTCGCGGCGCTGGACCGGGGTCGCCGGGCAGTCCGCCGCCGGCCCCCAGGCCAACCACTACTACCTGGTCCAGCGCGGCCCGACTGTGATCCTCGCGAGCTTCACCGAGTTCGGCGCCAACCCCCCGAACCCCTATGACCCGGCCGGCGATCCTGCCGTCCTCGCGATGCTGTCGACCTCCGTCGCCAGCTGAAGCAGCACCTGTCAGCACATTGCTCCGACACACGAAGAAAGGAAGCCATGCACATTCCCAAGACCCGGCGCGGGATCGTCCCGATCATCGCCGCCGGGATCGTCGCCTCGATGGTGAGCCTGGTGCCCGCGGCGCACGCCACCAGCATCGTCGGCGGGCCGATCACCTCCGCCGAGATGATGAGCCGCGCGCAGCTCTGGGTGGACAACGCAGTCCCCTACAACCAGAACGCTTCGGCGCCGGATCCCGAGGGCCGGCAGTACCGCACGGACTGCTCGGGCTACGTCTCGATGGCCTGGCACCTGAGCGACAGCCTGGTTGTCACCGACCCCGCTCCGCTCGACTTCACCAATGTCGACGGCAGCCCGAACACCACCTACGACTACGGCATCGGCAGTTTCACCAACCTGCAGCAGGGCGATGCCATGGCCTATCCGCACCAGCACATCTGGCTGTTCGACAGTTGGACCGACAAGGCCACCGGCGACTTCAACTACTACGCCGAATCACACCCCGGCACCGTCGCCCACGGCCCCGCCACCAGCACCGCCAACATCTACTCGGACACCCTTGAGGGCTGGCCCACCTCCGGCTACGTCGGCCTGCGCTACAACAACCTGGCGCAGCCCCCCTCCGCCCCCACGCCGGACAGCGACAGCGGCTGGTCGGTGTACGACCCGAACACCAACGCCACGACGGTCTTCGGCATGGGGGCCAACGGCCGGATCGGCTACACCACCGGCGCCGGCACGAACTGGCCCAACTGGTCCGAGGTCAGCAACATGTGGCTGTTCCCGACCACGGCGAAGCCCACGGCGGTCTACAACCCGGACAGCAAGACCACGTTCGTGTTCGCTCGGGGTACCGACGGGTCGATGGGGGTCAGCACGCGTGCCGACGGGGCGTCCGGCTGGACGCCCTGGACCGAGATGAACAACTACTGGAAGCTGGCCGGGGATCCGAGCGCGGCGTACAACCCCACTACGCAGACCATGTACGTCTTCGCTCGGGGAAGCGGCGGTCATGTGGGCTTCATCCAGAGCGTCAACGGCGGTAGGTGGTCGCAGTGGACTGATGTGAACCAGTCCTGGACCTTCGCCGGTGACCCGCACGCGATCTACAACCCGGACACGAAGCAGGTGTCGGTGTTCGCCCGGGGCAACGACGGCTCCACCGGCGTGAGCACCTACATCCCGGGTGCGTCGTGGCCGTGGTCGAACTGGACCGAGCTGAACAACTACTGGAAGCTCGCCGGCGATCCGAGCGCGGCGTACAACCCCACTACGCAGACCATGTACGTCTTCGCCCGGGGAAGCGGCGGTCACGTGGGCTTCACGCAGAGCGTCAACGGCGGCAGGTGGTCGCAGTGGACTGATGTGAACCAGTCCTGGACCTTCGCCGGCGACCCGCACGCCGCCTACAACCCGGACACGAAGCAGGTGTCGGTGTTCGCCCGGGGCAACGACGGATCCATGGGCGTGAGCACCTATATCCCGGGTGCGTCGTGGCCGTGGTCGAACTGGAGCGAGCTGAACAACTATTGGAAGCTCGGCGGGGATCCGACCATCGCCTACAGCACTGGTGCCAAGACCATGCAGGTCTTCGCACGCGGCCAGGGGAATCCGGCGCAGATGGGCGACACGCAGAGCGTGAACGGCGGCCGCTGGACGCAGTGGAACTCGGTCAACCTCTGGTGGACCTTCGTCGGCCCCTGATGGCCGGTGACCTCGGATAAGCGCACGAAGTACTGAACGCGCGAAGCCCCTGGCGGGCGATACGGCCAGGGGCTTCGCGCGTCATGTCCCTTCCGAACCACCAAGAGTGAGGATCGAGGAGCATGATTCCACGCAGCAAACACGCTGCTGTTCTTGCCGCCGCCTGTGCGATGTTCTCGGTGACCACGATCGGCGGCACGGCCGCGCGGGCGGCGACTTCGCCACAGGCCGGCACTCAGGCCGGCACCCAGGCCGGCACCATCGGCACCGGCACCACCCAGACCGTCAGCTACCTGGGTCGGCAGTTCACCGTCCCGGCGGCGTGGCCGGTCATAGACCTCGGCGAATCGCCGTCGGCCTGCGTTCGTTTCGATCAGCACGCCGTCTATCTGGGAACGCCGGGCAGCCGTCAAGACTGTCCCACCCGGGTCGTCGGACGTACGGAGGCGGTGCTGATCCAGCCGTCTGCCGCGTCCACGGCACCGGCTCGCACGACGGAGAACTCTGTCGCGCGCGAGTTCGACGCGACGGGGAACGGCTTCCAAGCCACGGTCACCTACAACGGCGACCGGCCCCTGGCACGGTCGATTCTCACCAGTGCCGCGCTGCCGGTGCCGTCGCAAACGGCCGCAGCTGCTCCGGCGACCGCACCGATGAGCTCCGCGGCGAAGGTCGGCGCCGCTGCCGTCGTCTCCGGCAGCACCAACTTCACCGGCCAGGGTTTCGACGCCTGCGGCGCACCGGACTCGTCGTCGATGAGCGCCTGGAAGAGCTCGTCGCCCTACTCTGCCGTCGGCATCTACATCGGCGGCGCCAACCGCACCTGCTCGCAGCCGAACCTCACGTCGGGCTGGGTCTCTCAGCAGGCTGATGCGGGATGGCGGTTCCTGCCTCTCTACGTCGGCTTGCAGGGGCCGGGCAACACCTGCGGCTGCGCGACCATCACTTCCGCGAGTCAAGGCACGGCCGCCGCGGACGACGCCATCAACGACGCGGTCTCGCTCGGCTTCCCCGCGGGCATCGAGATCACCTACGACATGGAGGCCTATGCGAACGGCGGCTCCAACACGTCGTTGGTGGTCGGGTTCGAAGCCGCCTGGACGCAGGAACTCCACGCCCACGGCTTCCTGGCCGGCGTCTACGGAAGCATGGCCAGTACTGTCGCGGATCTGGTCAACAACTACACCTCGTACACCATGCCGGACGTCCTCGACTTCGCCAGCATCCCCGGCAGCGGCGGCAACACCGTCTCCGATCCGGCGATCCCCAGCGGGGACTGGCCCAACCACCAGCGCGTCCACCAGTACACCGAGGGCCACGACGAGACGTACGGCGGCGTGACGCTCAACATCGACGGCGACTACCTCGACGTCCAGGTGAGCTCGTCGGCTGGCGGTTCGTACACGACGGACAGCGACAGCGGCTGGTCGGTGTACGACCCGAACACCAACGCCACGACGGTGTTCGGCATGGGAAGTACCGGCAAGATCGGGTACACCACCGGGGCCGGCGTCAACTGGCCGAACTGGGCCGAGGTCAGCAACATGTGGCTGTTCCCGACCACGGCGAAGCCCACCGCGATCTACAACCCGGACAGCAAGACCACGATGGTGTTCGCTCGGGGTACCGACGGGTCGATGGGGGTCAGTACGCGGGCCGATGGCGCGTCGGGTTGGACGCCCTGGACCGAGATGAACAACTACTGGAAGCTCGCGGGTGATCCGAGCGCGGCGTACAACCCCACTACGCAGACCATGTACGTCTTCGCTCGGGGAAGCGGCGGTCATGTGGGCTTCATCCAGAGCGTCAACGGCGGTAGGTGGTCGCAGTGGACTGATGTGAACCAGTCCTGGACGTTCGCCGGTGACCCGCACGCGATCTACAACCCGGACACGAAGCAGGTGTCGGTGTTCGCCCGGGGCAACGACGGCTCCACCGGCGTGAGCACCTATATCCCCGGTGCGTCGTGGCCGTGGTCGAACTGGACCGAGCTGAACAACTACTGGAAGCTCGCCGGCGATCCGACCATCGCCTACAACCCCACCAGCAAGACCATGACGGTCTTCGCGCGTGGCAACACCGGCGAGATCGGATTCACGCAGAGTGTCAACGGTGGCCGGTGGTCGCAGTGGAATCAGGTCAATCAGACCTGGACCTTCGCCGGCGACCCGCACGCCGCCTACAACCCCGACACCGGCGAGGTCTCGGTGTTCGGTCGGGGTAACGACGGCACCGTCGGCGTGAGTACCTACGTTCCCGGTGCGTCGTGGCCGTGGTCGAACTGGGCCGAGCTGAACAACTTCTGGAAGCTCGGCGGGGATCCGAGCATCGCCTACAGCACTGGTGCCAAGACCATGCAGGTCTTCGCTCGGGGCCAGGGGAATCCGGCGCAGATGGGCGACACGCAGAGCGTGAACGGCGGCCGCTGGACGCAGTGGAACTCGGTCAACCTCTGGTGGACCTTCGTCGGCCCCTGATGGCGGAAGGGGCTGCGCCGCCGCCGTCCCTCGGCGGCGGCGCAGACTACGCGGCGTCCGCGGTGATTAGGACAGCACGTAGAAGTCGGCGTAGTGGTCCGGCGAGTACCACACCTGACCGGTGTTCATGTCCACGACGATCCGGACCGCGTCGCGGTGCGCGCCGCAGGAACGCGGGTAGACGTCGAACTCCTGGAAGCTGTCGCCGGAGGGCAGCTGGCCGTCGTCGTTGTAGTAGGTGCCGCCGGCGTAGTTGCACTCGCCGTCGGGCCAGTCGTACCAGCCCCGCGAGCTCGGGTAGTTCATCGACGACCAGATCGAGTTGGCCGACGCCGCGTCCGAGCAGCCGGAGATCGTGCAGGAGTTGTACACCGTCGCGTTCGCGGCGGGGCTGGCGATGACGGTGACGGTGACGGCGGACGCGGTGGCGGCGACGGCCACGGCGAGGCGTTTCGTCCAGGACAGGCCGAGACGGCGCTGGGGGGTCATGGAACCTCCAGGTCGTGGGGGAAGGTGGTCACCGTCACTGTGACGCCGAATGCGGGCCTTCGCTACAGGGCAATCCCTGTATATCGGCCGCGTCCGCAAAGGTTCACCTGTCAGGACTCGGATACGTTCCGTGCACGTCGCCCGGCGTTTGCCGAAGATCGTCGAGCGCGGATATTCGCGCGTACGCCTCGGATCGCCGCGGGCTATCGAAGACTCGGCCGGGCCGCCTTCCAGGCCTTCCGCACGTTCCGGTCGAAGTCCCGCGAGTCACAGCGCACGAGCCCGAGCAGCACGCCGTACGTGAACGCGTTCTCCCCGGCCTGGTGCGCACCGGCGGCCAGGTCGGTGAGCGCCGAGGCGGTGACCACGCGGTCGTGTTCGTCGCCGAGCACGTCCTGCAGGGCTTTGATGGGTTTGGTCGGCAGGCCCAGCGCGTCGCCGGCGTAGCGGGCCCGGCGTGCGGCCTTGCGGGCCTCGTGCATCGCGGTGTCGCGGTCGGCGCCGGGGGGCATCGGGAGCGCGTGCCGCATCCTGGTGCGGACGCGGCGGTGCAGGCGCGAGAGGTCGGGGTCCTGGTCGGGCTGCACGGCTGCGAAGTAGGCGTCGAGGTGCTTCAGGAGCCTGCGATAGCGCGGGGAGTCCATGGCCTCGGTGACGAGTCCGAGTGCTGATTCCCGCTCCAGCGCGAAGACGGCTTCGACACGGGTCCGCACCGGGCCCAGGACGTGCTCCGGCGGCGTCCGATTCAGGAGGCCGAGGACCTGGGCTTCCAGCACTTCGGCCTCGCGCGCGGGTCCCAGCGCGTCCCCGAGCCAGCCGAGTTCCTCGATCAGTGCGGCGTGCCGTTTGCCGCCGGGGAGCACGTCTTCGAACGTGCGCAGGTTCGCGCGCAGGGTGCGGGCCGCGACGCGCATCTGGTGGACGGCGTCGGGCGCGTCGTCGCGGACCGCCGGTTCCAGGGCGGAGAGTGCGTCGGCCTGGTCTTTCAGGGATGTCAGGAAGCTCATACGGGTCATGCGGTTCATGTGGTGAATCCCATGTGCACGTGGTCGTGATGGGTCCGGTCGCTGAAGAACTGCGGGCCCGAGAGCTGTCGGGGGCCGCCGACGTTGTAGGAGCCGAGCGCCGCGGCCCGGCGCATCAGGTTGTCGACGAGTGCGGTCGGAGTGGCGGGGTTCACGACAGCGTTGCCGTCAATTCGCCATACGTCAACCGCCCGGCCGCGCGGATGGTCGGACGGCCGGGTGGTGCCGAAGACGTCGATGGGGTGGCCGGAGCGCACCACGCTGACGGTCAGCTCGTGGTCCTGGGCCAGTTCGAGCAGCACGGTCAGGACACTGTCGTGCACCTGGCCGCTGCGGACGTCGGCCAGCCCGGCCGGCGGCAGGCTCACGCGCGAGGAGGCGAGCAGGGCCTGGGCGGCGGCGCTCGGGGTCGCGGTCGGCGGGCCGGGGTTCGAGGGGTTCACCTGCGTGACCTGCCAGCGCGGGCTGGCCTGGACGAGGCGGACGTCGTAGGTGGCGACGCTGGTGACGACCAGGACGCTCGCGGAGCTGTCGAGCAGGCCGCCGTACTGCGCGTCGAAGATCTGGAGGTCGGGGCGGTTCAGCTGGGCGGTGATGTGCTCGACGGCGACGGCTTTGACGTCGGGGTCGAGTTCGCCGGGGCCCGGCGTCCAGAGGGCGGCGGGGGTCGGCTTCGCGGACGACGAGGACGGTGCCGATGACGGCGGCGTGCTCGACGTGGCGCTGGATGATGTCGATCCGGAGGGGGATCCGGACGGGGATCCGGCTGTCGATCCGGACGTCGTCGCCGTGCCGGTCGCTCCTGTCGCTCCTGTAGTGCCGGTCGTCCCGGTCGCCGGCGTGCTCGTCGCCGCGCCCCCGACGTTGCCGTGCGAGGAGTCACAAGCGGCCGTGACCGCCGCCGCTCCCAGTGCCGCGATGCCGCCCCGGAGAATCGTCCGCCTTGTGCTCATACGCTTCAGTATCCGTCAGAATCCTCGCGGGGCGGGGAAAGAGCGCGCCGCTGCGGCTGACGAGCCGCCGTGCCGGGAGTACGGTGCACGGTATGACGCTGCTGGCCCAGCTGGCCGAGGCGGTCGCCACCGGGACGATCGAGGTGGTCGACCTCACCGCGCCGCTGTCGCACGAGACGCCGATCCTGCAACTCCCCGAGCCCTTCGCCAACACGGTCCAGTTCTCGCTCCGCGAGATCAGCCACTACGACGAGCGCGGCCCCGCCTGGTACTGGAACGACATCGTCACCGGCGAACACGTCGGCACCCACTTCGACGCCCCGGTCCACTGGATCACCGGCCGCGACGGCGAGGACGTCTCCCAGGTCGCGCCGAGCCGCCTGATCGGCCCCGCGGTGGTCCTCGACGCCTCCGGAAGCGCCGCCCAGGACCCCGACCACCTCCTGCGGATCGAGGACGTCCAGGAGTGGGAGGCCAAGCACGGCCCGCTGCCGGCCGGCGGCTGGCTCCTCTACCGCACCGGCTGGGACGCCCGAGCAGCTGACCAGGCCGCCTTCCTCAACGCGAACGAGACCGGGCCGCACACCCCCGGCATCTCACCCGAGTGCGCCAAATGGCTCGCCGAGCAGACGCCCCTGCAGGGCATCGGCGTGGAGACCGTCGGTACGGACGCAGGCACCGCGCACAGCTTCGACCCACCGTTCCCCTGCCACTCGTACATGCTCGGCGCCGGCAAGTACGGCCTGACGCAGCTCCGCAACCTGGACCGCCTGCCGACGCGCGGCGCCCTCCTGATCGCGGCACCCCTGCCGATCGTGCACGGCTCCGGCAGCCCGGCCCGCGTGCTCGCGCTCGTCGAGCGGGAGGCGTGAGGGGCCGGCGCGGGGGTCGGTTCGCGGCCGCGGCGGGGGAGGCGCGGTCGGATGCGCGGCTTCGGCTGACAGCGGCGCGAGTGTGCGATGCGCCGGCGTCGGCGAGACCGCTAGCTGAGTGGCCCGCGAGGGATGCGTGGGTGTGCGTGGTGCTGCGGCAGGCGTCGGCGCGAGTGTGCGATGCGCCAGCGCCGGCAAGTCGGCTGGTGCCAGGTCGCGCGCGGCTGGCGGTGCGGCCTGCGAGGCATGCGTGGGTGTGCGTGGTGCTGCGGCAGGCGTCGGCGCGAGTGTGCGATGCGCCGGCGTCGGCAAGACCGCTAGCTGAGTGGCGCGCGAAGGATGCGCGGGTGTGCGTGGTGCTGCGGCAAGCGTCGGCGCGAGTGTGCGATGCGCCAGCGCCGGCAAGTCGGCTGGTGCCAGGTGGCGCGCGGCTGGCGGTGCGGCCTACGAGGCATGCGCGACTGCATGATGTGCCGGCCCGGGCACGATCACTGGCGGCTCAGCTTGTGAGCGATGCGCGGCTGCGCGTGCCTTCTCGGCTGCCGTGGCAAGTGCCGATTCGTCGGCGGCAGTGCGGCTGCTCGGCGATGCGTCGCTCAGCGCGAGCCCAGCGGCGTACGCGCACCGCCGCGCGCCCCCCGCCGCGATCCCCACTTCTCGTTGTGAAGCGTGCCGCGGCGGGTAGGAACCTGCCGCGTCCCGAGCGATCGGAGGACTCATGTCCGCAGAAGAGACCGTCGCCTCCGAAGTCGGCAAGACCCTGCGCGAAGCCGGCGCCGATGTGGTCTTCGGCGTGGTCGGCAGCGGCAACTTCCATGTCACCAACGCCCTGGTCGGTGCCGGGGCGCGCTTCGTCGCCGCGCGGCATGAGGGGGGTGCGGCCACGATGGCCGACGCCTACGCGCGCGTCAGCGGCCGGCTCGGGGTGCTCTCCGTGCACCAGGGCCCCGGGCTCACCAATGCCATGACCGGTATCGCCGAGGCCGCCAAGAGCCGCACGCCGCTGGTCGTCCTGGCCGCCGAGGCCACGTCGCGGCTGTCGAACTTCTGGGTCGACCAGAACGCGCTCGCGCGGGCCGTCGGCGCGCTGCCGCGCCGCGTCAACAGCGCCAGGTCGGCGCGGGCCGACACGCTCACCGCCGTCGCCACCGCGCAGTCCGAGCGCCGGACCGTCATCCTCAACCTGCCGCTGGACGTGCAGCAGCAGCGTGTGGAGGCCGGCAACCGCTTCGGTCTGCTGGCCGGCGGGAGCACGGTGCACCCGCGCGAGGACGACATCTCCGCCCTCGCCGCGCTCATGGCCGAGGCCGACCGGCCGGTGTTCATCGCCGGACGCGGGGCACGGCTGGCCGACGCCGGCGAAGCCATCGCCACGCTGGCCGAGCGGTCCGGCGCGCTGCTGGCCACCTCGGCGGCCGCCCGCGGCCTGTTCCGCGGCGAGGCGTTCGACCTCGACGTCAGCGGCGGTTTCGCCACGCCGCTGGCCGCGGATCTGATCCGGTCCGCGGACCTCATCGTCGGCTGGGGCTGCGGCCTGAACATGTGGACGCTGCGCCACGGCACGCTCATCGCCCCCGACGCCAAGGTCGCGCAGGTCGACACCGAGCAGGACGCGCTGGGCCGGCACCGGCGCGTCGACCTCGGCGTGGTCGGGGACGCCGCCGACACCGCACGCCAGGTCACCGACCGCGTGCCCAGCAAGCGCGGCTACCGCTCGCGGGAGATCGCCGACCTGGTACGCACCGAGGGCCGCTGGCCGCTGATCCCCTTCACCGACCGCTCCACCGCCGACCGGATCGACCCGCGCGTGCTCTCGGCGGAACTCAACACCCTGCTTCCCACCGAGCGCACGGTGGCCGTCGACTCCGGGAACTTCATGGGCTACCCGGTGATGTACCTCGACGTGCCCGACGCCGAAGGCCTGGTCTTCACCCAGGCCTACCAGTCCATCGGCCTCGGCCTGGCGACCGCGATCGGTGCCGCGCTGGCGCGTCCGGACCGCCTGACCGTCGCGGCCCTCGGCGATGGCGGCGCGCTGATGTCGGTCACCGAGCTGGAGACGGCGGTGCGCGAACGGCTGGGGCTGCTGATCGTGGTCTACAACGACGCCGCGTACGGAGCTGAGGTCCACCACTTCGGGCCGCACGGCGACGACCTGGCTACCGTCACCTTCCCCGACACCGACATCGCCGCGATCGCCCGGGGGTTCGGGTGCGAGGCGGCCACGGTTCGCACCCCGGGGGATCTCAAGGTCCTGGCACCTTGGTTGGCCGGTCCGCGCGATCGGCCGCTGCTGCTTGATGCGAAGGTGGCCGCGGATCAGGCTTCCTGGTGGTTGGAGGAGGCCTTTCGCGGGCACTGAGGACGCTGGCCGGGGCTCCGCCCCGGGCGTTACTTCAGCGTCCCCGCCGTCAGCCCCGCCTGCACCTGCCGCTGGAACGACAGGTACACCGCCATCACCGGCAGCATCGCGATCGTCATCCCCGCGAACAGCGCCGGGAAGTCGCCGCTGTACCCCTGCGCCACCATCAGCGACACCAGGCCCTGCGACAGCATGTAGTGCGGGGCCTCGCCGTGCTGCGACTGCATCAGCACCACCGGCAGCAGGTACTGGTTCCACTGCCCCAGGATGTTGAAGATGCCCACGCTGATCAGGCCCGGCTTGGCCATCGGCAGCATCACCTGGAAGAACGCCCGCGTGTGCGACGCGCCGTCGATCAGCGCGGCTTCGAACACCGCCGAGGGCAGGGTGCGGAAGAACGCGTGCAGGAAGAACACGGTGAACGGCATCGAGAACGCGACGTACACCAGGATCAGCCCCTGGTACGTGTTCAGCATGTGCAGCTTGCTCACCTGGAAGAACAGCGGCACTAGCGCCAGGTACACCGGCAGCATCACGCCGCTGACGAACAGGTAGTAGATGAAGCGGTTGCCGCGGAACTCGAACCGTGCCAGCACGTACGCCGCCATCGCTCCGAACAGCATCGTCAGCGACACCGAGAACACCAGCACGATGACCGTGTCCTTCAGGTACGTGCTGATCCCGGTGTGCCAGGCGCGCGAGAACGCGTCGAACGACCAGTGGTGCGGCCAGGACCACGCGCTGCCGTTGAGTTCACCGGTGTTCTTGAACGCCCCGAGCACCACCCACAGCACCGGGCCCAGGACCATGATCCCCCAGATCACCATGAATCCGGTCCCGAACACGTTCAGCGTCGCGCCGGTCTCCCCGAAGCGCCGGGAGCGCTCGGTGCCGGGCCCGCTGCCGCCGGGCTTCCCGATCGGCGTGCCCGCGCCCGGTGCCGCTGGCGGCGTCTGCGTCATATCGGCTGCCATGTCGTCTTTTCCTCCGCGCTCAGTATTCGAGGCGCTCGCGGCGCGTGGCGCGCAGGACGACGAGCGAAAGGATGAGGGTGATGAAGAAGATGACGACGCCCATCGCGCAGGCGTACCCGGCCTTGCCCAGCACCTGGAAGTTGCGCATCAGGTACGTCGCCAGCACTTCGCCGTGCTCGTCCGGGCCACCGCCGAAGCTGGAGCCCGGGGTCAGGGTGGCCACCAGGGCGAAGGCGTCCATCGCGGCGACCGCCAGATACACCCACGCGGTCTGCACCGAGTCCCACAGCAGCGGCATCGTGACCTTGAAGTACGTCTGCGTGCGTCCGGCACCGTCCAGCAGGGCCGCCTCGTAGTAGTCCCGGGGGATCTGCTGCATGGCCGCCGAGAACAGCACCAGGTAGAAGCCGACCCACTGCCAGACCAGGATGAACATGATGCACCAGAGCACGAACGTGGGGGAGTTCAGGAACTCCCACGGATGGTTCGCGTCGGTCAGCCCGAGTTTGATGACGATGGCGTTGAACAGGCCGACGCTGTTGGACTCGTAGGCGGCCTGGAACAGGATCACGATGATCGCGACCGAGAGCACCTGCGGGAAGAAGAAGATGATCCGGAAGAAGGCCGAGCCCCGGATGCCCTTCACGCCGCCGAGGCCGCCGCGGCGTCCGCCGACGTTCAGCATGAACGCGAAGAACATCGCCAGCACGATGGTCACCGTGGGGAACACGATCAGGATGATCATGTTGTGGCCCAGGGCCTTGAGGAAGACCGAGTCGTGGAACAGGTCCACGTAGTTCTTGAACCAGACCGTCTTGGTCGGCGGTGCGACGCCGCTCCACTCCGTCAGGGAGTAGCCGAAGGTCTCGATGTAGGGCCAGATGACGAAGACCAAATAGACCGCGAGCGGCCCCGCGAGGAACGAGGCGATGAACAGCCGCTCTCTGGTCTTTTTGCGCAGCCGCATGGCGCGTGCTCCCGGGCAGGAAGAGGGGAGGGTGGGACTGGGACGGGCCGTGGACGCCGGACGGGGGCGGCGTCCACGGCGTGGTCGGGGCCGGTGGGGCCGGTCGGGTCAGGAGGTTGTGGTCGGCCGCTTGAACTTCTGCACCGAGGAGTCGGCGGCGCACTTGTCGGCCGCGGTCTGCGCGCGGGTGATGAACTCGGCCGGCTTGATCTTGTTGGCCATCAGCTGGCCCATCGCGTCCTCCAGGTCCTTCTCCATCTGGGAGTACCAGTTGAGGTAGTACCAGGAGATGATCTGGCCGTTGGCGGCCTGGTAGAGGTCGTTGCTGGACTTGGTGCCGGGCTTGAGCTTGGCGGAGATGTCCGGGGTGATCGAGTCCTTCACCACCGACAGCGAGTTCGCGTTCTGCGCGAAGGAAGCCCCGCCGGCCTTGGAGCACATGATGCGCAGGAACTCCAGGCCGCCGGCCTTGTTCTTGGCCTTGCTCGGCACGATGAACGGCTCGCCGGCGCCGGCCCGGATGGCGGTCTGCGCCATCTTGTCGCCGGACAGCGAGGGCATGGCGAACACCGCCATGCCGAAGTCCGCCGGCGTGGCCTTCAGCTGCTCGTTCTCCAGCCACGAGCCGCAGGGGATGACCGCGGCCTTGTTCTGGTTCCACAGCGTCTGGGACTGGATGTGCGTCAGGCCCTCGGTACCCGGGAGCATGTAGCCCTTGTCCACCAGCATGTAGATGGCCTCGACGCTGTTCTTGACCGCGTCGGACTTCCAGGCGTTGGGCTCCAGGTTGTCGATGGCGGTCTGCGCGTCCGGGCCGCCGTTCTTGGCGACCATGTCCATCAGCGGGACCATCATGTAGTAGGGGTATTTGCCCTGGTGTGCGAACGGGGCCATGCCGCTGGCCTTGATGGTCGCGCACAGCGTCATGAAGTCGTCCCACGTGGTGGGGATCTGCCAGTTGTTCTTCTTGAACAGCGTGCTGGAGTACCACAGGCCGAAGACGGTGAACGCGTAGTTCAGCGAGAACATGCTCTGTCCGAGCAGGCCCATCTCGACGGTGCCGGCCAGCAGGGTGTCCTTGACCGTCTTGCTCGGGTCGTCGATCGACGGTGCCTTCAGGAGCTGGTCGAGGTTGGTCAGCTGGCCGCTGGAGTTCAGCACGTCCAGCTTCAGCTGCTGGGCGCCGGAGTCGTCGATGACGTCCGGCGGGCTGCCGGCGTTGAACCGCGGCTGCAGGTCGCCGGTGAGGTTCTGGCCGCTGTGGTGCGAGACCTGGGAGCCGGAGAACTTCTGGGAGTACATCGACTCGAAGGACTTGGCGTAGTCGTCGCCGTAGCCGCCCTTGAAGATGTAGACGTCCAGCGGGTCGGAGGCCTTCACCCCGAACGGGTTCTTGGGGTCCGAGGAGTTGGCCCCGGTGGAGGTGCCGCTGTTGCTCTTGGGGCTGCTGCCGCTGCCGGCCGCGCACCCGGCTGCCAGGGCCGAGCCGGGGCCGACCATGGCCGCGATCGCGGCCGAGCGGACCAACATCTGCCGGCGGGAGACGTCGGCGGGCAAACCGTGTTCTGACACTGTGGTTCTCCTGATCGACGAGAAGCGGTGCGCCGGGGGGTTCCGGCTCGTGAGGGAGGTGCGCTCGTGCGGTGTGCTCAGGTGATGCGAGTGCGAGGCCGTACGGTGCTGCGCTGGTGACGCGGGTAGTGCTCGGTGCTGCTCGGTGCTGCTCGGTGCTGCTCGGTGGTGCTGCGTGGTGCTCGGTGGTGCGTGCTGCGGTGTGCGTGGTGCTCGATCGTGCTCCGTGCTTGCTCGGTTTGCTCGGTAGGTTATGAGATTTTGCTAGCTGGCGGTAGGTATCGAAAACAATCGCTCACGGATCTCCGGGGTCGGCACCGGCCCGATCCGGGCCAGGGCCAGCCACGCGGCGGCCGCCGCGCCGTCCAGCGCCGGGACCACTTCGGCGTCCGGCCAGCGCTCGCGCAGTATCCGTCGCACGCGCTCGGCGACCGGTGTCGGATTGGTCAGGACGCTGCCCGCCAGGACGATCGGCGTCGCGGTGTCCGGACCGCGCACCGTGGACAGCGTCGCGGCCAGGTGCTCGGCGGCGCGGTCGGCGATCGCCTCGGCCACCGGGTCGCCGTCCGCGCAGGCCGTGGACAGCAGCGGGGCCAGGCGCGCCAGCGCCGTCGGGGGTTCGGCCATGACGGCGGCGACCAGGTCGCGGGCGGTCGGCGGCGGGGGCGGTGGGGTCGTCGGGGTCGTGGCCGCTGAATCATTGCCCGGCCCGGGGTCGCGCAACCGCAACGATTCGATCACGAGGCCGGTCAGCGCGGTCTCCGGGCCGTCGCCGTCCAGGGCCGCCATCGCCGCCAAGACCATCCGCCGTCCCAGCCAGAAGCCGGAGCCGCGGTCCCCGAGCAGCCAGCCGTGGCCGTCGGAGCGCTCGGCCATCGCGCGGTCCTTCACCGCGATCGCCACCGCGCCGGTGCCGGAGAGCACCAGCGAGCCCTCGGGCGCGTCGGTGCCGGCCACGAACGCGATCAGCGCGTCCGGCTCGTAGTCGACCGGACAGGTGACGCCGACGCTGTCCCAGACCCGGGCGAACGCCTCGCCGCCGGGCAGGTCCGCGCCGGAGGGCAGGACCCCGCCGCCGGCCAGACCGAGCACGACGTGCCGGACGTCCGCCGGGTTCAGGCCGGTCAGGGCCTGTTCGACGGCCTCGGCCAGGGCGACCGCGGCCCGCTCGGGACCCAGGCCCGTCGGATTGCCGCCGGAGGCGCGGCCGGCACCCCGTCTGACCCCGCGCGGCGTGACCGCCAGGACCCGCGTCGACGTTCCGCCGACGTCGAGCCCGAGGACCAGCGCCTCGTCGGTCATGGTGGGTGTCGCCTCTCGCCTGCCGGGTGGAACGTTTCAATTCCACGTTGCGTGGAACTTAGAACCCGGATAATCCGACGTCAAGGGTTTACCTTGAAGCGCAACCATAACGATGCGAAGGGTACGGCGCACGGCGCAGGCTCCACCGCCGCCGGTCCTTGAAACGTTCCAACGGGACAGGCGCCCCCTGACGGCCCGCGGCGGACCCGTGGCCGTCCCGGTTCCGACTGTGCCATAAGAAGCACAGGCGGTCTAGACCGCCCGGTACGGTGCTCGAAACAGCATGTTGACTCCGCCGAGTGCGGCCGTTTAGCCTCCTCGGCACGGCCACGGGGCGGACCGGGATACAAGGGGCGTGCGTGACGAAGAGCGCGGGCATGCGGGATGTGGCCCAGCTGGCCGGGGTGTCGGTCGGCACAGTGTCGAACGTGCTGAACCGCCCCGACGCGGTGGCCCCGGGCACCCGCGCCCGGGTGCAGGCGGCGATCGCGGAGCTGGGCTTCGTGCGCAGCGAGAGCGCCCGGCTGCTCCGCGCCGGCAGCAGCCAGGTGCTGGTGCTGCTCGCCCTGGACCTGGCGGACCCGTTCTTCGTCGGCGTGCTGCGCGGCGCCGAGAGCGCGGCGCGCGCGGCGGACCTCGGCGTCCTGGTGATGGACAGCGCCTCCAGCGCCGCCAGCGAGGCCACGCACCTGGCGATGCTGGCACGACAGCGGGTCCGCGGCGTCCTGGTGACCCCGGCCGACGTCAGCGGCGCGACACTGGCCCAGTTCGGCCGCGCGCGGATCCCCTACGTGCTGGTGGACCGCGACATACCCGGCGGCACCGGCTGCCGCGTGCTGGTCGACGACGTCGCCGGCGGCGCGATGGCGGTGGCGCACCTGATCGCCGCCGGGCATCGGCGGATCGCTTATGTCGCCGGGCCGATGGAGCTGCCGCAGTATCGGGACCGGTTGGAGGGGGCTCGGTTGGCGGTCGCGGAGGCTGGGGGTGGTTCGGGCGACGCGGGTGGCGACGCGGGTGGCGGCGGCGGTCGCGGCGGCGAGGGCAGTGGAAGTGGCGGCGCTGGCGGAGTCGGCGGCAATGGCGGTGACGTGAGCGAGACCGGCAGCAGTGGCGGCTCGGGCGTGGAGCTGATCGTCCTGCCCGGCTGCGCGCAGGGCGATGTGGCCGCCGGACGCGACGCGGCGGCCCGCATGCTCGGCCTCCCGGAGCGTCCGACCGGCGTCTTCTGCGGCAACGACCTGATCGCCCTGGGCATGCTCCAGGGCCTGTTCGCCGCGGGCGTGTCGGTGCCCCGGGACGTGGCGATCGTCGGCTACGACGACCTGGAGGTCGCGGCGGCGGCCGTGGTGCCGCTGACCTCGATCCGGCGCCCGGCGGCGCGCGTGGGCCGGGCCGCCGCGGAGATCCTGCTGGAGGAGAGCGGCGCGGCGGCGGGGGAGCATGTGCACCGCGAGCTCGTGTTCCAGCCGGAGCTCGTGGTGCGGGCTTCTAGTCTGGCGCCGGCTCCGCATGTTCCGGCTCCGAACGTTCCGGCTCAAAGCCCGGGCACGTGAGCACCGGCAGCCGCGGGTACTTCGGGAACCGGGGATCGGTCGCGGCGCGCGTACACCGCCAGTAGACCGTCCCCTTCCGGGTTTCGTTGCGGTGAACGTGCCGGCACACCGCGCACAGCCCAGGGTCCGGCCCGCTGAATCTCTGCTCGTCGTGCTCAGACATGCGCGGTCCCGCCGTCGGCCGCCAAGGCCGCGGCAATCCTCCGGTTCGTCTCGGTCCACCGCTCGGCCTCGACCTTCGGCAGCACGTCCTCCCAGATCAGCAGGCACGATCCGCGCATCTGCAGCATCCCCTCGGGACGTGCCGAGAACCACCAGTGCAGATGGTCGCCGCCGTCGCCGAAGCGCGCCACGTGCACCCGCGCGATCCCGCCGAGGCCGAGCACCGCACGCTCGACCCGCTGGAACAGCGCACCGAGTTCCGCGGCGCGCTCGGCCGGCAGGTCGGCCAGGTCGCAGTGCTCGCGCGGCTCCAGCATCACCAGCGCCGGGATCGCCGCTTCGGGGAACGTGCGAAGGCGCCAGTGCTCGTCGGTCCAGATGTAGTCGGAGTCCTGCCACGAACACGGCTGGCACGGCGTCCCACCCGGGGCACCGTTCCGCGCCGGCTCCGGGAGCACCGGCGGTTCGAGTTTCTTCACTCGCAGATCCCCTTCGAAGGGGAAGATCTCCCACCCCGGGATGCCGTCGGCGTTGAACGGGATCTCCTGGCCGATGGGGAGGTGCTTGACGTAGTCGCTCGGTTCGGTCGCCATGGTCGAGAAGGATAGCCAAGCGGCCGGCTGCGAAGGATCTTGTGCCTCCGCCGCCGGCCGCCGCCACTGCTGCTGTCCGTCCCGCCAGCTGCCCTCAGCTCACTTCTTCGTCTTCAGCCACTCTTCCTTGTACTCCTCCATGATCGAGTGCAGATGGTGCCCGATCTTCAGGTAGTCCAGGTCGTCCAGGTTCGCCAGCGACACCCGCACCGACCACTCCGGCCCGTCGAACCCGCCGCCGTTCAGCAGCACCACAGAGGCCTGATGCGCCAGCCGGAACACCACGTCCGTCGGCTCGTAGTTCTTCTCCAGGTACTCGGAGAACTCCCTGCTCTCGAAAGCCTCGGCCTCCGCCAGGATGTCGAGCTCGACGTAGTAGCAGGCGCGCCCCGGGTCGTCGCTGATGTGGTGGACGCCGATGCCCTCCATCAGCAGGTCCAGCCGGCGGTGCACGATGGTCCGCAGCAGCTCCTTGTACTCCTGGCCCTCGGGCAGCAGGTCGAACAGCGAGAACAGCATCATCATCGTCTGCTGCGGCGTGGACAGGCCGGCGGTGTGGTTCAACGCCACCGCGCGGCTGTCGGCGACCAGCCGGTCGATGAAGCGGGTCTTCTCAGGGTCCAGAGTCAGGGAGCTGTAACGCTCGTTCAGCTCCTCCTTCTTCGCCTTCGGCAGCTTGGCGAGCAGCTGGTCGAAGACGTTGTCCTCGGCCACCGCGATCACGCCGAGCCGGTGCCCGGTGGCGCCGTAGTGCTTGGACCAGGAGTAGACCAGCGCGGTGTTGCGCGGGCAGGTGGCGGCGAGCGAGCGGAAGCCGGGGACGAAGGTGCCGTAGACGTCGTCGGTGATGATGGCCAGATTCGGGTTCTTGGTCCTGACGATGCCCGCGATGCGGTCGCGGACCCGGTCGGACAGCGCCATCGACGGCGGGTTCGACGGGTTCACCAGCATCAGGGCCTTGACCTTCGGGTCGGCCAGCCGGTCGACCTCGGAGTCGGGATAGCGCCACATGTGGACGCCCTCCTCGGTCATCATGTCCGCCTTCACCTGGACCACGTCGAAGGAGTAGCGTTCCAGCTCCGGGATCTCGATGTACGGGGTGAAGATCGGCGTCATCAGGGCGATGGTGTCGCCCTTGTGCAGGATGCCGTTGGTGACCAGTGTGTCGAACAGGTAGCACATCGCCGCCGTGCCGCCCTCGGTGGGGAACACGTCGACCGCGCCGGGCGTCTTGCCGCCGTACATCTCCGCGGCCAGATACGCGCGCACGACCTCCTGGCAGTGGTCCAGCACGCGCGGCGGATCGGGGTAGTGGTCGCCGATCCAGGCGTCGGTGAGCTCGCCGATCCACGCGTCGGCGTCGAACTTCAGCTTGGTGACGCCGTAGTCGACCATGTCGCGCAGCAGCCGCACGCCGGTCATGCCTGGGTTCGACAGGCAGAAGCGGTCGAACCGCACCGCGCTCCCGGCCACCTCCGGCATCCCGCCGAGGTTGTCCATGGTCCACACCCGCCGCGACTCCTCCAGCGCGAACGCGCCGAGCGCCAGATAGGCCTCGCGGGGGCCGGTGGCTATCCAGTTGGGATTGCCGCGCCCGGCGTTGAGCAGCTGCGCGGCGGACTTCTTGTGGGCGTCGGCCGCCAGCTCGATCAGCTCGCCCTTGAGCTCGAACGGGCTCAGCGACGACCAGCGCTTGATCGTGGTGCGGGTGACGCCCGCCGACTTGACGGTGGAGGGGACGCGCTTGCGCGGGGTGCCGTTCTTGGCGCCGCCGTTCTTGGGACGCGAGGCGTTCTTCTTCTCCGGGGTGGTGGCGGTCACGGCGGTTCCTTTGCGTGTCGGCTGCGTGTCGGCGGCACGTCGTCGCGGGCGGGAAACGACGACACGCTGACGAGGTGATCACGCGCCAGTGCGCCGGGCGCGCGGGGCTGCGCCGTAGGTGTGACCTGGCTCCGGCCCCGACTCTGGCCCCGACTACGACCCCGGATTGCTCGGATTCCCCGGCTGCCAGTCGCGCCCGAGCCGGTTCATCGCCTCGTCGATCCGATCGCGGTCATCGACCAGCGCCGCGGCGGCGGCCTCCTCATCGGCGGCGGCCTCCCGCTCCGCACGCTTCTGCGAACGCCGAACAGCCAACCAGCCACCGGAGGCGATCGCGGCCAACGACGCCCACACCATCGGACGGTTCCACCACGACCTGCCGCCGTGCATGGCCACCACCGAGGCGAGCACGGAATGCATCACGACCTCCTGTCGACCGAGCCCGCCGCCGGCGCGCCCGAAGTGGCCACCATGATTTCCGGCGACGTGCGGCCCGGCGGCCGTGACACGCCAGCACCGCGGTCCCGGTGCCCCGATCGGATGATTCGGCCGATGGTCGGGTGGTGGTGATGGGGCGCGCGTGCCCTACCGTCCTACGACCCGCGCTGGAGCAGCAACATGTCCAGCCGCTCCTGAATCCGCGCCAGATCCGCACGGATGTTCTCCACATCCCGCCGATCCGCCCCCTCCTGGTCCTCCTTCAGCTCGACCAGCATCCCGCCGCCCGGCGCGATCACCATCTCCCGCACGTCCCGGACGTGCTCCGCCCCCTGCTTCCGCGACGAGGCGATGACGTCCGCCGGCCGCAGCGCCAGCCGCCGCAGCGTCTTGATCTGGAGCTTGCCGTCCCGGATCAGCACGCTGGGACTGCCTTCCAGCACGCGCTCGAACCGCGGCGTCCGGTCGCTGAGGTACGCCTGCAGGCGCACGAACAGCGCGTTCACCGCGATCAGCACCGTCGCCCCGTACACCCCGCCGACCAGCGAGTTGTCGTTGCCGATCACCGCGTTCTGCACCACGTTCGACAGCAGCAGCACCACCGACAGGTCCAGCGTGTTGAGCTGCGCCAGCTCCCGCTTCCCGGCCAGCCGCAGCAGGATCACGATCGCGGCGTAGATGAGCACGGTGCGGATGGTCTTCTCGCCGTAGGAGATGCCGGTGACGAACATGTCGTGCCACATGGGGCCCATTCTCGTCAGCCCCCACCCGCGCAGCCGGGAGGCGAGGCTGGGCCGAACGGGTGGCGATCCTCCCCGGCGGCCTAGCCGCGGCCCGGCCCCGGGTGCGGCACGCGCCGCGCGATGTTCGACTTCTGAGGGGTTCGGAAAGCGGGCACTGATCGAGACTCGGAGGCCTGATGATCGGGCTGGCGGCGGCAGCCATCCTGCTCACGCCGGTGTCCCCGCCCGGCGACGGCGGGCACGCGGCGCCGCTGTCCGTGGCGCTGTCGGTGCAGGCCGGCGGCGGCCGGGCCGACGGCGGCCAGGACGTGTCGTACGCGATCGTGGTCCGGAACACCACCGACCGCGCCGTCCCCGACGCTGTGATCACGCAGCAACTCCCGGCCAACCTGGACTACACCGGCGGCACCCCCACCCCGCACCGTACGGGCAGCCACCTGACCTGGACCCTCGCAATCCCGGCCCACGGCACCGCCCGCATCACGACCACCGGCGCCGCCGAACGCCACCTCGAAGCCAGGCCCCTGGACCACGTGACCCAGGCCGACACAGTCCACCGCGGTCACCACCGTCAGCTGACGACGACGGTATGCGCCCGCGACGCCGGCGGAGGAGACACCGGCCCCCAGGCCTGCGCGACGGGCCACAGCACCCTGCACGCGCAGTCGCTGTCCCGCTGGGAACGCACCGCAGCCGCACTAGCCTGCCTCACCGGCACGGCGGCGGCCTGCCTCGGCGCAGCGCGAGTCTGGCGACGGCGCCGCGCGTCGACCGCGCCGGGGCGAGCCGGCGTTGAAGGCTGACGCGCGGGCCGGCGCGGCCGAACCTGAGGGGGACGATGCGGGGGCGCGGGTGGCTGAGCGCGAATCAGCACCCGATGGCGCCGGGTCGGCAGCCGCCACGCGAGCCGGCGCTGATCGCAAGGCGAGATCTGATGGTGCTGGCGCGGGAGCCTTCGCGCGATCTGGCGCTGATTCGGGGGTGCGCGCGGCGGTCGATCGCAAGGCAGAACCGGATGGCGCTGGCCGGGGGGCTGCCACGCGAGTCGGCGCTGATCGCAAGGCGAGATCTGATGGTGCTGGTGCGGGAGCCTTCGCGCCATCTGGTGCTAACTCAGGGGCACGCGCGGTGGCTGGCAGCCAGGCAGAACCGGATGGCGCTGGCCGGGGAGCTGCCACGCGAGTCGGCGCTGATCGCGAGGCGGGACCTGACGGTGCTGGTGCGGGAGCCTTCGCGCGATCTGGCGCTGATTTGGGCGCGCGAGCGGCGGCCGGCCGCCAGGCAGAACCGGATGGCGCTGATCGCGAGGCGAGATCTCATGGTGCTGGCGCGGGAGCCTTCGCCCGATCTGGCGCTGATTCGGGCGCGCGCGCGGCGGCCGACCGCCGGGCAGAACCGGATGGCGCTGGCAGAGAAGCCTTCGCGCGAGCTAGTGCTGATTCGCGAGCGCGTGCGGCGGCTGGCCCTGGCGCAGGTATCGGCGCATCGGCTGGCCGCAAGGCCTCGACTCCAGCGCGCTGCTCCGGAGCACATCTGCCGAATGAGCCCGCTGCCATCGCTCCTGCCAGTGTCACAGTCGCCGGCGCCCCGCCGCCGCCTCCGCCCGACGCGCCCCCCGCCCCGCAAGTCCCCGACCCCCACCGCCGCATCCGCCTCCCCGCCGACCGCCTCCGCCTCATCGGTGCGATCGCCCTCGCGGTCCTGCTGGCACTGGCCGGCGTCGTGGGCCACCGTGCGGGCTGCGACCTGCGCCAGGAGATCCTGCACCGCGCTGCCGCCTTCCCCCGCTTCATGCTCAACGTGGTGCAGGTTCTGGCGTTCCTCTCCGTCATCGGCGTGCCGGTCGCCCTTGCTGTGGAGCGCCTGATCAAGCGGGAGACCGTGCTGGTCGTCGATGCCGTCGGCGCCGCGACCGTTGCCTACCTCGCCGCGTTCAGCGTCAATGTCATCACCTCGCACTTCCAGGACTCCGCCGTCGCGCAGGCCATCGGCGGCGCGACGCCGATGCAGGTTCAGCTCGCGGTCGGCGTCGCGGTGGTCACCGTGCTCGGGTTCAGCCGCAGCCAGTACCGCACGCTCTTCCTCACCACCGCCGCGCTCGGCGGGCTCGCCGTCGTGCTGCTCGGCCAGGACTCCGTCACAGGGGTGCTGCTGTCGGCGCTGCTCGGCCAGATCGTCGCCACCGCCTGGATCTCCCTACGCGGCGTGCTCGACACCCGCCCCGGCATCGCGCGCATCCTCGCCGAGCTCGACCATGACGGCTTCCGCGCCCACCCCGGCTCGGTGCGCGTCCTCGAACCCGGCACCGACGGCGCGCGCCGCTTCCGCGTCGCCGTAACCGCCAACAGCCACGACAACGCGGCCAGCAACCCCCGCCACCCCAAACAAACCCTCGACCTCTCCGTCCTCGACCAAAGCCAACGCGCCGCCTACCTCGCCTCCCGCCTCTGGCAGTGGATCCGCCTGCGCGGCCCGGTCCGCCGCCGCAGCTTCTTCTCCCTGCGCCGCACGGTCGAAAGCGAAGTCCTGATGGCCATGTCCGTCGAAGCCGTCGGCATCCGCACCCCGCGCCTGCGCTCGGCCCGGCAGATCGACCAGGACACCGCCCTGCTCGCCTACGACCACCTCGACGCCCCGCGACTGGCCGACCTCCCCGACCGCGCCTGGACCCCCACCCTCCACCACAGTGTCTGGGCCCTGTGGCAGCACCTGCGCAGCCGCCAGCTCGCGCACCGCGAACTCACCACCGACCACCTCCGCCTCGACCCCGCCGGCCACCTGTGGCTCACCGACGTCGGCTACGGCGAGATCACCGCCGAGGACATGCTCTGCCGCCTCGACGGCGCCGAACTCCTCGTCTCCATCGCCCTGCGCGTCGGCCCCGGACGCGCCACCGAAGAAGCCGTCGACGCCCTCGGCCCCGCGACCGTCGCCTCCTTGCTCCCGCTCATGCAGCCGATCCTGTTCTCCGAGGACACCACCAAAGCCCTGCGACGCCACCGCGCCGCCGGCGACCGCGAGGACGTCGTCGGCGCCATCCGCGACCGCATCGTCGCCCTGCACCCCGAGGCGGACGTCCAGCCGGTCAGCCTGGAGCGGGTCAGGCCTCGAACTCTCCTCAGCGTCGTCGGCGGCGCCATCGCCTTCTACCTCCTGGCCACCCAGCTCACCGGCTTCCAGGTGCCCAAGCTCAACACCTGGCAGGCCTGGGGCTGGGTCGTCGGCGCCGCCGTCGCCTCCGCACTCACCTACGTCGCCGCCGCCTTCAACCTCCTGGGTTGCGTCAAGGAACGCGTCCCAGTCGGCCGGACCATCACCGCGCAGGTCGCCGCGGCCTTCGCCGGCCTCGTCGCCCCGGCGGCCGTCGGCGGCCTGGCCGTCAACACCCGATTCCTGCAGCGCGCCGGCATCCCGGTGGCGCGCGCCGTGACCGCCGTCGGCGTGTCGCAGGTCATCGGCTTCGCCTGCTACGTGGTGCTGTTGCTGCTGTTCAGCGCCTTCGCCGGGAGCCGTCAGAAGGAGTCCGGCGGCCTGTCGGCGATCACGCCCTCCGCGACGGTCACCGGCGTCGTCATCGCGCTGGCCGTGATCGGCCTGCTGATCGCCGCGATCCCGCGGCTGCGCGCCTTCGTGATCAGCCGGGCCAAGCCGCTGGTCACCGACATCGGCCCGGAGTTCCTGCAGGTCGCGCGTTCCCCGCGCAAGCTGGCGCAGGCGTTCGGCGGCGCGGTGGGACTGCCGCTGGCGGCGAGTTTCTGCTTGTGGGCGTCGGTGAACGCGGTCAGCGGCAACGACGTGAACCTGGCCGCGATGGGCGTCGCCTACCTGGTGGCCAAGGCGGTGGGCTCGCTGGTCCCGACGCCCGGCGGCATCGGCGGCGTCGAGGCGGTGCTGACGGCGGGTCTGACCACGGCCGGGGTGCCGTCGGCGGTCGCGGCGACGTCGGTGATCGTGTTCCGGCTGCTGACGTGGTGGCTGCCGGTGATCCCGGGATGGTTCGCGTTCACGGCCTTGCAGCGCCGCGGCGCGCTCTGAGCGCCGAAACGACGAATCAGTGCCCTGACCCAGGCCGCACCAGCCCCGACTCGTACGCGATCACCACGACCTGCGCCCGATCCCGTGCCCCGAGCTTCGTCATCGCCCGATTGACATGCGTCTTCGCGGTCAGCGGCGTGACGAACAGCTGCCCGGCGATCTCCTCGTTCGACAGCCCGGCGGCGACCAGCGTCACGACCTCCAGCTCCCGCGCGGTCAGCGCGTCCAACGGAGCCGAGACGGACGACGGCGTGTCAGAGGGCTGAGCCAGGAACCGCGCGATCAGCGCACGCGTAGCGGCGGGAGAGAGCAGCGACTCGCCGCCGGCGACGGTACGGATCGCCCGCAGCAGCTCCTCCGGATCCACGCCCTTGCCCAAGAAGCCGCCGGCCCCGGCGCGCAGGGCCTCGGCGACGTACTCGTCCTGCTCGAACGTGGTGAGAATCAGAACCTTGACGCCGGCCAGCGCGGGACCGGCGGCGATCAGGCGCGTGGCCTCCAGTCCGTCGAGCACGGGCATCCGGATGTCCATCAGCACCAGATCCGGACGCAGCTCCTCGGAGAGCTTCACCGCCTCGCGGCCGTTGCCGGCCTCGCCGACCACTTCCAGGTCCGGGGTCGAGTCGATCAACAGGCGGAAGGTGCCGCGCAGCAGGGCCTGATCGTCGGCCAGCAGGACGCGGATCGCCGCGCTCACGCGATCGCCTCCGCGACGAGCGCACCGATGCCCGCCTCAACTACACCAATCCCGCTCACCCGATCGCCTCCACGCAGTGCGCTCCGCCAGCCGCCCGCGATCACGCCGAGCCCGCTCACGCGATCGCCTCCGCCCCGCCACCGGTCAGCATCCCGGTGCCGGTGCCGGTATCACCCGATCCAGCCCCGGCACCAGACCCGGACGCCGCAGCCCCAGCCCCGCGCCCACAAAGCCCGCCCCGCGCCGCTCGCTCCGGCACCACCGCTCGCTCCGGCACAGTTCGTTCCGGCACAGCCCGCTCCGGCTCCGCCCCCGCAACCCGCCGCACCGCCGCGGCCGCCACTGCCACACTCTCCCGCGCCACCAAAGGCAACTCCGCCTCCACCCGGAACCCGCCCCCGGCCCGAGGCCCCGCCCCGAAAGTCCCGCCGACCGCCTTCACCCGCTCCTGCATCCCGATCATCCCGTGCCCCGTCCCCATCCCGGACCGAGCCGGCCCGCGCCCGCCGTCGTCGTCCACCCGGATCCGGACCGCGTCCCGGGCCACCTCCACCACAACCCGCACCACCGCCAGGTTCCCGGCGTGCTTGTGCGTGTTCGTCAGCGCCTCCTGCACGATCCGGTACGCCGTCAGCCCGGTCAGCGCCGGCATCGGCAGCTCCGCCGCCGCCCCGGCCCCGGCCACCTCCACGTTCAGCCCCGCGTGCTGGAACGCCTCCACCAGCGCCGCCAGATCCGCGAGCCCCGGCGCGGGCTCGCGCGGCGCCGCGGTCTCGTCGTCGGCGCGCAGCAGTCCCACCGTCGCGCGAAGCTCGTCCAGCGCCGAGCGTGACGTGTCCCGGATCCGCTCCAGTGCCTCGTAGGCGTGCGACGGATCCGTCCTCATCAAGTGGTGCGCGACCCCGGCCTGCGCGTTGACCAGCGTGATGTGGTGCGCGACCACGTCGTGCAACTCCCGCGCGATCCGCATGCGCTCCTCGGTGACGCGCCGCAGCGCCTCCTCCTCCTTGGTCTGCTCCGCACGCTCGGCCCGCTCCATCACCGAGGCCAGCAACTCGCGCCGGCTGCGCTGCGCGTCGCCGATCGCCACCGCGAGCCCGGTCCAGGCCAGGATCCCGAGGTTCTCACCGAGCGCGGCCATTTCCGGGTGCGTGGCCAGCGCCAGTGTGGTGAGGGTCACCGCGCTCACCGTCCCGACCTTCACCGTGGTCGGGCGGTCGGAGCGCTTGGCGAAGGAGTACAGCGCGATGGCGCAGGCGATCGGCGGGATGCTGGGCGGGCCCACGAACGGCGTCGCGACCGCGGTCACCGCCGAGGTGGCGATCACGGCGCCCAGCGGCCACCGGCTGCGGAACAGCAGCGGGACGGCCACCGAGGTCAGCAGAGCCCCCGCCGTCTCGGCGCTGACGTGCTTGTGCAGCGCCGAGACGAACAGGGCCGGGGACAGGAGTACCAGGTACATGGCGGTGGTCACCACGTCCCGGCTGGTGGTGCCGGGACGCACCCACTCCTTGATCCGCCGCAAGTCAGTCACCGTTTCAGGGTATGCGGTGATTCGCGGAGGCCAGCTCGTGCTCGTCGTGCGGACCGCCCTGCGCGGGCACGGCACCGGGGACCGGCTCCGGCTCACCCTCCACCGACATGTGCGGCAGCACCTTGTCCAGCCACGACGGCAGCCACCAGTTGGCGCGTCCGAAGCGGTGCATCAACACCGGGACCAGGATCAGCCGCAGCATCAGCACGTCCAGCAGGATGGCCAGCGCCAGCGCCATGCCGAACTCGGCGATGACCCGCTCGCCGTTGAACAGGAAGGCACCGAACACGCAGGTCATGATGATGCCCGCGGCCACGATCACCTGGCCGGTCTCGCCGTGGCCGACGCGCACCGAGCGGTGGTTGTCCGCCGAGTGCGACCACTCCTCGTGCATCCGGCTGATCAGGAACACCTGGTAGTCCATCGACAGCCCGAACAAGATGCTGATCACGATGACCGGTACGAACGCCTCGACAGGCCCCGCACCACCGGCTCCCAGCGCCTCCGAACCCCAGCCCCACTGGAACACCGCGACCAGCGACCCGAACGCCACCCCCATGGTGAGCAGGTTCATCGCCACGCCGATCAGCGGCACCAGCAGGCTGCGGAAGGCCAGGATCATCAGCAGGCAGCCCAGCCCCACGATGATCGCCACGAACAGCGGCAGCTTGCTGGTCAGCGTGTGGCTGAAGTCGTTGCTGATCGCGGTCGGCCCGGAGACCATCACGTGCAGCGTGGTCCCGGCCTCGGCCTTGGGGATCACGTCGTGCCGCAGGTTGTCGATCAGGTCCGTGGTGGCCTTGTCCTGCGGCGAGCTGACCGGCACCACCTGCACCACGCCGAGCGTCTGGCCGGGCTGCATGGGACGCGCGGAGACGGCGGCGACGTCCGGCACGGTCTTGATCGTGTTCACCAGCGTGGTCAGCGCCTGCTGGTCCCCCGCCGCCGGGGTCTGCGCGACCAGCGTCAGCGGGCCGTTGAAGCCCTTGCCGAAGCCGTCGGCGAGCAGGTCGTAGGCCTGGCGCGTGGTCGTCGACTTGGGGTCGTTGCCGGCGTCGGAGTTACCCAGGTTGATGGAGAAGAACGGCACCGCGACCACCGCCATGACGGCGATCGCCAGCAGCGCCTTGCCCAGCGGCCGAGCTTCGACCTTCGCCGCCCACCGCGTGAACGCGGTCTCGGGGTGTCCGGGGGTACCGGATCCGGCCGTGGACCCGCGGCGGCGCGAGGCCTGCGCGTAGGGCACCAGGACGCCGACGCCGGCCTGGCGCGCGGCCAGCTCCCGGCGCTGCTTCTTGCTCAGCACGCGCAGCTTCAGGAAGCCCAGCATCGCCGGCAGCAGCGTGATCGCCGCCAGCACGGTCATCGACACGGTCACCGCCGCGCCGATCGCCATGCCGTTGAGGAAGCTCAGGCCGAGCGCGAACATGCCCAGCAGCGCGATGACCACGGTCCCGCCGGCGAAGATCACCGCGCGCCCGGAGGTGTTCAGCGCCTTGGCGATCGAGTCCTCGACCGACATCCCGGACATCAGGCCCTTGCGATGCCGGTTCACGATGAACAGCGCGTAGTCGATGCCGACTCCCAGGCCCACCAGCGTGGCCAGGGTCGGCGCGGTGGAGCTGATCGCGATCAGGTGCGAGAGCTGGCCGGTGCCCGTGATGCCGGTGACGACGCCGGCCACGCCGGTCAGGATCGGCATCACCGCCGCGCCGAAGGACCGGAACACCAGGCCCAGCACGATCAGCGCGGCCACCACGCCGATCAGGTCCGCGGCGCCGCCGACCTTGCGGTCGGCCTGGCTGATCGCCTGGCCGCCGAGGTCCACCTGCAGGTTCCCGCTCCGGGCGCCCTGCGCGACGTCGATGACGTGCGTGATCTGCGCGTTCGGGATGGAGTGCGCCTGCTGCGTGAAGTTGACCGTCGCGTAGGCGGTGGTCTGGTCCTTGCTGATCTGCACCGCCCCGCGCGGCCCGCTGTAGGGGCTGGTGACGGCCGCGACGCCCGGCGAGGCCGCGATCTGGTTCAGCGTGTCGGTCATGCGCTGCTGCACGGCCGGGTCGGTGACCTTGGCGCCGCCGGTGGTGTGCCACACCACCTGGTCGCTGTCCCCGGCCGAGGCCGGCATGGACTGCTTCAGCAGGTCCAGCGCCTGGCTCGACTCCGAGGCCGGGATCGACATCGTGTCGTTGTACTTGGTGCCGGCCGAGCTGGTCAGCGCCCCGAGGCCGACGATCAGCGCCAACCAGACGAGGACGGTGACGAGACGGTGCTTGTGGCACCAACGGGCAATGACTGACATCAGGGCTCCCGGCCTTCTTGCGAGCATGAGACGCGTGCGGTTTACACGGTGCCGTGGAGAAGGGGTCCGGGTCGTCTGCCGAGCGCAGACACTTGCGCTGCTGCGGACGCAGTACGAGCGAGGAGCGCCTACTGCCTGGGGAGCAGGGCTGTAGTCGGGCGATCACGCTGTGCTGCCGGATCAGGCTTCGAGCATCGCCTCCAAGAACGCGGCGACGCCGTCGTCCTCGACCGAGCCGATCACGCCGTCGGCCGCCGCGATCACGCTCGGGTGCGCGTTGGCGACCGCGTAGGAGTGGCCGGCCCAGCCGAACATCGACAGGTCGTTGGGCATGTCGCCGAAGGCGGTGACGTGCTCGGCGGCGATGCCCAGGCGGGCCGCGTGCCGGGCCAGGCCGTCCGCTTTGCTGACGCCCGGCGCCACTGCTTCGACCAGGCGCAGGCCGTTGGAGTGGTAGACGGTCACCAGGTCCCCGACCGCGGGCTGGGCCAGCGCGAGCAGTTCGTCGGCCGACAGGCTCCGGTGCCGGCCGACCAGCTTCGGCGCGGGTCGCTCCCACAACGTGGCCTCGTCGAGGCGCTGCACGGTGATGTCGCGGTCCCAATCCCACGGCTCGTAAAGGGCATCGGCCGCCAACGAGTCGGCGTACTCCACGGCCAGGCCGATGCCGGGGACGGCCTCGCGCAGCCCGCGTGCCACCTTCTTCAATGTCGCCGGATCGATGGCGTACTCCGCGACGACCGCGCGGGCTCGCAGATCGTAGTCGTAGGCGCCGTTGGAACAGACGGCGATGCCGTGCAGCCGGAAGGCGTCGGCGATCTGGCCCATCAGCCGGGGCGGCCGGCCGGTGACGAAGACGAAGGGGATTCCGGCCGTTTCCAGCGCCTCGAAGGCGGCGACGGTGCGGGCGGAGACCGTCCCGTCGTGGCGGATCAGGGTCCCGTCCAGGTCGCAGGCTATGAGCGACGGCAGCTGTGTCATGGTCGACATTGTCGCCGGTGGCGGTGGCCCGTGCGGGACTCGTCCGGTGACGGGACGGCGTCTTGACGTGGTCCGGTGTGGACTACTACGTTTCACGGCGTCGAGCTTATTCATATCCGTGGGTCATGTTCATGGATGTGAACACTGTGGAGGTCTGGCGTGACCGACTTGAAGATTGTCTCCGTCGCGATCACCCCGGTCGCTCTGAAAGACCCGCCTCTGCTGAACTCCTCCGGCGTCCACGAACCCTTCGCCCTGCGCTCCATCGTCGAGGTGCACACCGACGCGGGCATCGTCGGCATCTCCGAGGCCTACGGCGACGACGCGACCCTGGCGCTGCTGCACCGGGCCGCGACCGCGGTGGTCGGGACCGACGTCTTCGACCTCAACGAGCTCGGCCGCCGGGTCGCCGAGGCGGTCGGCGGCTCCGAGGCCTCCTCGCCGACCGAGCTGATCGGCGCCGCCAGCCACGACAAGACGGTGGCCCAGGCGTTCGCGGCGTTCGAGGTGGCCTGCTTCGACGCCCAGGGCAAGGCGACCGGCCGCCGCGTCGTGGACCTGCTCGGCGGCGCCGTCCGCGAACGCGTCGACTACAGCGCCTACCTCTTCTACAAATGGGCCGAGCACCCTGGCGCCCGCGGCGGAGCCGCATATTGGCAGAGCGACGTCGACCCCTGGGGCGAGGCACTCGACCCGGACGGCATCGTGAAGCAGGCGCGCCGGATGGTGGACCGCTACGGCTTCGGCTCGCTGAAGCTCAAGGGCGGCGTCTTCCCGCCGGAGGAGGAGATCGAGGCAGTCAAGGCCCTGCGACAGGCCTTCCCGGGCCGTCCGGTGCGCATCGACCCGAACGCCAACTGGACCGTGGAGACCAGCCACCGCGTCGCCGCCGCGCTGGAGGGCGAGCTGGAGTACCTGGAGGACCCGACGCCGGGGATCCCCGGGATGGCCGAGGTCGCGGCCAAGACGTCGCTGCCGCTGGCCACCAACATGTGCGTCACCAGCTTCGCGGAGATCCCCGAGTCGGTGCGGCTCGGCGCGGTGCAGGTCATCCTGTCCGACCACCACTTCTGGGGCGGCTTCCGGGCCACCCAGAACCTGGCGGCGCTGTGCCGCACCTTCGACCTCGGGTTGTCGATGCACTCGAACACCCACCTCGGTCTGAGCCTCGCCGCGATGACGCACATCGCCGCCGCCACGCCGAACCTGACCTACGCGCTGGACACACACACGCCGTGGAAGTCCGAGGCCGAGGACGTGCTCGTCGGCGGCGGCCTGACCTTCACCGACGGCGCGGTGACGGTGCCCTCGGGCCCCGGGCTCGGCGTGGAACTGGACCGCGACGCCGTGGCGCGGCTGCACGAGCAGTACCTGACGTGCGGAATCCGGCGGCGCGATGATGTGGGATGGATGCAGCGGGTGCGGCCGGAGTGGACGGGGAAGCGGCCGCGGTTCTGACACGGTCCGGCGCGGAGTTTCGGAGGTACGCAATGACTGCGGCGACGTATGTGTATCCGTGGGATGTGGTGGGAGACGACACGGCGGCCGAGACGATCGCCGGACTCGGCGTCGACCACGCGGTCGTCGCAGCGTTCTACCACGCGACCCGCGCCCTGACCCCGCGCCACGCGTGGCACCGGGTGGTCGTGGCCGAACACAGCGCCTCGTACCTGCCGGTCGGCGACGCCTGGGAGCAGGTGCTGCCCGGCGCGCAGACGTGGGTCGACGCCGACGACGCCTTCGGGCAGACGGCCGCGGCGCTGGCCTCGGCGGGCGTCCCCACACACGCGTGGGTCGTCGTCGATCACGTCGACGACTTCGACGCGCCACACGTCGTGAACGCCTACGGCGACGTCTACACGTGGGCCCTGTGCCCGTCGCACGAAGCAAACCTCGAATACGCGGTCGGCCTCGCCGCCGTCATCGCGGCCCGCCCCGACGTCTCCGGCGTGGAGTTCGAGGCCGCCGGCTGGTACGGCTTCGACCACCTGCACGAGCACGACAAGGTGGCCGGCATCCCGCTGTCCGACGACGAGCTGTACCTGATGTCGCTCTGCTTCTGCGACGCCTGCCGCGACGAGTATCAGGCTTCTGGCATCCACGTCGGACAGCTCCGCGAGACCGTCATCACACGGTTGGACGCACGCTTCGCCGCGTCGGCGCCACTCCCCGAACCGGCCCTGCCCGACGCCGACCTGGATGCCGCAGTCCTGGGAACGCGCACACGGGTCGCGAACCGACTGCGCGGCGCGATGGTGCGCGAAGTACGGACGCAGCGCGACCCGGACTTCCCGATCCTGTTCCACGCCAACCCCGACCCCCGCCGCTCGACCGCGTTCACCGGCCTGGACGTCGGAACGCTGCCGAAGGACACCGGCGTCGTGCTGAACTGCTGGAACGGCTCGACGGAGAACGTGACCCGCGCACTCGGGCACGATGCGCCGGTCAACGCGGGCCTGCTCGGCGTCCGCGGAATGGGCTCCGACAGCGAAGGGCTCGCGGCGCAGGCCTCTGCGATGCGCGAGGCCGGCGCGAGCGGAATCCGCTTGTATCACGCCGGCATCGCTTCGAACGCGGACCTGGAGGCTATGCGGCGCGCGGTTGAGGCGTTTCACCGGGCTGCGCGCTAGCCGCCTGCCCCCTACTCCGCCGGCAGCCCCACCAGCTTCAGGCTCAGCCGGTACAACTCAGCCCGCGCCCGCTTGTCATAAGCCTGCGCCAAAGCCTTCGCCTCCCGCTGCCGGTCATAGAACCGCCCGCTGACCCCGGCCAGCTTCGGGTCCGTGACCAACCGCGCCGTCGCCTCGACCCCGGTCTCCAGGCTGTCGATGCTGTGCCCGGCCTCCTGAAGGACCATCTTCGTCGGCATGTAGGTCGCCGGGTGCAGGCTGTTGAACGTGACCTCCGAGGCGGGCACCCGCTCGGCCATCTCCACCGTCGACGAGATCTGCGCCAGCTTGCTCTGGCAGTAGGCGCGGATGCCGCTGTAGCCGCGCTCCAGCATCACATCGTCGAACTCGATGTCCTGCTGGCCGAGCGAGGCGACGTTCACCACCCGCGCCGGCGCCGAGGCGCGCAGCAGCGGCAGCAGCTCCTGTGTCAGCAGGAAGCCGGCCAGGTAGTTCACCGCGAAGCGCAGCTCGTAGCCGTCCTTGCTCTCGCGCCGGTCGCGGCCGTCGGGCTCCCCGCCCCCGATCCCGGCGTTGCTCACCAGCACGTCGAGGCGGTCGGTGGCGGCGCGTACCGCGGCGGCGAGCTCGCGCACCTGCGCGAGTTCCGCCAGATCGGCGCGGAACGTCGCGGGTCGCGCGCCCCCCTGCTCGTCGCGGATCGCGTCCGCGGTGGCGTCGAGGCGGGCCTGGTCGCGGCCGTGCAACAGCACGGTGTCGCCGCCGGCCGCCAGGCGGTGCGCCAGCGCGCGGCCGAGGCCGTCGGTCGCGCCGGTGATGAGGACTATGCGGGCATGAGTCATGGCACGGACTCCTAAACGGACGCCAATGAGGTGTGCGGGACCCAGTTTACCCCTTGTCGAGACGGCCCGTCTCGTTTAAGGTTCGCCAGCGCCGGTCCCAAGCGCGCCCCAACGCCGGGTAGACGATCAGGTGTCGGAAGGGCTTGATGAACGCCATGTACGCGGCCCCGAACCGACCGTTCGGCTTCACCAGTACCGCGAGCTGCCCGCGCCACCCGCCCCGGCCGTCGGGGACCCAGCCGATGTGCAGGACCCCGTGCATCGTGCCGTTGGCGATCTCCATCGCGCGCTCGTTGTCGCGCTCGTAGAGGAACGTGAACTCAGAGCCCTTACTCGGGAGCGGCGGCGGAGCGTCCCGGAGCTCCGTCGGCAGCCGGTCCCGCAGCGACGGCACCCGGGAACCGAGCCCGCCGGAGCCCCGGTCCAGGCGCAGCACCGCGCCGATCTTGAAGCGCAGCCAGAACAGCAGCCGCGTCGGCAGCGACGCCTCGTGTTCAAGCCCGGCGTCGAACACCGCCAGCAGCTTGGGGAAGTCGTCCGGGCCGCCGCCGGCGGCCGGAAGCTCCCAGACGTCCTCCAGCCGGAAGTCGCCCGTGATCTCGTGGACCAGCCATGGCTGCGCGGTGTACGCAGCCTCGGGGATTCGTCGCATGTGCAGCCCCTCTCCGGCGGACCCGGCCGAGCCTGAACCCGAATCAGGCCAGAGGCGCCTCAGCCCGGCGGCCTCAGAGCCCCTGCCACACCGGCTTCGACGCGTAGGTCGCCTTGTAGTAGTCCACCAGCTTCAGCTGCTGCGCGGCAGCCTCGTCCACGACCACCGTAGCGTGCGGGTGCAGTTGGAGCGCCGAGGCCGGCACCATGCTCGACACCGGGCCCTCGACGGTCGCCGCGACCGCCTCGGCCTTGCCCGCGCCGGTGGCCAGCAGCACCAGGTGCCGGGCCTGCAGGATGGTGCCGATGCCCTGGGTGATGACGTGCCGGGGCACCTCGTCCAGGCCGTTGAAGAACCGGGCGTTGTCCACCCGGGTGCGCTCTGTCAGGGTCTTGATGCGGGTGCGCGAGGCGAGGGAGGAGACCGGCTCGTTGAAGCCGATGTGGCCGTCGGTGCCTATGCCCAGCAGCTGCAGGTCCACGCCGCCGGCGTCGGCGAGCTGCTGCTCGTAGGCGGCGCAGGCGGCCGGCAGGTCCTCGGCGCTGCCGTCCGGGCCCAGGAACGCCGCGTCGCCGATGCCCAGCGGCGCCAGCACCTCGCGCTTGAGCACCTCGCGGTAGGACTCCGGGTGCCCTGCGGGCAGGCCCACGTACTCGTCGAGCTGGCACACCTTCAAGCGGCTGACGTCGACCTGCCCGGCGGCGGTCTTCGCGGCCAGCGCCTGGTACACCGGCAGCGGCGTGGAGCCGGTGGCGACGCCGAACAACGCGTCGGGCTTGCGGGCGATCAGGTCGGCGACGGCCGAGGCGACGAGTTCGCCCTGAGCTGCGGCGTCCGCGACGATGACGACTTCCATGGCGACCCCTCGGCTGTGGCTGGCATTGGTTGGAGCAATGGTCTAGAGCATTGGTATAGACCAACTTACCGGAGCGGCGCGAGCGATGCGCGGCCGGGATGTGACCGGCGTGCCAACCGTGCCCGACCAGCCGGTGCCGACGAATACCGACGAAAGCCCCCTTTCGGCTACCCTCCTCCACTGTTACGGTCGCGGCCATGGCAAACCGTTCCCACCTGTTCGCAGCGAACACGCTGCCCACCGAAGACGGACGCCCCGACCCGGTGGTGGGCATCTCCGAGCACAACTGGAGCATCCCGCTGGCCCACCTGCTGCTGGTCAGCTTCGACACCCGCGTGGTCCCCTCGATGATCTGGGGCCGGCGTACCGCGGTGGCCGGGGACTACGACCGCGGTGCGGCGCTGCTGCTGGAGCTGCTGCGGGTGGTGGGGGAGGAGGTCGCCGAGGAGCAGGACTTCGAGTCGGTGGTGGCCATGACGAAGGCCCAGCTGGACAGGCAGCGCGCGAAGTACTTCCTGCTGGAGGCCGGCGAGATCCTCGACCTGGACGACGAGCCCGCGGAGGCGGCCATCGACCGGCTCGTGGGGCAGCACATCCCCTCCCTCGCCGCCCACGCCGAGGCCGCCATTGCCGGCGAGAACGCCGAGTGGCTGGCGGTCGCGCGGGGACGGTGGCGGGAGAACTTCTACTCGTTCTATAACGACACGCTGTTCTACTCGTTCGAGTCGGAGTAGTCCCGCTTTCCCTTCGTGAATCAGCTCTCGAAGTCCTCGCGGTTCTCGACGATCCACTCCCGCAGCGGCCGTGCCGGATGCCCGGTGATCCGCTCGACGGTGTTGGTGATCGGCGCCGGACGGTTGACTGCGGCTGCCGCGCTGTCGAGGAGCGACTCCAGGATTTCGGCGGCCAGCCAGGGTTCGCGGCGTGCGAGCGCTTCTTCGCGGGTGATTTCGCGGACCGGAATCGTGCGGCCCACGACGGCGCCGACGGTCGCGACGGCGTCGTCGAGCCGTATCGATTCCGGCCCGGTGAGGATCTGCATGCGTCCTCGGTGCGCGTCATTGAGCAATAGATCGACGGCCACTTCCGCGACATCGTCCGGGTGGATCGGGACGCATTGCGCCGCCGGATACGGGAGCTCTACCGCTTTCCCGGCACGGATGGCTGCTCCCCAGTCCCGCCGGGCGTTCGTGGCGAGCCAGCTGGGATACAGGATCGTGTGATCGAGGCCTGACTCGTCCAGAGTCCGCTCAGCCGCGCGGTGGATCCGCCCTATCGGCCCACGGAACTCGCCGGCTTCGTAGGACGCCGGGGAGGACAGGAGGACCACGTGGCGTGCACCTGCCTCCCGCGCCGCGCTCAGAAACGCTGCCGCGCTGCTCCGGGTCGCGTAGAGGAAGACTGTGTCGACGCCCTTGAGCGCGTCGTCGAAGCCGTCCGCGGCGGTCAGGTCGAAGTCGTCCCGCGTCGCTGCGTGAACCTGCTGCCCGGCGGCGTGCAACCGGGCCGCGACACGGCTGCCGATGTTCCCGCGCGCGCCGGTGACAAGGACGGTCATGGTTGGACTCCCCTGGGTACGATGAGCAAATGCCCTGCAGAACAAAATATCTTTGCTATCAAAGATAAAAGGAGAACCGCCGCCATGTCCACCGCCCCGAAGCCACCCGCACCCCCCGAACCTGGCCTCGAAGAAGCCGTCCACGACCTCCTCCTCCTGATGCCGCGCCTGGTCGCCCGAGCCAAACGCATCCCCCCACCCCCGGAACTCCAAGACCTCACCCTCGGCCCCCGCCACCTGTCCCTGCTGGTCTTCCTCCTCCTCGACGGCCCCATGACGGTCAACGACCTGGCCGCCCGCCTCCAACTGGCGCCGACCACCGCCAGCCTCCTGATCGCCGACCTCAGCCGCAAAGCAGTCCTCCAGCGCGCCGAAGACGACACCGACCGCCGCCGCCGCATCATCAGCATCACCCCCGAAGCCCGCCCCGCCATCGAAACCTGGCTCGCCCCCGGCGCCGAAGCCTGGCGCCGCGCCCTGACCCCCCTGACCCCCACCCAACGCCGCACCGTCGTCGACACCCTGCTCGCCTACGAGGCCGCCGCCGGCGAACTGCGGGACGCGTGACCGCCTGGCGCGCACGCATAAGCGAGCTGCTGCGCCACTGGCCGCTCGCCACGCCGCGAATCGGCGCCGACCTCACCGACCTCGGCGACCGAGCCCTGGTGTGGCGCATCGACACTCCGGCGGGTCCCTACGTCGCGAAGCTGACCTTCGACGGCCCCGAACACGTCGAGCCCGGCCTGCGCATCGCAGCGTTCTTGGACGCCGCCGGCATCCCCTCCGGCGCGCCACTGCCGACGCGCGACGGGTGTTGGTGCCTATCGATGGACGGCGACAGCGGACGCGTGTGGACTCTTGCAGTCCTTCGCTACGTCCCGGGCACGCCTCTGGACCTCCGCGAGCCGGAAGCATCAGCCCTCGCCGGCGATCTCCTAGGCCGCGTTCATCGAACCTTGATGTCACCCGAAGCCCCAATGCCTGCCGGGTCACTCCTCGACTTCTACGCCGACGAAGCACAGCGTCTGCCGGGCTCACCGCTGGCCGAAGCACTCCCTGCGTTGCTCGACGCCTTGGCCGAGAAGCCTCTACCGATCGGCACGCTCTACGGCGACCCGGCTCCTGAAATCCTCATCATCTCGGCCGGCCCCGATACCCACGACGTTCCCGCGCTCATCGACTGGGGGACTCCCAGCCGTGGCCCGCTGCTCTTCGACGTCGTCACCTGGCACTTGTTCGTCACGTCCGGCTGCCCTCCCGCCGTCCGCGACACCGCGGGGGAACGCTTCCTCGCCGCCTACCGCCGTCGCGCCCCACTCGCCGATATTGATTTCGCGCTGTGGCCGCTCGTCGCCGATCTCTACTACGCGATCCAAGCCACCTGGCGTCCGGCCCCTCCGCCTTGACCACCAAACGAAATCGGGCCGCGCGGCGCCCTTGCCGACCCGACCCGATCCTCACACTCGCCATGAAGCCCCGCCGCCTCACCGCACCGCACTTCTCCTCGTCAGGACGCCTTCACATCACAGCCAGAACGCCGTCGTTATGCCGTAACCGTCATACATTCCATCCCGCATCAAGCCGCCTCGGCCGGTATCCGCTCCAGCCACCGCGCGTGCTGCAGCGTCGAGATCAGCGCGATGGTCGACTCCGCGCCCTGATTCGGGTTCCGCCAATCCAGGCCCAGTCCGTCGAAGCAGCCTCCGGTCGCCTCGTCGATCAGTGGGATCCCGCTGTCGTTCACGCCGAGGAACCAGTCGACCGACATGCGGATGCCGGTCAGCCATTTGCGGTCGCGCGTGGCCGTGTACGCGCGGGCGCACGCGTCCGCGTATGCCGCGGCCTCGATCGGCTGCTGGTGGTACGCCGGGCGCGGGTCGCCCGGGGACCAGCCGCCGGCCGGGGTCGGTGACAGGTGTCCGTCGCGCGTGGACAGGGTGAGGAGCCAGTCCAGCAGGTCCAGGCCGTCGCGCAGCAGGGTTTCGTCGCCGGTGTGCTGGCCGGCGGCGATGAGCGCCTCGGGCAGTGCCGGGTCTCCGTACTCCAGGCGCGGTTCGGGCCAGGGCCAGGCCGGGTCCGGCGCCGGGCGGCCGATGGTGGCGGCCGCGTCGGCGAGGACGCTCAGCGCCGCCGGGTGGCCCGGGTGGGCCTCGGCGACTTCGGCCGCGCCGAGGGCGGCGTAGGCCATCGCGTGGTTCAGGCGGCTCTGCGGCCCCAGGCCGGCGCGCAGCTTCGCGCCGTCGTCGAAGCGTTCCAGCGCCACCGCACGGATCCACGGCGTCGGCCCGCGGTTGGCCGCCGTCCCGAGCGCCCACACCCCGCGCCCCCACCACTCGCCGGTCTCCGGCTCGTCGTGCCACACCCGGTCCAGGCCCATCCGGTTGTGGAAGCCGCGCTCGCGGTCCTGCGCGTGCAACAGGAACGCCAAGTAGATCTCCGCGAGCCGGACCAGTTGGTCCGACGGCTCGGGCTCGCGGCAGATCACGATCAGCCCCCGCGTCACGTCGTCCACGCAGTAGCCGTGCCAGCGCTTGGGGATCGGCCCCCGCGCATGCTCGAACAACCCGGTGTCGTCGCTCATCCGCACCAGGTGTGCGAACGAGGGCTCCGGGACCCCGCCGGACAGCAGCCGTCGCAGTTCCTGCAGCTCCTGGTCGGACGGCCGGGTGTCGAGATGGCTGTCGATCGTCATCGGATCGGACTCCTTCCTGCCGAATCGGTCTTTCTACCGAATCAGTGGCCTTACCCGGTTTTGCTCGGTCTTATGCTTCTCACCCTCCGGGGTGAGAAAGCCGCCCGGCGATCTCCTCCCGCGGGATCTCGTGCCGCCGGGCGCCCGGAATTTAGCGTGGGCTCGTGCTCGAAGCCATCTCCTTGACGAAGCGCTACGGCTCCACCAAAGCCGTCGACGACCTGACCTTCACCGTCCGCCCCGGAACCGTGACCGGCTTCCTCGGCCCGAACGGCGCCGGCAAGTCCACCACCATGCGCATGCTGATCGGCCTGGACGTCCCCACCGAAGGCCGCGCCACCGTCGACGGCCGCTCCTACGCCGACCACCCCGCGCCCCTGCACGAAGTCGGCGCGATGCTGGAGGCCCGCGCGATCCACCCGGGACGCTCGGCCCGCAACCACCTCCGCACCCTGGCCGCCACCCACGGCATCCCCGCCGCACGCGTCGACGAGGTGATCGAGCTCGTCGGCCTGCGCTCGGTGGCGACCCGCCGCGCCGGCGGCTTCTCCCTCGGCATGGCCCAACGCCTCGGCATCGCCGCCGCGCTCCTCGGCGACCCGGGCACGCTGATCCTCGACGAACCGGTGAACGGCCTCGACCCCGAGGGCGTGCTGTGGATCAGGACCCTGCTGAAGAACCTGGCCGCCGAGGGCCGCACCGTGTTCGTCTCCAGCCACCTGATGTCCGAGATGGCCCTCACCGCCGACCACCTCGTCATCATCGGCCGGGGACGGCTGATCGCGGACTGCTCCGTCGAGGAGTTCACCAGACGCTCGGCAAAGAACACGGTCCTCGTCCGCACTCCCGACGCCGCACGACTGAGAGACCACCTCACCAGCCCCGACGTCACCGTCGACGACGACGAAAACAGAGACCTGATCATCTCCGGCCTCACCAGCGAACAGATCGGCCGTATCGCGGCAGAACTTCACATCGCCCTGTATCAGCTCACTGACCAAGTCGCGTCGCTGGAGGAAGCGTTCATGGAGCAGACCAAGGACGCCACCGAATACCAGGCCGTCTCATGACCGTCGCGACCCCCTTCCGAGGCCGGATCACCCAAACCCGAGTCCTGCACTCGGAATGGCTCAAGATCACCACCATCCGCTCGACCTACATCACCGGCGCCCTGACCGTCGCCGTGATGATCGCCCTCGCGATCGTCACCTGCTGGGGCCAGGCCGGCCACTACGCCTCGATGCCCGCCGACCTGAAGGCCCACTGGGACCCGGCGAGCTGGAGCGAGATCGGGTTCTCCTTCTCCCAGCTCTCGATCGGCGTCCTCGGCGTGTTGACGATCACCGGCGAGTACTCCTCCGGGATGATCCGCGCCACGCTCGGCGCCGTGCCGAAACGCTGGCCGGTGCTGGAGGCGAAGGCGGCGGTGTTCGGCATCGCGGCGTTCGTCCTCAACGTCGCCGCGTGCCTCGGCGCGTTCTACGCCGGACAGGCGATGCTCGCCGGGAAGCACATCGGGACCACCCTGTCGTCGCCGGGTGTGGCGCGCGAGGTCTTCGGCACCGCGCTCTACGTGACGCTGGCCGGCCTGTTCGGCGTGGCCCTCGGCGCCCTGGTGCGCTCGACGCCCGGCGGGATCTCGTGCCTGATGGGCATCCTGACGATCCTGCCGCTGATCGCCCGCGGCCTTCCCGACAGCTGGTACAACGCCATCGCGCCGTACCTGCCGAGCAACGCCGGCACCGCCATAACCCGGCTCTACCACACGCCGCATACGCTGTATCCGTGGCCTGGAATGGGATTGTTCGCGCTGTACGTCGTCGGCACGTTCGCCGTGGCCGTCGTGCTGCTTAAGAGGCGCGACGCGTGAAAGCGCCCCAAGACCGCCGCCGCACCGGCGCCATCACCGTGGCGCTGGTCGTGGCGGCGGCTCTGTTGCCGATCTTCATCACGCCGACGGTGTTCTCCAGCGATCCGTACCTGATCGTGTTGCAGATCGGGCTGGTGCTGCCGTTGCTGGGGTGGCGTCGCTCGCCGGTCGTCGTGTTCGAGGCCGTGTACGCGATGGTCTTCGTGCAGTACCTCCTCACGCCGCTGAACGTGCCGGGCGACGCGGCGCTGCTGATCGCGTTGTACCTGGTGGCCGTGAACCGCGACCTGCGGACCGTGTTGGCGGCCGGGGGGATGGCGTCTGTCCTGGTCCTGCTCGACGGCCTCCGGGCCATTCCGCACCACGCGTCGGGCTGGGCCGTCGTCGAGGCCGCGGTCGGGATGGCCGGACTGGTGATCGCGGCCGCGGCGATCGGCGCCTACGTACGAAGCCGCCGCGCCTACCTGGAGGCCGTCGCCGACCGCGCCGCACGCTCCGAGCGCGAGCGGATCGCGCGGGAGATGCACGACGTCGTCACGCACAGCCTGTCGGTGATGGTCACGCTCGCCGACGGCGCCAAGGCCGCGGCGGGCCCCGGCCAGGCCGCCGACGCCATGGGGATGGTGGCCACGACCGGACGGCAAGCGCTCGTCGACATGCGGCGCTTCCTGGAGGTCCTGCGCGACGACGAGCCGGACGCGGCACGCCATCCACAGCCCGGGATCGCGCAGCTCGAAGAGCTCGTCGGCACGGTCCGGGCCGCGGGCCTGCCGGTGCGCTTGGCGTTCGAGGGCGACGCGGCGGGGCTGCCGACCGCGGTTCAGCTGGCGGTCTACCGGGTGGTCCAGGAGTCGCTGACCAACACCCTGAAACACGCCGGCTCCGGCGGCGACGCACGCGTGCGAGTGAGTGCGGGGGAGGACTACGTCGACGTAGAGGTCTGCGACGCCGGCGGCTTGAGCACGAGCGCGCCGGCGAACGGAGGCCGCGGCGTGGAGGGGATGCGGGAGCGGGTCGCGGCGTACGGCGGCAGGTTCGACGCCGGTCCACGGGCCGAGGGAGGCTGGCGGGTCCGGGCTCGGTTGCCGCTCAGCGATCCGGCGATGGCGGCTGTCGCAGCGGAGGCGGGGACATGAGTGACCAGCACACCGACCAGCACACCGACCAGAACACCGATCCCTCCGCGAGTACCGCGCGAATCAGTGTCCTGCTGGTCGACGACCAACCGCTGACCCGCGTCGGCTTCGGCCTCCTCCTCGGCGCCGAGCCCGATCTGGACGTGGTCGGCGAGGCCGCGGACGGCCTCGAAGCCGTGCGTGCGGCCCGGCGCCTGCGCCCGCGCGTGGTGCTGATGGACGTGCGGATGCCGGTCATGGACGGGGTCGAGGCGACCGCCGCGATCGTCGCGGCCGTGCCGGAGTCGCGCGTGCTCATCCTGACCACGTTCGACCTCGACGAGTACGCCTTCGACGGGCTGCGCGCCGGCGCGTCCGGGTTCCTGCTCAAGAACGCGCTGCCCGCCGAACTGCTCGGCGCGATCCGCACCGTCGCCGCCGGAGACGCCGTGGTCGCACCGCGCGTCACGAGACGGCTGCTGGAAACGGTCGCGCACCGGCTGCCGAGTTCGACCACCGCCGGCACCGACGCCCGCCTCGACCGGCTCACGCCCCGCGAGCGCGACATCCTGATCGAGGTGGCGCTCGGAAAGTCGAACGCTGAGATCGCCGCCGATCTCTTCCTCTCCGAGAACACGGTGAAGAGCCACTTCAAGCACGTCCTGGCCAAGCTCGGCCTGCGTGATCGAGTCCAGGCGGTGATCTTCGGCTACGAGGCCGGGCTCGTCTGAGGGCTCTGAGAACCCTGCTCCACCTGCCGCTGCCAGATGCTGATGAACACGAACCCCAGCACCAGATGCGGCAGCTCGGCGACGGCGCCGAACTGGCTGTCGTGGAAGTTGAAGACCTCGGTGACGATCAGATCCAGCAGGATCGCCGACTTGGCGAGCCGGTAGGCCGTCATCCGCCGGCCCCTGATCCGCACGATCACGGCCGCGATGGTCAGCACCGCCGACGCCCCGCGAGTGAACGCGCTGGCCGTGATCGCCCCGGCGTCGGTGCTGTGCGGCTCGCCGCCCGCGGCCTGCGCGATGAACACGATCGCGACGATGACCCGCGACACGATCAGCAGCACGAAGACCACGGTCTCGGTCCACCGCAGACCCGCGACCCATTCCGCCCAGCCGCGGACCCGCTCGACGAGCCGCGTGAGGAGCCCCGGATCCCGGTGCCGGGCCTGCGCCAGCAGCCGCAGGACGGCGTCGCGGTCCTGGTCGGGACAGCCGTCGAGCAGGCGCGTGGCGTGGTCGCGCTCGTCCGGTGTCAGGCCGCTGATCAAGCCGGTCGCCGCGATCTGGGCCGCGCTGGCCAGCCGCTCGGACTCGTCGGCGGCACCCGCGGCGACCGTGTCCCGCCCGAGCAGTGCGGCCTCCACCAGCAACGCGGCGAAGACCAGGTAGATGATCGCGGCGGCGGGCCGGTAGAAGTAGTCGTTGGTGGTGGTCAGATATTTGCCGACCTCGTCGACGAACAGCCCGATCCCCACCCCGCCGAGCAGCGCGGTCCACACCCGGGCCCGGTCGCCGGCCCATACCAGCGCGACGGTCAGGGCGGCGATCATCAACAGCCCGCCCCACACCACGTGCCCGATGTGGATCCCGCCGCCCCCGATGCGCGGATACCCGGTCGCCGCCAGATAGGCACGCGTGATCAGCACGGTCGCGATCCCGGCCAGCGTCATCATCCGCAGCCGCCACACACCGTCCGCGAGTCGGAGGCGGCGGCGCGCCCGGCGGGGCGCGGTGGCGGTGGCGGTCGTGGTCATCGGTCGAGGCTATCGAAGCCGGCATCGTGAAAGCGGCCCCGCCGTGAAGCGGGGCCGCCTTCCTCAGCGCCATTCCAACCGAGGGTCACTGGTCAGTGCCGGCTGTCGACCGGCACGTCCTCAGCCACCCGCGGTGAAAGCCGCCAGCCCGTTGGGCGTGCCCAGACCGGTGGGGCCGTCGTAGCCGGCGCCCGCGGTGCAGAAGTAGCTCGGCGAGCAGGTGCCGTTGCTACCGGTGGTCACGTCGTTCAGGTTCGAGGTGTGGGCGTACGGGTACGACGCCGGGACGTCGTTCGCGCCCGGGGTGCCGGCCAGCGCGTAGACCGAGGCGATGATCGGCGAGGACGCCGAGGTGCCGCCGTACACGGCCCAGCCGTTGCCGCCGTAGGTCTGGTAGACCGCGACGCCCGTGGCCGGGTCGGCGACCGCGGCGACGTCGGCCACCATGCGGTTGCTGCAGCCGGAGTCGGTCTGCCAGGTCGGCTTGGTCTCGTCCTGCGAGCAGCCCGAGCCCGCGCCCTCGCTGCTGCTGGTCTCCCACACCGACTCCGACCAGCCGCGGCTGGAGGAGTCCTTGGTCAGCGAGGTGCCGCCGACCGCGGTGACGTACGGGGAGGAGGCCGGGTACTCGGTGCCGGCGGCGTAGGCGCCGTCACCGGAGGAGGCGGTGATGGCCACGCCGGGGTGGTTGAAGTAGCTCGCGTCCGACTGCGCCTCGGAGCCGTCCTCGTTGCCGCCGTAGCTGTTCGAGACGTACTTCGCGCCCTGGCTGACGGCCTGGTTCACCGCGGTGCCCAGGTCCGACATGCTCGCCGAGTTGGCCTCGACCAGCAGGATGTGGCAGCCCGGGCAGGTCGCCGAGACCATGTCCAGGTCCAGCGAGATCTCGCCGGCCCAGCCGGTGTCGGCGGTGGGGTAGTTGGTGCTGCCGTCCTGCGCGATCTTGGAGAAGCAGCCGTTGGCGGTGCTGCACTCCGGCAGGCCGTAGGTGGAGCGGTACGTCGCCAGGTCCGACTCCGCGTTCGGGTCGTCCTGGGCGTCGACGATCGCGACCGTCTGGCCCGACCCGCCGTTGGCCGGCAGGTTGTAGGCGCTGACCAGGTCGCTGGGGCCGTAGCCGGACGGCGTGGTGTTCGCCGCCATGGTGTGCGCCTTCTTGTCGGTGCGCTTCAGGGCGAAGCACGTGGCGTAACCGGGGGCGACGGCCTGGCTGCAGCTGTGGACCGTGGTCGGTCCCGAAGCCGCGGAGGTGGACGCCGAGGAGGACGCCGGAGCCGCCTGGGCGACAGCGGCGCCCATGGTTATCAGGCCGGCGACGCCCAGCAGGGCGGCGGCGGCACGCGGCACGGCGCGGCCCCGCTTCGTCCGAGAGAGGTGGAACACTCTTGCTCCTTATCGTGGGGGGGGGAGAGAGGTGGCGGTGCGGATCAAGGCAGGGCTGAGCCGGATCACGGCTCGCAACACCTTGATCAGTGCTAGTACTATCGCCGACAGTAGCGATGCGTATAAAGGGCGACAGCGGCAAAGCTTTAGTAAAAGCTCGTATAGGGAAAACCCTTGCAGAACCCTGGATATCCGCAGATGGGATCGCCTTTCACCACGTCATGGGCAGGAATGATGTGAACCTGCCGTACGTGTAAGGCCTCTGTTTTTTCCTACGCGGATTAGTAGTAGCGGGCCCGAGCGCATAGTCGACGCCACCGGTTACCCGACTGATGTCCCTACAAACGCCTTACGGCGAAGTCCGGGAAAACGGCGTCTCGACCGCCGCCGACGTCGACGACGCGTCCCCGTCCTTGTCCGGCGGGCACCCGTGGATCACGGTCGCGACCGACACCAGAGCGAGCACCAGCGGGATGATGATCAGCAGCGCGGATCCCAGCGCTCCCAAGGCCAGTCCGCGCCGGCCGACCTTGCGGTGCGGGCTCAGCCGGGTCACCCGCGACGAGGCCGCCGGGCGCCGGTCGATCCCGATGCCGAGCGCGAAGCCCGGGGCGTTGCCGCCGCTGAGCACGGCGAGGGCGGAGACCAGGGCCGCGGCCCCGCTGCGCCGCACCGCGGCGTCGTCGGCGATGAACTCCACCAGGCGCCGCGTCTCTTGCTCGACCAGCGCCAGCAGTCGGATCCGCGGCGCGGTGCGGTGGATCGCGTGCGCGAAGGCGACGGCGAAGTGGTGCCGGCCGGTCAGGTGCGCCCGCTCGTGCGCCAGCACCGCGCCGAGCTGGGGCGGCGAGAGCCGGGTCAACGCGCTGCTGGTGATCACGATCGTGCCGGGCCGCCCCGGCAGGCAGTAGCAGCCCGGCTCGTCGTGCTCCAGCACCAGCACCCCGAGCTCGTCGTCGGCCCGGGCCAGGATCCGCAGTATCGCGATGTGCTTGCGCCGGGTCCGCCACGCGGAGAAGAAGGTGGCGGTCATGCAGAACCCGACCCGCAGCAGCAGAGCCGCCGCCGCGACCAGGCCGAACCAGCCCAGGAACGGCCCGACCGGGGAGTCGTCGTTGATCGGCAGCTGGTCCGCGCAGCGGTCGATCTGCGGATCCACCCGCGACAGCGTGTCGACCAGCGTCAGTCCGAGCGCCAGCCCCGCCGTCGCCGCCGCCGTCAGGAACGAGCAGGTCATCACCTGCAGCATCACCACCGACAGCCGCGGCAGCCGCTCCGAGGGCCAGGCCCGGGTCAGGAGCCGCGGGCCCAGCAGTGCCAGGAGCAGAGCGTAGGAACCCAGGATGAGTGCGGCGATCACGGACGGACTTCCGCCGACACCCAGCCCCCGAGCCGTTTCATCCCCGAGTGCGTTCCTCTCCCCGGTCACCCGGTGTGTGCGGCCACCGCTGACGAGAACTCGCGCGGCGCCGTCTGGGTGGAGAGTAGCGAACAGATCTGTGGGAGTGAACCATCCGTCCACTACCAGCGCCGATGCGTGCGCGGTGCCGAGGAGTACAGACAGGACTACAGACAGGACTGACTACAGACGATCTGCTGTCACATGCCCATCGGACCAGTGGAGCAAGAAGTGCAGCGCCTTCTCGGATTCCGACCCGGGCTCCGCGGTGAAGGCGATCAGCTTCTGGTCCGGATGCGTGTCCACCGAGAACTGCTGCACATCCAGCTCCATCGCCCCCGCGATCGGATGGTGGTACATCTTCACCAGCTGGCTCGGCCCGCGCACCTGATGCGTGGCCCACCACGTCCGGAAGTCCTGATCGCGCACGCTCAACTCCCCGACCAACGCGTTCAGCGCCGGATCGTCGGGCCGCCGCCCGGCCTCCATCCGCAACGTCGCCACGCAGTCCTTCGCCGCACGCTCCCAGTCCCCGTACAGCGCCCGGAACGCCTCGTCGAGGAACGTCAGCCGGATCAGATTCCGGTGCCCCGGCGGCAGCGCGCTGAAGTCGGCCAGCAGCCCCGCCCCGCCGCGGTTCCACGCCAGCACGTCGAACCGGTGGTTGACCACGATCGCCGGGACGTCCGTCATCGTGTCCAGCAGCCGCCGCAACCGCGGAGCCGGCTCGGACTGGCTCGGCCGCCGGGTCGGGGCGCTCTGCGTGACGTCGGCAACCGTGAACAGGTACTCCCGCTCGTCCGGCGCCAGCTTCAGCGCGTCGGCGAGCGCGTCGAGCACCGTGCGCGAGACCCGCGTCGTGCGCCCCTGCTCCAGCCGCACGATGTAGTCGACGCTCACGTGCGCCAGCATCGCCAGCTCCTCACGCCGCAGCCCCGGCACGCGCCGCAGGCGGCCGTCGTCGGGCATCCCGGCCTCGATCGGATCGACGGCGGCCCGCCGCGAGCGCAGGAAGTCGCCGAGTCCGGTGTCGCTGTGAGCGTGTTGTGCTGAGGCCATGCCCCTAGTCTCCATGCGTTTCGGTCACCGTGCCTGGTACTGGCTTGCATAGGCGAGACCGTCCCTGGTTGCTCCCTTCCGGCACGGCAAAAGTTGGTGATGCGGCCGAAGGACTCCGAAAGCCGCCGGGGTGACCGAACGGGAGCCCCGCACTCACCATGATGGGAGCGGTACCGATGAGGACCGACGTCACGTTCACCAGCAACGGCCTGAAGATCGCGGGCCACCTCTACCTCCCGGACTACCTCCCGAACACCGACACCACCCCGGGCCCCGCAGTCGTCGTCGGCCACCCCGGCACCGGCGTGAAGGAGCAGGCCGCCGGCCTGTACGCCGCACGCCTCGCCGAGGCCGGCTTCACCGCCCTGGCCTTCGACGCCGCCTACCAGGGCGAGAGCGAAGGCGAGCCGCGCGGCCTGGAGGACCCGGCGCAGCGGATCGAGGACCTGAAGTCCGCCGTGTCGTTCCTGACGACGCGCCCGGAAGTGGACCCGAACCGCATCGGCGTCCTGGGCATCTGCGCCTCCGGCGGCTACAGCCTGGCCGCCGCCGCGACCGACCACCGCGTCCGCGCCGTCGCGACCGTCAGCGGCGTCGACATCGCCCGGCAGTTCAAGGTCGGCGCCGACGGCACCCAGGACCCGGCGGTGTTCCAGGGCATGCTCGACGCCGCAGCGGCGGCCCGCACCGCGGAGGCGCGCGGCGAAGGCGTCCAGAGCTTCGGCCTCTTCCCGGCCACCGCCGAGGAAGCCGCTCTCGGCGGTCGGCACGTCTTCGAGGGCTGGGAGTACTACGCCACCCCGCGCGCCGAGCACCCGCGCTCGGCGAAGACCCTGACCTGGTCCAGCGTCGACCGCATCGCCACCTTCGACGCCTTCGCGGCGGTCAGCCTGATCGCCCCGCGACCGCTGCTGCTGATCGTCGGCCGGAACGCTGTGACCTCCTGGATGGGCGTCCAGGCCTTCCAGAACGCCGGCAGCCCGAAGGAACTGCACTGGATCGACGGCGCGTCGCACGTCGACCTGTACGACAAGGACGAGTACGTCACCCCGGCGGTCGCCAAGCTCGCCGAGTTCTACACGGCGAACCTCGCCGTCTGAGACCGGTTGACCGCCTGACTGCCCCTCGCGGCGGCGAACGTTACGCTGGACCGCCTGAGGCGATGACACCGAGATCGCCGAGAGCGCCGGGAGACTCCGAGCGATGAGCGAACAGAACGAGCGGACTCATAACTGGGCCGGCAACGTCGTGTTCAGTCCCGCGCGGACCCACCATCCGGCCTCGCTCGACGAGCTCCAGCGGATCGTCGCCGGCGCGCGCTCGGTGCGCGTGCTCGGCACCGGTCACTCGTTCAACCGGATCGCCGACACCGACGGGGACCTGGTCGTGCTCGACCGTCTGGAGCCGCAGGTACAGATCGATCCGGACGCGGGCACGGCGACCGTCTCGGCCGGCATGCGCCTCGCGGACCTGGCCTCGCGGCTGCACGCCGCCGGCTACGCGCTGACCGCTCTGCCGTCCCTGCCGCACATCTCGCTCGCCGGAGCCTGCGCGACCGGGACACACGGGTCCGGCGACGGGAATCAGGGCCTTGCGGCGCTCGTGCGCGGGATGCGGTTCGTGGGGCCGGGCGGCGACGTCGTCGAGCTGAAGCGCGGCGAGTCGCCGGACTTCGACGGCGCGGTGGTCGGGCTCGGTGCGGTCGGGGCCGTCACGCAGCTGACGGTCGACGTGGTGCCCACGTTCGACGTCGCGCAGTTCGTCCACGAAGGCGTGGCGCTGTCGGAGCTGATCGGCCGGTTCGAGGAGGTGTTCTCGGCCGGCTACAGCGTCAGCGCCTTCACCGACTGGCGCGGCGACGCCGCTGTCTGGCTGAAGCTGCGCGCGGAACAGGCGCAGGCGTCACGGCCCGCCGCCGACTGGCTCGGCGGCCACCCCGCCACGCACGCCGCGCACCCGATCCCCGGCATGTCCGCCGAAAACTGCACCGAACAGCTCGGCGTACCAGGACCCTGGCACGAGCGCCTCCCACACTTCCGCCCCGGCTTCACCCCGAGCAGCGGCGCCGAGCTGCAATCAGAGTTCTTCATCCCCCGACCGCAGGCCGCCGAGGCCCTCAGCGCGGTCCGCGAACTCGGCCCGCTCATCGCCCCGGTGGTGCAGATCTCCGAGGTCCGCACCGTGGCCGCCGACGACCTCTGGCTCAGCCCGGCGTACCACCGCGACAGCGTCACGATCCACTTCACCTGGATCGCCGACCGCGCCGCCGTGGATCCAGCCCTCGCGGCGGTCGAACGCGAACTGCTGCCCCTCGGCGCGCGCCCGCACTGGGGCAAGGTGTTCCTGAGCGGACCGAAGGCGGCGCTCGCCACCTACGACAAGGCCGGCGACTTCCGCGCGCTGCTGGAACGGCGCGATCCCGAGCGGAAGTTCCGCAACGCGTTCGTGCGGGACCTGTTCCCGGACCGCTGATCGCGGCGGGCGTTCAGGGCGGGCCAAGCGCGCGGCGCCTCGCCTCTCCGGTGGCGCCCCGGCCCCAAGGTGCCCACGATAGAAGTGGCAGTCCCCAACGGGGCCTAGTCCTGGGAGGCGATCATGGCCACTGCCAAGGACATCATGCATCCCGGTGCCCAGTGGATCTACCGCGAGGAGACCCTGGACCGCGCCGCGCAGCTCATGCGGGAGCTCGACGTCGGCGCGCTGCCGGTCAGCGATCAGAACGAGCGGCTGTGCGGCATCATCACCGATCGCGACATCGTCGTGAAGTGCGTGGCGCTCGGCCACGACCCGGCGCGGGTCCGCTGCGCCGAGCTCTGCGAGGGCACGCCGCGCTGGGTCGACTCCGGTGCCGACGTCAGCGAGGTGCTGCACGAGATGGAGAGCCGCCGCATCCGGCGGATGCCGGTGGTGGAGAACAAACGGCTGGTCGGCATGATCAGCGAGGCGGACCTGGCCGCGCACCTCAGCGAGCAGCAGCTCGCCGAGTTCGTGGAACGGATCTGCGCGGCGTAGTCCACCGAGACGCGCCCGCGAGAACCAGGTGTGTCCCCGCGTTGCCCTCGGGGACACACCATGGATAAGCCGGGCGTACAACTTCTTCGGCTGATCCCGGCTGCGTGACTTGCGGCATTCGGGCCACCGCGCGCGGCGGCGTCCCGAATGCCACAATCATCTGTCATGGACTCGATCGACGCGGCCGAGTTGGCGCTGAGCCTGCCCGAAGTCGACCCCACCCGCCCGAGCCCGGCGCGCATCTACGACTTCTGGCTGGGCGGCTCGCAGAACTTCGAAGCCGACCGCGAAGCCGGGCGCCGGGCCGCCGGATCGATGCCCTCCCTGCCGGCCTCCGCGCAGGCGAACCGCGTGTTCCTGCGGCACGTCGTGGAGAACCTGGTCGCCGAGCGCGGCATCAAGCAGTTCCTCGACCTCGGCTCCGGCGTCCCCACCGTCGGCAACGTCCACGAAGTGGCGCAGGCCGTCGATCCGGACGCGACCGTCGTCTACATCGACATCGACCCGGTCGCCATCGCCCACGCCCGAGCCCTGCTCGCCGACAACCCCACCGCCCACGCGGCCCTGGCCGACCTCCGCGACCCCGACGTGGTCCTCAACCACCCGCTGGTCCGCGACTCCATCGACTGGACCGAGCCGGTCGCGATCCTGCTGTTCTCCGTCCTGCACTTCATCCCCGACACCGGCCCCGCCACCGCCGCCACCACCGGCCCCGACCAGATCATCCGTGCCTTCATGCACCCCTGCGCCCCCGGCAGCTACCTGACCATCTCCCACGGCGCCCCCGACGACGCCGCACCCCAGGCCCAAAAGGACGCGGCCCGCGACTACGCCAAGCGCACCGGCGTCCCCGTCGTCCCGCGCACCGCGGAGCAGATCACCCCCTGGCTGACCGGTCTGGAGGTCCAGCCCCCGGGCGTGTCGGACATCCGCGTGTGGCTCCCGGAGTTGGACGACACCGACAAGCCGATAGTGCCGTTCATCGGGGTGCTGGCTCGGAAGCCGTAAAGCACTCTCTGCTCCGGCTCACTGCTTCCAGCGCCAGCAGACCGTGTAGCCCAGGTCCGGGAACTCGGAGGGGCGCCACCACGACGAGCCGTCGTGGCCGCAGAAGGCCGGGTCGTCGTAGGTGCTGGTGCGTCCGGAGACCACCACGTTGGAGCTCGGGCAGGAGTCGACGTTGGTGAAGGTGTTGCCGTTCTTCACCAGGCACTCGTTCTGTTGGGCGTTGCCGAGCGCGTCGGGGTAGTTCATTTGCAGGCAGAGCAGGACGGCCAGGCCTGAGTCGCTGTTGGGGTAGCTGTAGCTCTCGTTGCTTTGCGGCCAGGCCGGGCAGCGGCTCTTGTCGGTGGTCTGCGGGTAGCGGGCCACGACCTTGAAGTTGCCGGTCTGGCAGGCCTCTGCGTTCCAGGAGTTGCCGGCGCCGTTCAGGCCGTAGACGCATTGGCCCGGCGTGGCCCAGTACGCGGTGCCGTTCGACTGGTAGCTCAGGCAGACCACGCGGTTGTCGGTCGGTGAGGACACGGTTTGCGAGACCTGGCCGGCGCCGTCGCAGGAGCTCATGTTCGTCGTGTTGTCGTAGGCGCCGACGATCTTGAAGGATCCCGGGACGCAGGCGGCCGCGGACAGCTTCGCGCTCGACGCCGTGGACGGGTTGCTGTTGTAGACGCAGTCGCCGATCTGCAGGGTCTTGATGAGGTCCGGCGGGGGAGGCGGCGGCTGCGGCGTGTAGGCGCCGGTGGTGCCCGAGCCGGTGACGCCGCCGGTGACGCCGCCGGTGTCGTCCGACGTCGTCGTTACCGGTGGTGGGACGTAGCCTGTGGTGCCGCCGGTCACGCTTGAACCGTCGGCCCCGGATCCACCTGAAGCGTCGCCGCCGGAACTGGTCGACGTGTACCCGCCCCCCGACCCAGAACTTCCGTTCGTGACGGCAGCACTGGAGCCGTGGTTGTTGCTCAGCGCGATCGCCAGCACGACCGCCGCCGCGGTCACCAGCCCACCGAACCGCGCGATCGACTTCCCGACCGGCTTGCGAGCCTTGTAGACCGGCGGGGTGCCCGGCGCCCCAGCCCCCGCGCCTGCCCCCGCTGTCGGCGCTGCTGGCGTCGGCGTCGTCGGCGTCGGCGCGACAACCTGAGCTGTCCGTGCCGCAGCCTTCAACTCCCCGATCCACTGCCCCGCCGTCGCAGGCCGCTGACTCGCGTCCGCGTCCAAGCTCGACCGCGCCAAGTCCCCGAGCCCGCCGCCCATCGCCGCGAGCCGAGCCGGATCGGTCGTGGCCTGGTCTCCGGCCGCGACCCGGACGGCCACCAGCCCGAACTTGTACACGTCCGTCGCACCGGTCGCCTTCTCCTCGCCGGCCGGTGCCTGCCAGTCGGGCGTCTCGACCTGTGGCAGGGCACTGACACCGTGCAGGCGCATGGCGTCGCAGTCGATGAGGAAAAAGCCGGCGTCCTTCCCGGCGCGGAACAACAGGTTCCGCGGCGACATGTCGCCGACTGCGATCCCCATCCGGTGCAGCCGGTCCAGCGTCGCGGCCAGGTCGGCCAGCAGGTCGAGCCGGTCGCGCGGGCTGACGGCCAGCCCGATCCCGGCGATGTAGGCCTCGTCGTTGAGCAGGAACTCCAGGTTCGTCAGCACCGTCTTCGACGACGTCGTCCCCGCCAGGCTCCGCATGCTGAACCGGAACCGGTCGGGCACCGCGCGCATCAGGAACCCGCGCACCTGCCCCGCCTGCTCGACCACCGCGACCGGCCACGCGGTCTTGTCGCACAGCCAGCGTGCGTCGTCGGCGTCCAGGTCGCCGAGCAGATCCACCATCCCGCGCAGCGCGTCGGCGTCGAGCAGGGCCAGCGTGGCGGCGTTGTACTCCTTGTAGACGACCTCCCAGCCGCCGTTCACCGCCTCGTTGATCTTCCGGTTGGCGACCGGGTAGACCGTGCCCTGGCCGCCGCGCCCGAGCCGGTCGCCGAGCTGGAGATCGGCGTGCTCCACGGTGCGGGTCCCCGAGGTCACGGCGCGCCTCCCGGTGAGCGCGGCCAGACCGCGACCAGCGTCCGGTCGTCGTCGAAGGTCTCGCGCGAGAAGTCCAGGACGTGCGCCATCCGCAGCGGCGACGGCGGCACCGCGAGATGCCGCGCGAACAGCGCGCCGACCAGGCCGTCCCCGTCGCCGAGCGGGTCCCCGAAGCCGTCGGTGCCGATGAGCAGCACCTCGCCGGTGGTCAGGTGCTCGGTGTTCTGCTCGACCGGATCGGGGACGTGCGGCAGCGGCCGCACCGTGTTGGACACCAGGTCGGTGTCAGAGCCCGTCTTCGTCCCGAACAGCGCGTGGTAGGAACCCGTCGCGCGGTCCAGCAGCCAGGCGCCGGAGTCCCCGATCCGGCAGACCCGCACCCGCGGCCCGGTCGGCTCCTGCAGCACGATCCCGGCGACCAGCGTGGTGGCGTACCAGCCGGCGGCCACGGCCGAGCTCTGCGGATCGCTGCTGCCCAACCGCCACGCAGAGAGCTGACGCAGCCGCTCGGCGGCGTGGTGCGCGACGCTGTCGAAGTCCAGCTCACCGCCCTGCGTGCCGCCGGTGTCCTGGGACAGCAGATACAGCATCCGCTCCATCGCGGCCCGGCACGCCTCCAGCGCGCCGAGCTGCGAGTCGGTCGCGCCGGAGACCCCGTCGGCGACGGCGAACACCACGGCCCCCGACTCCTCGTGCACGGCGATCCGCGCCGCGTCCTGGCGCGGCTTGCGCGAGTAGCGGTGGCTGGCCCCGCGTACCGAGGCGGAGCGGACGGTGAAATCAGGGGTCGACCATCCGTCGCACTCGGTGTCCGGGAAGTCGAACGCGAACTGCTCGGGCGGCCGCGGCTCGAATTCGGGCCCGGCGATGTCGACCGTGATCCGGGGCCACGGCGCGGTGTCGTCCGGTACAGCCGTTCCGGCCGGGTTCGACATCACGGCCCGACCTCGTCCAGCACGATGGAGAACCCCTCGGGCTTGGTGACCACCAGCTGCGGGTTGTCCGAGTTCAGCGCCTGGCTGGACGCGATCAGGCTCGCGGTCAGTGCGTGGAAGAACTCTGAGATCGCCTTGCCGAGGTCGGCGCCGCGCTCGGCGATGAATCCGAACTCCGGCCGGGACGCCACCTCGGCGATGGTCCTGCGCTCGGCCGACCCCATGCCGCAGGCGATGATGTTCGGCGCGGCCGGCATCTTCTGCCGGTCGGTGAGCTTGGCCAGTGCCCGCTTCCAGCCGAAGTCGGTGGGCTGGCCGTCGCTGAGGAAGAACACCACCGGACGGTGCACCTTGTAGCCCTCGTCGCGCAGGAAGCGCACGTCGGTGGGGATGCGTCCGGCCAGGTCGGAGAACGCCGCGCCGTAGTTGGTGCTGCCGCGCACCGTCACCCGCGGCAGGTTCGTCTCCACCCGCATGTCGGCCACCGCCAGGTGCACCCGGACGTCGTCCGAGAACCCCAGCACCGCCAGCCGCAGCTTCGCGGCCAGCATCGGCGCGGCCCGCAGTTCCTCGCACAGCGAGACCAGCCCGGCGGACAGGTCGTCCACATAGGGCCCCATCGACGCCGACTCGTCGACCAGCACGTAAGCCGGCAGCAGCACACCTCTTGCCTCGGACATCCCGATCGCCTCCCATTCGCGGTTACCAGCGCTGCGCAGCAGGCTAGGCAAGCGCGCGGAGGACCGGTCCTGAGCACGGCCGCCTAGCCTGACGGCCATCAGAGTTCGAATGCGCTGCCGACTGGGAGGTGCGATGGACGGCCTACGCTCTAGGACGGAACCCGAGGCCCCGCGCCCGGATCTGCCGATCTGGGAACGGACGCCGCGCGCCGTGCCGCCGCAGTTGGGCGCTCCGCCGCCGATCGGGGCCGAGGGCAAGCCGAAGCGGCTGACGGCGATCGGGCTCGCAGCCGCGAATCAGGGCACGATGGCGCGATCGCAGCCGGTGACGGCAGCGCCCCGGACGCCGTGGGGCGTCAAGCCGGTCGCCCCGGCGAACGGTCGCGGGGCAGGGGCCGCGAGCTTGCCGGGCGCCGGTGCCTGGCCTGGTGCCGGAGGCAACGCGGGCTATGGGATTCGAGCCGGTTCCGGGCCGTCGGCAGGTCCGGTCGGATCGCACCGGACCATCGGCCGGCCGTTTACCCGGCGGCGCCTGGTCGCTGTGGGGGCGGGAGCCGTGGTCGTGGTTCTGGCAGTCGCCGCGACCGCCATGGCGCTACGGCCGGAAACACAAGTCCGCGCGCAGGCATCGACCAGCCCGCCGAGCAAACCGTCGGTATCGCGCTCACCACAGATCCCCGCCGCCCCGCCGTCGCCGAGCGCGAGCACCGTCCAGCCCTCGCAGGGCACTGACCAATCCCCGGTCACCCAAGCACTCGCGAACCTGTCCGCGCAGCCTCTGCTGCACTACACCGGACTCGCGCCCGACGGCGCCTCCTGGCAGCTGACGGTCACGTCCAGCGGCGAGGCGCAGGGCGCCATCGATCTCGGCGGCGGGGAGCTCGGCGTCCTGAAGGTCGGCGGCCGGACCTACTTCAAGGCCGTCGACTCGGCGTCGGTCCGCCTGCTGGGGACGCTGCCATCGGGCATGCCGGCGGCCTCAGTGCGGGGGAAGTGGGTCACCGGCGACAGCGCCCTGGAAACGCTGCTGCCGTCCGGTCTGGCTTCAGCGGGGAACCTGGCGGCCTCGCTGCAGTCCGCGCTGACGTCTCAGGACACTGGCTTCCCGCCGTCGGCCATACAGAGCACACAGAGCACACCGAGTACACAGAGCACACAGAGCCCGCAGGGCGATCCGGCGACGCCGGTGACCACCTCCGCAGGCGTGCTCTACATCTCGACGACGCAGCCCTACCGCGTGCTCCGCCTGGTCCCGCCGACAGCGCAGCCCGGGCAGCCCACGGAGATCGACGCCGTAGCGCAGACCACTGCGACGGCCTTCTTCGCCGGCCTGATCGACCAGACCAAGACGCTCACCGACGCGCTCGACCTCGGGGTCGTCTTCCAATATGGCGAAGATCCGCAACTATACTGCTCGGACAGTACATGCACCGTATCCGTGAACAGCGTCGTAGCCTCGGCCCCGACCGACGCCGTCGTCGTCGACGTGACGGCCAGGGTCACCGTCGGCAGACAACCGGCCGGCCAGTGCGAGATGACCGTCAAGCTTTCGGTGGATCGCCCGAAGAACCTCTCATGTCAGGACCCGGATGCGGCGGCGGTGGTCCAGTCGCTCGGGGGCGGTGCTGACCTGACCTTCAACGTGGGCCTTGAGTTCCAGGCGCGGACCGAGACCCAGACGGACGTCGACGCCCTGGTCGCCGCCGAGGTGAATGACCAGAGCTGACCGGACTCCTACTTCTGGACCGGCGTCGTGCCACTCATCCCGAACTGCGGCGAGCACGCCTCGCCGCTCTTCTGGCTCGCGATCCAGGTACAGATCTCCATCGTGTAGCCCTGGTCGGGGAGGAAGTTCGTCTTCTCGGCGCCTTGTGACGTGCCGAATGTGTAGGCCATCCCGTCGCTGCGGATGAGTTCGGCGACACAGGACTGCCCCAGTGACGTGTTGACCACGCCCGCCAGGTTGCCGGAGCCGTCGGAGTCCAGCCAGGCCGAGCACGGCGCGTCGTTGAACACCTTCGCGGTGTCCGCCTCGGAGTTCGGGACGCGCGCCGGATCGTTGGCGCTGTCGATGCCCGGAATCGACGACGCGGTCGGCGTCGGACCGGACTTGGGCGGCGGCGCGGAACTCGGCGCGCTACTCGCGCCCGTGGTGCTGCCGACCGGCCGCCCCGGCGAGCTGGCGCCACCCTTCGGCGCGGAGCCAGGCGTGGAGCCGCCCGCCGACGTGGGCTGCGGACCCGGCCCGCTGACCGCGTTCGACGAGGACCCGCTCGGCTGCGTGCTGGTCCCGGACGTCGCCCCCGGGGTCGTCGGTCGGCCGGAGCTCGTACTCGTGCCGGTGCCGGCGTGCCCCGGGGACGAGGACAGCTCCCCGGCCACCGGCACGATGCCGGGCCCCGACGCCGCCGAAGACGGATGCGACCCGGAATTGTGATGCGAGGACAGCACCGCGAGCACCCCGGCCACCACCGCGCACAGCGTCGCTATCGTCGCCAGCGGCACGAGATAGCGCCGGCGAGTCGCCGTCGCCGCCTTCTCGGTGTCGGCCAGTGGCTGCGTCGGACCGGCCTCCGGCTCGGCGGTGTCAACGTCCTGATCAGGTGGGAGCACCGTGTCGATCACGCTCACCGGCGTCGCGGCGAAGTTCCGCCGCTTGGCTATCCGCTCCATGACCTCTGACGGCCAGGACGTGCTCGTGACGTCCGCGTGCTCCCGAGCGGCGGCGACCAGGTCGGCGGCGGTCGGCCGGGCGTTGGGCTCGGCGGCGAAACAGGGCTCGATGACGGCTGCCAGATCGGCGTCCAGCGCCCGGATCGGCCCGATGTCCGGGACGAGGCCGGGCAGCCGCGCCGAGGCCGCGTAGGTCAGTGTGGCGGCCAGCGAGTACACGTCGGCCGGCGCCGAGACCTCCCGATCGCCGGATTCCTGCTCCGGGGCCGTGAACCCGCGCGTCCCGGAGCTCGCGCCGCTGCGGGTCAGCCGGGACTGGTCGTCGGCCAGCGCGATGCCGAAGTCGATGAGCTTCACGCCGTCGCGCACCAGCATGATGTTGGCCGGCTTCAGATCGCGGTGCACGATCCCGGCGTCGTGCACGACCTGCAGGTGCGCGGCGGTCTCGGCCAGCAGCAGCCACAGTTCCCCGGCGGTCAGCGGGCCGAAGGAGCGGATCGCGTCGTCCACGGTGAGGCCCGGCACGTACTCGGTGGCGAACCACGGCTCCGGCGCGGTGTTGTCGCTGGCGAGCAGCGAGGGCGCGACGCCGAAGGGGACCCGGTGCAGGATCGCGACCTCGCGGTTGAAGCGTTCGCCGGAGACCAGCCGCGGCTTGACGCGCTTGACGGCGACGTACCGTCCGTCGCGGGTGCCGAGGTACACCTCACCCATGCCACCTGTGCCGAGCAGGCCGATGATGGTGAACTGGCCTAGCTCGCGAGGGTCGCCCGGCCCGAGCCGATCGGCGACTTCTTCATCCATCGGCGCGCCGTCCGCTGGGTGCACTCACGGTCGGTAGGTTATCGAGCACTCCGGGGCCGTGCAATTTGCGGTGATCGTTAAGGACCGGTCCTCTGCGCACCCTCATACACTGACGGACAGCTGAACGGAGGCACCCTGACCATGCCGAACGCCCACTTCCCCCCGCGTATGCTGCCGCCCGGCAGCCCGTCCGAGAGCGTCCCGTCGGCGCCGCCCGGCACGATCTTCGTGCTCGGCCCCGAAGGCGGCTACGCGGTGCCGGCGCGCAGGTACACGCTGCTGTTCGGGCGCGACCGGGAGGACGTGCACGTCCCGGTCGGCGTCGACGACCCGACGGTCAGCCGCCGGCACGGCGTGTTCACCTGCACCGGCCCGGACGGCGGCTGGTGGCTGACGAACACCGGGCAGCTGCCGATCGAGCTGCCCAACGGCTCGCTGATGCTCAAGGGCCACCGGCGCGTCATCGAACCCGGATACACCCCGCTGGTCATCAACTCCTCGAAGCAGCGCTCCCATCTCGTTGAGGTTCGCCTGGTGGACGACGACGACCACCACCCCCGCTCCACGACCAAGGCGCCGACGGTCGATCCGGAGACGGTGTACGAGCTCTCGGCGCAGGAACGGCTGGTCCTCACCGCGCTGGCCCGGCGCTACCTGGAGGGCCAGGAGACCTTCCCGCTCCCGCTGACCTGGGAGGACACGGCGCAGACGGCCAACGCCTCGCCGTACACCACCAAGGCCTGGAACTTCCGCACGGTCGCGAACACCGTCGAGGAGGTGCGTGAGCGCCTGCACCGCCGGGGTGTGCGCGGGCTGATGCGGGACGAGGTGGGGGAGCCGGTCGGGTCGACGCTGAGCGTGAACCTGATCCGGGAGCTGGTGAAGACGGTGACGCTGAGCGCGGAGGACTTGGAGTTGCTGGCCGATCAGACCGAGCAGGGCTGACGGGTCAGCGCCGGACGGGCCCGTCCAGGCGCTGCGGCGCCGAGGGGGCGAACGTCCCGATCGTGCTGTGCAGCGCGTGCAACTCGTCGACCAGATCTTCGGCGTCGACGTCGAGCACCAGGGCGATCTCCTCGACGACCATCCGCTCGAAGGCCCAGATGAGGCGCAGCTCGCCACGGGAGGACGCGTACGGCGACGCGTAAAGCCGGCGCAGCAGCTCCACGAACTCGTCGTCCACGCTCGACACCAGCGCGGCCTCGTACTCGGCGAAGCGCTCCGTCCAGGCCCGCACGTCGTCGGCCGGCTCGGTGTCGCGCAGCCGCTCCAGCCACCGCTCGGCCTGCTCCCAGGACACCGGCATCCGCAGCAGGGCGTCGGCCTCGCCGAGCGGGATGCTCATCGTCGTGGCGTCGTTGTGCACCACGACGTAGTCGAGCCCGTCCCGCACCGTCCGCCCCTGCACCCGCACGACGCCGGATTCCGGACCCAGCGCCATCGCGATGAGGGCGCTGCCCTCGGCGAGGTCCAGGGCGACGTCGGTCATGGGTGATCCTTCCGGAGTTGAGGATGCTCGACTCTAGGCGGCGGGTTGTGGCGGTGACGCCGGTATTAGTACCCGCATTGTGATCAGCATGCGCACCGCTCAGGCCTCGGTTCTAAATTCCGAGCCGGGGCGGCTGTCTCTGGTGGATCATGGAACGGTCTCCAGGGAGGATCACCGTATGACCATCGAGATCAGAACTGTCTCCGACGCCGAGTTCCCCGCGTGGTCCGACGCGGTCAGCGTCGGCTTCTTCCATTTCGACCACCGCGGCAGCGACGGCCTGCGCCGGATCTTTTGGGAGAAGGAGATCGGGCAGGGGCGGGTGTTCGGCGCGTTCGACGGCGAGCTGGTGGTCGGCACGCACGGGACGTTCCACACCGAGCTGACGGTGCCCGGCGGCGCGCCGCTCGGCGTGGGTGCCGTCACCGCGGTCACGGTTCAGCAGACGCACCGCCGCCGCGGCATTCTCAAGGAGCTGATGACGCGCGGCCTGCGGCAGTCGGCGGAGCGCGGCGAGGCCGCCTCGATCCTGATCCCCTCGGAGTGGCCGATCTACGGCCGGTTCGGCTACGGCCGCGCGACCGAGGAGGTCACGACCCGCATCGACGCTCGTGCGGCCGGCCTGCTGGCGCCGCTGCCCGGCACCGTGGAGTTGGTGAGCGCCGAGCGCTGGTGCGAGGAGATGCCCTCCGTCTACGACCGGATACGTGCGACGACTCCCGGCGCGATCGAGCGGTCGCCGCAGTGGTGGCGCCGCAGTGCCGGGTTGCTCCAGGCGCAGGGCCAGCCCGTCGACAAGAGCACGTTGTTCGCGGTCTGCCGCGACGAAGACGGCGTCGCCCGCGGCTACGCGAGCTACTCGGCCGAACGCGCGCCCCAGAACGTCGGCTTCACGAAGAACATGACGCTCAACGCCTCGGTCCTGGCCGAGACCCCCGCGATCTGGGCCCGCCTGATGCAGTTCCTCTGGGAGCAGGACTGGATCGTCCGCGTCGAGGTGGACCTCCAGCCGAACGACGACACCTGGCGTCTGTTCATGACGAACCCGCGCGCCGCTTGGCAGGCGGACCGCTACGACACGCTGTGGCTGCGCATCCTGGACGCCGAGGCGGCGCTGTCGGCGCGTACGTATGGCCACGAGGCCAAGCTCGTCCTGGCCGTCCACGACACGGACGGCTACGCCGACGGCGTCTACGCCCTCGAAGCGGGCCCGGACGGCGCGACGGTGAGGCGCACGACGGAGAGCCCGAACCTGTCGCTCCCGGTGCAGAGCCTCGGATCGCTGCTGCTGGGCGGCTACGCGCCGTCGCTGCTGGCGGCGGCGAACCTGGTGACGGAGGAGACGCCGGGGGCGTTGGGGGTCGCCGACCGGATGTTCAAGACGGCGGGGCAGCCTTTCGCGCCGACGTGGTTCTGACGACGTGGTTCTGAGGCCGTCGGTGGGGCGGCGACTGGCGGCCCACGGCACTTGAGGCTGCTAGTCCGCCTCCAGCGCCTCTAACAGAGCTCTGATGGCCCCGGTAGCCGCCTCCCACTGCTCGCCGATCAACTCTGGAAAGCTGTCTGCTCCGTCGAGTCGCCCCGCCACATCCGCCAGCAGCACATCCGTTCCGCTGACCTTCAGCCCGGTCCGTGCCTCCCACGGCGCGTCCGGCGGCCCCGGCACCGGGCCGTACTCCACGTTCCGGCCGATCGTGTCCGACCGCAGTGCCCTGCGAAACTCGGCGGTCACGTGCGCCGGCTCCGCGTCGAGCCGCGCCGCCAGCAGTACCCTGATCAGGTCCTGGTCGGTGCCGGAGGCGCGGACCGCGCCGTCGGTGTGGAAGCGGCAGCGCATGAGGCCGGAGCGGCCGACCGGGACGCCGGTGAAGTCCGCGGGGCCGTAGAACGTGGCGCGCCCCTGGTGGCCACCGGAGGCCAGGGCGAACATGACCTCGGTGCCGTAGCTGGGCTTCTCGCCGCCGAAGGTCGCGCCCGCGAAGCTCGTGGTCCCGTAGAACTGCGCGCCGGCGAAGTCGCCGCTGGCCAGGCGGCAGCCGCCGGCGTCGAAGTCGATCAGGGTGGCGCCGGAGAGTTGGAGGTCGACGTCCTCCCAGAGCGGGTGTCCGGTGCCGGGGCGTGTCCGGTCGGTGAGCAGGCGTTGGGCGGCGCGGCGGGCGCGCAGCTCGGCGAACTGTGCGGGGGTGAGGTCGAAGACGTCGATGGTCACGTCGAACGCCAGCGGGGTGCGCAGGTACGCGCACACCGTGTCGGCTATCCGTTCCCTGAGATCGGCGTCGGCGTCCCCGAGCTCGCCGAGGATGTGCAGGCCCGCGAGCCGGACCTCGGGGTCGGGGTCGGCGAGGTGGCGGTGGTACGGCCGCAGCGATTCGTCGAGCACGACCAGCGCCGCGCCGTCGTCTTCGAGGTCTGATGCCGTCGCCCAGCCGAGCGGCCAGTCCTGCCCCTCCGGCCACTCCTGCCCGCGTGCTCTGGCGTCCGCGGTGAGCCGGGCGCCGGTGAGGTCGACCGCGGGCTGGATCAGGTTCACGCGTCCGCCGAATTCGCAGCGCTGGAACGACACCGCGCTGCCGAAGCGCGCCTTCCAGAACCACGCCTCCATCGCGAACGTCGCGTCGGCGAACGACACCCCGTGGTTGAACCGAGTCCCGTCGCCGCCCTCTTCCCACGACTGGTAGTCGTCGACCAGCTTGGCCATCGGCCACCGCGGATCGTCCTCGTTGAGCTCGTCCCAGGCCAGCGGCTGCCGGCTCTCGATCTCCTCGCACGCCTCGTCGTCGTCCTCGTTCAACAGCTCCTCGCCCCGGCCGAACCAAGCGATGCTCTGGAAGCGCACGCGCGAGAAGTCGGCGTCCGCCCGGAACCTGGTCCGCCCGAAGTCGGCTTCGCGGGTGAACCGCGCCCCGGCGAAGGACGCGTCGCCTTCGAAGACCGACCGCTGGAACAGCGCCGTGTTGGCGAAGCGCGTCCGGGCGAAGACGGAGGCGCCTCGGAAGTGGGTGTCGGTGAAGCTGACGTCGCCGAGCCGGCAGCCGCCGAAGTCGACGTCCGGCAGCACCGCGGTGTCCAGCTCCAGGTCGAGGCAGTGCTCGCAGCCGGTCTCGCAGGCCGAGCTCGACGCGTCCGCACCGTCCGCCGAACGGTCGCCGACGTCAGGATGCTGACGCGCCAGCACGGCCAGCAGCGCGACGGCCTGCTGCCCGGCCGCCGCCGGCCCCGCCGGTTCGCGCAGGTAGCGGCACACGACGTCGGCGATGGGCTGTCGCTGCTCGGGGTGCTCCCGCGCGAGAGCTTCGAGCTCTTGAAGGGCGGCGCGATGCGCGGCCACGTCCCCGTCGGCCAGTAGGCGAGTTGTCAGCCGGGCGTCCATGAACGCACGTTACGGATGGACGGCTGACGTCGGCGACAGTAGAAATACCGCCATCTCGGCTACGTCGTCGATGCCTGCGCGCGCACGAAGTCGGCGCGGACATCGAGCGGTCCGGGCTCGACCGGGATCAGCTCGTAGCCGAGCGAGCGATAGACCTTCGCGTGCAACTCCTCGAAGCGCGCGGCGTCCGCCGGCGTGATCCGCCGGGCCGGGGTCGGGGTGACGAAACCCTGGCCGACGACGAAGAACACGCGGCGTTCGTAGACGTGCTCTTTGCGGACGCGGTCGAGCTCGGCGGCCAGCACGGGCCCGACGGGATGGCCGAGGAACAGGGCCAGCGCGTACGTGCAGACCGGGGAGCGGTCGAAGAAGACCGGCTCGTCGGCGCGGATGCGGTCGGCGGCAAGCTGGCGCCGGCGTTGCAGCGCGGCGATGGCCTCGGTGAAATCAGGCTGCTGCCACGGCTCGTCGACGCCCCGGGCCTGCGCCACCGCGATGACGTCGGTCGCGGCCTCCTCGACCACGCCGAGCCCGTCGAGCTCCAGCTGCCGCAGAATCGCGGTTTTCCCCGACCCGGGTGTGCCGGTCAGGACGAAGCGGTTCACGGAACTCCTTGAAATCAGCTCTCAGCGACCAACGGCGCCAGCGCCGGCGGCAGTTCGCTGTACGTCACCGGCATCAGCGCACGCCATGCCAGCGCGCCGTTGCGGTCGATGATGAGCAAGGTCAAGCCGGTCGCTACTGCGCGATGCGGTAATCGGTCAGCAGGAACCCGGCCGGCGTCGCCACGCTCTGGACCAGTTCGAGCCGAATCTCCGGCAGCCCCTCCAGCAATCGCCGCCCCCGCCCGACGACCACCGGCACCACCGCGAACCGCATCTCGTCGATCACCCCCGCCGTGAGCAGCGCCTGCGCGATCGAGATGCTGCCGTGGACCCCGATGTCGCCGCCGACGGAGTTCTTGAGGTCCTGCACGAACGGCACCAGCTCCCCGTCGATCGCAGCGGCGTTGTCCCACTCGCGCGCCAGCGGCGTGGAGGTGGCGACGTACTTGGGGACCTTGTTGATGAACGTGGCGAACGGCTCGATGTCGCTGCCCGGCCAGAACTCGACCCACTCGTCATAGGTGCCACGGCCGAAGATGACGGCGTCCTGTGTGGCGATGATCTCGGCACCGCGGCCGTCGACCACATCGTCCCACCCGGTCAGGAACGTGTCCGCGGCCTCGGCCACGCCGTCGGCGGACAGGAACTGGGTCAGAACCACCTTGCGCATCGGATTCTCCTCTGGTCGAGCACGTTGTTGTCCACTCAGACGGCTCGACCCGCCGAAACTCATCGGTGCCGCGGCGGGACGCCGACCGACGTCCCGCCGCGGCCAGGAGACCGAACCGCCTGGCTCAGCCGCCCAGGCTGAACACCTGCGCCGCAGTGTTGTCGCAGTCGTAGATCTGCAGCAGATCCCCTGCCTTCTCATTGTTGTTCGGATCGTCCAAGCAGCGCCCCGACTGCGGGTTCAGCAGCGACCCGTTCGCCTGCGTCACCCAGGTCTGGGAGCCGCTCCCGTTGCAGTCGTACAGCTGCACCGCCGTCCCGTTCGCCGTCCCGCCGTAGTCCACGTCGAGGCACTTGCCGAACACGCGGATCGTCTGGTCGCCCGGCGTGTACCAGCGCTGCGCGTCCGTCTGGTTGCACGTCCACAGCTGCGCGCTGGTCGCGTACGACGGATCGGCGCCGGCCACGTCCACGCACAGTCCGCCGGGTCCGTTCACCGGCCCGGGCGGCAGCTTCCACACCTGCGGTGCGCCCGCGTTGCAGTCCTGCAGTTGCAGCTGGACCGCACCCGGAGTGGTGTTCCCGCCGGGCACCGTGAGGCAGCGTCCTGATTGCGGGTTGACCAGTTCGCCGTTGCTCTGCGCGACCCAGTTCTGCGACCCGCTGGTGTTGCAGTCGTAGAGCTGGACGGCGGTCCCGTTGGCGGTCCCGGCGTTGGCGGCGTCCACGCACTTGCCGAGCACCTTCAGCGTGCCGCCGGTGGTGCCGTTGGCGGTGTAGGCGAACTGCTGCGCGGCGCTGTGGTTGCACGTGTAGAGCTGCATCGCCGTGCCGTTGGTCGTCGTGCCGCCGCGGGTGTCCAGGCACAGCCCGGCGTCGCCGATCACCTCTCCGCTCGTCGGATTGGCCGTCGCGCTCCCGCTCAGGCTGATCGTGTGTGACGAGCCGACCGGCAGCGCGCCGGTGGTGACCGTCGTCGTCCGCAGGTTCGGGTTGTACGCCCACGCGGTCTCCGGCACCTGCGTGCCGTCGACGAACACCGCGGTCGGCGCGACCGTGTTCGACAGCCGCAGCGTGTAAGAGCGCTGCGTCGCCGCGCCGCTGAAGCCGCCGGTGTCGGCGCCGACGGTCAGCGTCCTGGAGGCGTCGCTCCAGGAGATCGGCGTGGTGGTGGACTGGCCGCTCTGGTAGCCGTTGCCCTCGCCGGCGTCCTGGTAGAGCGGGAACGAGCCGTCCGCCCCGGCCGCGACGGACAGCGTGACCTGCGTCAGCGGCGAGGAGTTGGCGTCGGGCACGTAGTTGGTGCGCTGCGGCATGATGCCGCCGCTCTTGATCAGCACCGGCATCTGCGAGAGCGGATCGGTGATCGTGACGGTGGTCGGGCCGGTGTAGCTGGTCCCGGTGAAGTAGTCGGTCCAGGTGCCCGGCGGGATCCACGCGCTGACGGAACCGTTTCCGTTGGCGTCGCTGGCGCTGGTGATGGGAGCGACGAGCACGTTGTCGCCGTACAGGTACTCCTGCTTGAAGGTGTACGCCTCGTTGCTCGACGGATAGTCCAGATACAGGGGCCTGATGATCGGCACGCCGGTGGCGTTGGCCTGCGCCGCCAGCGTGTACGTGTACGGCACCAGCGCCTCCCGCAGCCGCAGGAACCGCTCCGCGCTGGCGTCGGCGGCCGTGCCGTAGTTCCACGGCAGCCGGTCGCCGTGGTCGGAGTGCAGCCGATCGACCGGCTGGAAGGTGCCGAGCTGCACCCACCGCGCGTACATGTCGTCGGCCAGGTGGTTCCCGTGGAAGCTGCCGATGTCGTTGCTGACGTTGGAGATCCCGGCCGCGGCCTCGTCCCCGGCGAACTGCGCCTCCAGCGCCATCATGGCCCAGGTGGCCTCGGTGTCCCCGGTGAACTGCATGGTGTTGCGCCGCTCGGACCACGGCCCGAGCGCGTAGTTGCCGTTGTCCCCGGCCTGCGACGAGGAGCCGATCCGGCCGAAGGAGAAGCCGCGCAGCCCGCGCGCCGTGCCGTCCTGGGCGTACGCCTGGTTGATGAAGTTGCCCGGGGCGACGTGCGGGTCGCTGGCGGTGGAGTTCCCGCAGCCTCCGCAGTAGTCCAGCCACCATTCGCGCACACCCTGCTGCTCGAACGGCTTGTGCAGGTTGAAGTAGGCCGCCAGCTGGTTCGGGTTCGACCAGTCGAACTCGTAGTCGCCGGAGCGCGTGACGTCCGGGGACAGGCCGCCGGCCGTGCTGTTCGCGCCGGAGAACTGCGGGTCCGAGCCCGAGATGGCGGTGTGGATGTTGAGGGCCGTCTCCAGCCCCTGTTGCTGCGTCCAGCTCATGAACGCATTGGGATCAGGGAACAGAGAACCGTTCCAGTTCCAGCCGTCCCACTGGTTCGGAGCCTTCCAGTCGGTGTCGATGACCAGCCAGTCCAGTGGCGTGAACGTGCTGCGGAAAGTCGGCAACAGTGTGTTCTCGTAGTCGGAGGTGCTGTAGGCGTAGTAGCGCGAATACCAGACACCGTAAGCGGATTCCGGCAGCAGGTTCGTGCTGCCCGTCAGGGCATTGAGATCGGACAGACCCTGCTTGTAGTTGGTCCCGTACCCGAAGAAGTACCCGTCCTGATACGGCTGGCCGCCGTGGCCGGGCCGGTCGGTGACGGTGCCGCCGGCGTTCAGCAGCGCCGAGCGCGAGTCGTCCAGCAGGTACCAGCCGTCGCGGTCCAGGATCCCAGGCCGCTCCGTCGCGGTGGCCGGGTTCTGGTTGTCCAGCGAGCTGGACCAGCCGCCGAGGGTGTCGGTGGGGCCGGCGCCGTAGGCGGTGGTCAGCAGCGCGCTGGAGGCCCCGGGCGCGGGGTAGCCGGCGCCGGAGGCGGTGACGGCCAGGCTGTCCAGGTTCACGTTGGCGCTGTCGGAGGCGTTCTGCACGATGCCGATGGTGTTGACGCCGGCGTTCAGCGTGACCGGCACCGACACCGTGGACCAGGTGTCCCACGAACCGGTGACCGGCATGCTGAGCGTCGGTCCCGGCGTGCCGTTGACGGTGGTCGACAGCGTCCGGGTGATGCTCTGGCCGTCGCCGCCTTGGGCGTTGGCGTAGCGCACACTCAGTTGGTACGTCCCGCCCGACGGCACGGCCGAGACGTCCTGCTGGACCGCGCTGTGCACCTGGTTGAACCCGGCGACGAAGCCGGACCCGGTGTGGTTGTTGTGGTCGTAGGCGGCCATCGCGCCCCAGCTGAGCAAGCCGTCCTCGGCCTCGCAGGCGGTGCCGAAGACGCAGTAGGACGGGAACGACGGCGCGGCGGTCGCGTTGGTCCCCGAGACCGTGATCGAGGTGTTGGCCGCGGTGAACGGTCCGCTGCCCTCCTTGTAGCGAAGGGTCACGGAGCCGGTGTCGATCACGCGGTACCCGCCGCTGACCGACGTTGTGTACGGTACGGACGGAAACGTGCGGTTTACAGCGTTGAAAGTCGCAGCGTCCTGGAACTTGTTGTCGCCGGCGTACTCCATGCGGATCAACGTCGGAGTGAGCACCTCGAACCGGGCGCTGCCGTCCAGGACGGCGGTCGACGCGGCTGTGGCCTGGGCTTTGCCGCCGGCACCGGCCGCGGTGGCAGCGGACGGCGAGTACAGGGCGGAACCCGCGAGGGCTAGTAGGCTGACGGTGACCGCCAGCCGGGCTCTTCGTTTCATGCCTGATCAGCTCCATCCGGTGGCTTTGACAACGTTGCAAACAACGTTGTAATAGGCATTTAACAGACCCTCAGCGGATGAGCAAGGGGTGAAAGTCAGGATGCTGTGACGCGGGGCTACTGCCGGTTCAGCTCCGCGATGTAGCCGCCGACGCTCATCTGCAGGGAGCCGTTCTGGTTCAGCGTGTAGATCTCGTCCGCCATGATCGGTACGCAGCCGGAGCTGACGGTGCCCGGCACGTACCGGAGCACCATGCGGCCGGCGCCGGCGGAGACCAGCGAGGTCTTGATCGTGCACGTCTGGCCGTTGCCGCCGTCGTTGGCGACGGTGCCGACCGGGTCGCCCACGCGCCCCTGAGCCACGGTGACGACCATCGGCAGCGGATGAGGGAGCTGCGATCCGGTCACCGTGCCCTGCCACGATCCCAGATAGCCGCTGGGGATCGCACCGCCCGCGGCTCCCGTCGTGACCTGCTTTCCGGCCTGGGCATTCGAAGTCGGTGTGCCGCCGCCCTGCTGCAGCGACGTCGTGTCAGAGGACGAAGACTGCGACACGGCGATGGCGATGGCCGCCACCACGACCACCGCACCCGCGCCGAGCGCCGCGATGAGCGGCCCGCGTCGCTGCTTGGGCCTCGGCGGTGGCTGCGTGTTCTGCCACGCGGGAAGGGCCGCCGGGCTGGTCATCGTCGCCATGGCGGTCGGCGGGGGCTCTGTCGGCGGGTGGGTGAAGGACGGCTGCCCTTGGTAGACAGGCGCCGGGAAACTCTGTGACGGCACCGGATTTGCAGCTGCCCCCGGCACCGGATTACCGGCCGCGGGCTGCTGCGGCGGAAGCGTCCGGGTCGGGGCGAGCGCCGAGGGATCGGCTTGCGACGGGTCGGCCCCGGGGTCGGAGTCGAGGTCCAGCAGCTCCACGGCCAGCCGGCCGACCGACGCCGAGATGGCCGGCGGCAACCAACCCTCGGCGCCGAGCCGGACTCTGTCCCCGCCGGCCTCCAGGCCGATGCGCAGCTGGTCGAGAGTAGGGCGTGCGGCGGGATTCTTCGCCATGCACGCCGCGACGAGTGGACGCAGCTCCGGGGCGAGCCGGCTCAGATCAGGGTCCTCATGGAGGACGCGATACAGCAGCGTCGCCACCGGCAGCTTCTCACCGAACGGCGACGCGCCCGCCGCCGCGAACGCCAGCACCGCACCGAGCGAGAAGACGTCGCTGGCTGGCCCGGCCGCCGTGCCCTGCGCCTGCTCCGGCGACAGGTATCCCGGCGAGCCGACGAGCAGACCGGTGCGGGTGAGCTGCACCGCGGCGTCCAGCGCGCGGGTGATGCCGAAGTCGATGAGCCGGGGCCCGTCGAGCGCGAGCAGGACGTTCGACGGCTTCACGTCCCGGTGCACCAGCCCGAGCTTGTGCACGGCGTCCAGTGCCTCCGCCAAACCGGCTCCCAGCGCGCGCACCGACGCTGGCGGCAACGGACCGAACTCCTTCACCGCCGCCTGCAACGAGGGTCCGGCGACGTACCCGGTCGCGACCCACGGCTGCGGCCCCTCGGTGTCGGCGTCGAACACCGGCGCCGTCCAGCGTCCGCCGACCCGCCGCGCCGCGGCCACCTCCTGCCGGAAGCGCTCACGGAACTCGTGGTCGGCGGCGTATTCGGCGTGCACCCGCTTGACCGCCACGGTCCGGCCTCCGGCGGTGCGCCCGAGGTAGACCGTGCCCATCCCGCCGGCACCCAGCCGCCGCAACAACCTGTACTGCCCGATCCACCGCGGATCATCAGCTGTCAGCTGTTCCATCCCCGAACCGCTCCCCTCAGCCTTCGCCCGGCATCGACCTTAGTGGACGCGGCAAGGGGTGCGATTCATCTCAGCTGGCGATCCAATCCGCCGGCGGGCGCTCTATGTGCGGCGATCACCGGATCCCGAGCTTCCGCATGAACCGCAGACCCTTGACGGTCTTGTCGACCTGCTTGGTCCAGTCGGTGTCCGGCGGATTCGTCAGCACCTGCCGCTTCAGCACGGCGACGTTCTGCACGTCCGTGTACTTCAGCATCCCGGCGTCCCCGTGCCGGCTGCCGACCCCGGACGCCTTGAAGCCGCCGGACGTGCTCTTCTTCGACGCGTAGGACGCGGCCAGGCCGTCGTTGACGTTGATGTTGCCGGCCTCGATCCGGCGTCCGACGGCCTCGGCGGCCTTCCGGTCGCCGCCCCACACGCTGGCGTTCAGCCCGTACTCGGTGTCGTTGGCCATCGCCACGGCCGCGTCGACCGAGGAGTAGGGATAGATGGCGGTGACCGGTCCGAACGTCTCGGCCGTCGCCAGCGTCATGTCCGGGGTGACGTCGGTGAGCACGGTCGGCTCGAAGAACGCCGGGCCCAGGTCCGGCCGCGCCTTGCCGCCGGTCAGCACCGTCGCGCCCTTCGCGACCGCGTCGTCCACGTGCGACTGCACGCGCTCGCGCTGCGGCACCGACACCAGCGAGCCCATGTCCGGCGAGAAGTCGTAGGCGGCCGCGACCCGGATCGCCTGCACGGCCTGGACGAACCGCTTGGTGAACTCCTCCCGGCGCCGCTCGGAGACGTAGATCCGCTCGATGTGCATGCAGGCCTGGCCGGTGTTCAGGAACGTCGCGGTGACCGTGCCCGCGATCACCTCGTCCAGGTCCGCGTCGTCGAGCACGATCAGCGGGTTCTTGCCGCCGAGTTCGAGCGTGCAGCCGATCAGGTGCTGCCCGGCCTGGGCCCCGATGATCCGGCCGGTCGCGGTCGAGCCGGTGAACATGACGTAGTCGGCGCCCTCGATCAGGGCCGCGCCGATGTCAGGGCCCTCACCGCAGACGATCTGCACCAGCCCGGCGGGCATCCCGGCCTCGTAGAGCAGGCCGACTCCGTAGGCGACGTTCAGCGTGGACTTGTTGTCCGGCTTCAGCACGACGCCGTTCCCGGCGATCAGCGCGGGCATCGCGTCCGACAGGCTGGTCGCGAACGGGAAGTTCCAGGGGGATATCAGCCCTATGACGCCCTTGGGGATCCGGACCTCGGTCGAGGTGGACACCAGCGGCACCACCCCGCCGTGCTTGCGCTCCTTGAGGATCCGCGGCGCCGCCTTGATGTAGTGGCTGGTGACCATCAGGACGTCGCAGGTCTCTTCGAAGGCCATCCGCCGGGCCTTGCCGGTCTCGACCTGCATCAGGTCCGCGACGGCCAGGCCCCGCTCCAGCAGCAGCGCGTGGAACCGCTTCATCACGCCGACGCGGCGCTTGAGCGGCCAGGAGGCCCAGACCGCCTGCGCCGTTCGGGCTGCGGCGTAGGCGGTCTGGACGTCGGCGGGGTCGGACTGCGGGAGGTCCACGACTTTGTCGCCGGTGTAGACCTCGGTCACCGCGTACGTGCGACCGCTGGTGGAGACGACCATGCCGGTGAGCTTCGCGAGCAGTTCAGAGGTGACTGACGGCGGCAGACTCATGGCCGAACTGTAACTCGTTCTAGTTGCGATGTCTCCAGTCGTGTGACTCAGAATCGGCGCGGATTGCAGGCGTTGTCGGCCATCTCCTTCTGCCAGCCGACCATGTCCGTGGCGGGCACGAGTCCGTTGGTGGTCCCGGGGGCGGGGGTCAGCGGCATCGCGATGTCGATCGTCTGCGTCCCCCACGGCCGGTCGACGCGGAGAGTCACGGGGAACGAACCCGACGGGACGGCTGCGCAGTCAGTGACCTGATAAGCGACCTCCACGGTCACGATCTGGCCGGGATGAAGGTCGAACGGCGCCGGCGTGCTGCCGACGAGTTCCAAGTCCTTCGGGAACCCCTCCGGTCCGCCGGGCCGGACGAGGCGCAGACCAGGGCCGTCCTGGCCGACGCCGGTCACGTGGACCGTGGTCCAGCCGGTGTTCCGCACCGCGACTTGCCGAGTGAAGAACTTCGGGTTCGGTGTGGTCGCCCCGATGTTGCCGGAATCGCCGTAGTAGTCGATGTGGGCCCGGACCACGCCGGAGCGGTCGATCGTGTAGCCGGCGATCAGCAGGGCGACCGCCGCCAATGCCGCCGCGAGCGCCCGCCGGCGCTGCGCGCGGCTCAGGGTCCCGGCGGTCGGATCCAACTCCGCCCAGACCTCGTCGCTCACCCACCGTGTCTTCGTCCGTGTCATGCCTACCCCCTGATGGCATCCGGGCCGAGTCGTTCTCGGCGTGGACAATGTAGCAATGTCTCGCTACATTGACCAGCATGCTGCCGATGTCCTTCATCGCCGTGCTCGTACTGGGCCTGGCCGTGTTGCTGCTCATGACTGTGTACGCGGCGGTGGGCCCGGTTCCGCGCCGCCGCGTCGAGGAATTCGCCCGTCTGCACTCGTTGCGGGTGACCGTCGGGAACGGGAACCAGATCATCGCCTACCGGGCGACCACCCGGAGGTGGCGCGCCGCCGGGTTCACGGTCGGCGTGCTGGCCACCTTCCACACCTCCGGGTCCTACGGCTTGGAGTTCCAGTGGGCGCTGGCCGGCTGGTTCGCCGGCGCCGCCGTCGCCGAACTCCGGGTCGCGCACCTGGACCGCGGGCCGCGCACGTCGGCCTCGCTGGCGTCCCGCCGCGCCGCCGACTACCTGCCGTGGGCCGGACGCTGGGCCTTGCCGGCGGCTATGGTCCTGTGCGTGCTGACCGCCGCCTTCTGCTTCGCTCGCCGTGGATCCCACTCCGAGGGCGATATCAGAGCTATGACGCTCTGGACGGTTTTCGGACTCGGCGTCGGTGCGGTCGCACTCGCGGCCCAGCGTCACGTCCTGCGCCGCCCGCAGCCGCTGGCCGAGCCGGACCGGATGGCCGCCGACGACGCGATCCGCTCGCGGTCGCTGCATGTGCTGGCCGCGGCCGGGATGGTGCTGGTCGGTTCGTGTGTCGCGTCCCAACTGGTGGCGGCCGACGTCCTGCTGCACAACCGCGAGACCGGGATCTTCGAGGCCCTGTTCGCCGTCGGCTTCCCGATCCTCGGACGGATCCTGGCCTATTGGCCCTCGCCCCCGCGCGGCTCCGTTTCCGGACCCGCCGCACCGGAAGCCGCATGATCGTCGAGCTCGACGACACGAGCCCGGTCCCGCCCTACGAGCAGATCCGGGCCCAGGTGGCGGCGATGATCGGCTCCGGGGCGCTGCCGCCGGGCACCCGGCTGCCGCCGATCCGGCAGCTGGCCGGGGATCTCGGCCTGGCTGTGAACACCGTGGCCCGCGCCTACCGCGAGCTGGAGGCCGGCAGCCTGGTCACCAGCCGCGTGCGGACCGGCACGGTGGTCGCGGCCCGCACCCCGCACGACGCCGACGACCGCACCGTCGCCGACACCCGCCGCCTCCTGACCGAGGCCGCGCGGTCTTTCGCGGCCACCACGCGGCGGCTCGGCATCGCCGACGGCGACGCGCTCGCGGCGGTCGCCGCGGAGCTCGGCTGCGACTCAGCGGGTTGAGGTTTCGGGAAGCAGGACGCTGACCTCCGGCGTTGACGGACACGGAACATTCGACAACTGCCGTCAGGCATGGAAGAGGGTCAAGAATGGCGAACACCATAGTCATCGGCGGTACCGGCGGGCTCGGGCAGGTCATCGCCCAGCGTCTGGCTGATCGCGGGGACGATCTCGTCATCACCAGCCGGGACCTCGCGCGGGCCGAGGAGGCGGCGGGCAACGTCAAGGGCGTGGCCCGGGGGCTGGCCGTCGATCTGTCCGAGCCGGCGGGCATCGCGGAGGCGCTCGCCGGTGTCGAGGACGTGGACAACCTCGTCATCGCCGGCATCGAGCAGGCGCCGAACACACTGGCCTCGTTCGACGTCGAGGCCGCGGTGCGCGTGGTGACGATCAAGCTGGTCGGTTACGCCGAAGCGGTGCGGGTGCTGCGGCCGCGGTTCCGGCCCGGCGCGTCGGTGGTGCTGTTCGGCGGTGTGGCCAAGGACAAGCCGTATCCGGGCTCGACGATGGTGACGGTCATCAACCAGGGCGTGTCGGGACTGGCGAAGACGCTCGCGATCGAGATCGCGCCGCACCGCGTCAACGCCATCCACCCGGCCGTGGTGGGGGACAGCCCCAAGTGGCGCGACTACGAGAACCACCCGGCTGTGCCCCGGACGCCGATCGGCCGGCTGGTCACCATGGACGAGGTGGCCGGGGCGGTGGAGTTCCTGCTCACCAACACCGGGATCAACGGTCAGGACCTGGTCATCGACGGCGGGGTGCAGCTCACCTGATCGGGCGCTGATCGACTGCCCTGACCGGTCGGCGCTCACCAGAGAATCGCGCGGACGCCGTCGGCGAGTCCGGCCGCGTCCGCCACGCGCGGAGGGACAAGCATGAGCACGTCGCTGAGGATCGCCTCGTACGTTCGAGACGGCGCCGCCGGTCTCGGACCTTCCGGGACATGATCGAGGGGCGCTACGACGTCGCAGAGCTCGGACTCACCTACTTCCTGCGCACCTTCGACCCGGACGACCCGCGGTACCGAGCAGGGGCTGTCGGAGCGGTTGCTGACGTGCGCTGACATCTTCGTGCCCGAGCTGCTTACGGCGTGAGGACGACGCGGCCGAAGACCGAGCCGTCGTCCATCAGGCGGTGGGCGTCAGCAGCCTGATGCAGTCCCATCACCCGGTGGACGACGGGGTGCAGGCTTCCTTTTGCCGCCGCCTCGAACAGCTCGGCGCGGGTCTGGTTCCGCGTGTCGATCGGGACGGTGTCGAGGCTGAACGTCGCGAACGAGCGTGACAGCCGGAACGCTTGCAGGAGCCGCATCCCGAAGTCCGCCAGCGGCATGCCCGCCACGACGCCGACGAGGACCAGGCGGCCGTTGGGGTTGAGGCGGTCGATGAAGTCCGGGACGGCTTCGCCGCCGACGATGTCGATGATGACGTCGAAGGTGTCTGATTCGCTGTCGTCGGCTTCGCCGCTGCGGCTCCTGTTTCCGGCACGGTCGAGGACGAGCGTCGCGCCGAAGTCGCGCAGCCGTTGTCCGCGTTCGGCGTCGGAGGTGGTGACGGCGACGACGCTCGCGCCGCCGCGCGCGGCCAGTTCCACGGTCGCGATGCCGATGCTGCCCGCCGCACCGCGCACGAGCACTGATTCACCGGCGGTGAAGTGCGCGTGCGCCAGTGCGAAGTGGGCGACCGGGGCCGCGCTGCCGAGCGTCACGGCGTCGATGGAGGAGAGTCCGTCGGGGAGGGCGGTGATCCGGTTGAGGTCGGCCGTGGCCAGGTCGGCGTAGGCCCCGGCGGTCCCGGTGAACGCCCACACGCGGCGTCCGAGCCAGGCCGGATCGACGCCGTCGCCGACCGCCGTGACCGGGCCTGCGACTTCGCTGCCCGGGATCATGCCCTCGGTGAACCCGAAGGTGCCGAGGGTTCCGCGACGGATCACGGCGTCGACCCCGCCGACCCCGACCGCCTCGGGGGTGATCAGGACCTGGCCCGCCTTAAGGACCGGGTCCGGGACCTCGCGTACCGCCATCCCCGACGGGTCTCCGAACTTCTCGATCACGACCGCGCGCATCATCTCTCCTCTTGGTTGATCTGCCTTGAGCTGCTGATCAGCTACGATTCGAACGTAGTGGACGCCTGCGTCCACTTAGCGGAAGTGAGATCGATGAGCGAAGAAGTGACTCAGAAGCTCCGCGCCGACGCGCAGGAGAACCGCGACCGGATCGTGGAGGCCGCTCGCGCGCTGTTCTCCGAGCGCGGTCTCGAAGCCTCGATGCGCGAAGTCGCGCGGGCCGCCGGGGTGGGGCCGGCGACGCTGTACCGGCGGTTTCCGACCAAGCAGGCGCTCATCGACGGGGTGTTCGCGGACGAGCTGCGGGCCTGTCGGCAGATCGTGGTGGACGGATGCGCCGACCCGGATCCGTGGCGCGGGTTCGCGTGGGTGATCGAGCACCTAACCGTGCTGAACGCGCAGAACAAGGGATTCGTCGACGCCTTCATGTGGGCCAACCCCGAGGCGCCGGTGTTCGCCCGGCATCGTGCTTCGCTGCTGCGCGAGCTCGAAAAGCTCGCCGCGCGGGCCAAGCGTGCGGGGCGGCTGCGGCACGACTTCGTTCTCGATGACTTCGTGCTCATCCTGCAGGCCGGCCGGGGACTTTCGGCGACCCGCCCCGCTGATCGGACGCTGGCGGCCCGCCGGTTCGCCGCGCTCGCGCTGGATTCGCTGAGGGAGAGCGAGACAAACGGGGCGTTGCCACGGAAGCCTTCGCTCGTCGCGGAAGCCATCCGCGTCCCTCGGTGACTGTTAGCGATCACTCGGATGCTCTGAGCTCTTGACGGGACCGACGCGGGTCGCGAGGATCGCGGATATCAGAGCTCTGTGATGAGCTGTCGATCTCCGGAGGGGACCAGCCATGGCCAACGACTTCGTGCCGCGTGAACCCGAGATCGAGTTCTACATCGAGACCGAGAAGGACGTGACCGGCAGCGCCGGCGACCTGATCCGGCACGAGCCGATCGAGCCGGGGGAGTACGCCTTCGTCGCCGGCGCGGGCGCGATGTACCGGGTGCTGTACCAGTCGACGAGCGGCACGAAGGCGCGCTTCGGGCAGCCGATCGCGGTGTCGGGGCTGATCGCCTTCCCCGACGGCCGCGCGCCGGTCGGCGGCTGGCCGGTGGTGAGCTGGGCGCACGGCACGGTCGGGAGCGCCGACAAGTGCGCGCCGTCGATGGACGCCTACGTCGGAGCGGAGCCCGGCGACGAGGGCCCGGGCCTGCTCCGCAAGATCAACCGGGCACCGCACCGGCTGTTGAGCGGGCTGATGGCGGCCGGCTGGGCCGTGGCGATGACCGACTACGAGGGGCTGGGCACCCGCGGCAACCACCCCTACCTGCTCGGCGAGTCCGAGGGGCGCGGCGTGCTCGACATCGTCGAGGCCGCCCGGCAGCTGGCGGTGCAGACCGACCGGCCACCGCTGTCGGAGCGCTACGCGATCGTCGGCCACTCCCAGGGCGGCCAAGCCGCGCTGTTCGCGGCGCACCTGGCGACCCGGAGTACGGACCCTTACCCGACGCACGGCACCCTCGCCGGCGTCGCCGCACTCGCACCGGCCTCCAACCTGAAGGGGACGCTGAACCCGTTCGACGACCCCGGCCTGCTGCTCGCGTACCGGCACCCGGAACCCGTCGGCGACCTGGGCGGCTTCTACGTGCTGTTCAGCAACGGAGTCTTCGGCGGCGACCCGGACATCGACGCCACCGAGATCTTCCAGCCCGACGCCCTGGCCAAGTACCGCGAGGACTTCGACACCAAGTCCCGCGCGGAGCTGAGCCTGGACACGTTCTGGACGGAGCGGGCCCCGGTGGACGCCGACGAACCGGAGAACGGGATCTTCCGCTCACCGACGCTGGACCCGTTCAGCCCGCGCGCCAAGGCGTGGAACGCGTACTGGAAGCAGATCGACGGCTTCGACCCGGCCCGCCAGATCGGGGTTCCGATCCGCATCTCGCAGGCGCTCGGCGACGAGCGGGTCAAGGCGGACAAGACGCGCCGCCTGATCGCCGACCTCCGCGGCATCAACGGCGAGGACTCGGTCGCAGAGCTCTACTACGGCGTCCTGGCCGGACGCCCGGACCCCGCATCGCTGGGGGAGCACTTCGCCCTGCTGGTCGATGACAGCGAGATTCAGGCGGTGGCCGACTGGCTTGATGAGTTGTAGGGGCTGGCGCTGACGCAACGGCTGCGCTGAGGCAAGAAGCGTGGTGCACGGCGGACGGGGCTCGGGCTGGCGCGCGCTGGCAACCGGCGGCGGCTGATCGGCGGCCGGGGCCGGCGTTGAGGTAACGCGCCTGGTGTTCGTCGGCGGGCGGGCTCGGGCGGGAGCGCTGGCGATCGGCGGCGCGGGGTACCTCGGCGCGCTGGTGACTGGTCGACGGCCTGGTCAGCGTTGTGGTGAGAGCAGCGGTGCTGTTCGGCGAGCGCTGCTCGGGCCGGAGCGTTGGCGATCGGCGGCGCCGGATACCGCAGTGCGGTCGTGCGATGCTGCCTTCGCGTGCGGCTGATCGGCGGCCTGGGTCAGCGTTGCGGTCAGGGCAGCGGTGCTGTTCGGCGGGCGGGCTCGGGCCGGAACTTCGGCAAGTGCTGGCTGGCGGTGCGGCGGATCGGCCCCCGAACTCACACCGCCACATCCCCCGTCTCCGCCCCGCTCATCACCGCCAGCGTCTGCGGCGCCCGCGCCAGCACCCGCGCCGCCGCGCCGCGGGCCTCGGCGCCGGAGCCGAGGCGGCCAGCTACTACCGTGACCTGGCTCGCCGCCGACGGCAGGGCGTAGCGGGCGATGCCGCGGCGGATGGGTTCGAACAGGGGCTCGCCGATGGTGGCGAGGTCGCCGCCGACTACGATCAGGCGCGGGTTCATCAGCGTCACCAGGGATGCCAGGGCTCGGCCCACTGCTTCGCCGGTGTCCTCCACGACGCGGGCGGTGCCCGGGGTGCGGGTTGCGAGGAGCGCGGGGAGGTCGGCGGGGGACACCGGTTCGCCCCAGCTGTCTTGGAGCAGGCGTGCCACGGCCACGGGGCTGGCGATGGTTTCCAGGCAGCCTCGGTTGCCGCAGCGGCAGACCAGGCCGTCGTGGACGGCGGGCAGGTGCCCGATCTCGCCGGCCAGGCCGCCGGCGCCGAGTTGGAGGCGGCCGGCGGAGATGACGCCGGCGCCGATGCCGGCGGACAGGCGGATGTAGACCATGTCCGCGCTGTCGCGGCCGGCGCCGTACATGTGCTCGGCCAGGGCGCCGGCGTTCGCGTCGTTCGTGATCTCGGTGGGCAGGCCGGTGCGGCGTTCGAGTTCGGGGCCGGGGCGGATGCCGGTCCAGCCGGGCATGATGCCCTCCGCCGACAGCGCGCCGACGGCGTCCACCGGGGCGGCGATGCCGGCGCCGAGGCCCAGGACCCGCTCGCGCGGGACGCCGTACTCGGTCATCGCGCGCTGGACCAGGTCGGCGGCGAGGTCGAGCGTCTCGTGCGGCGCGCGGTCGACCTCCTTGGCCTCGACCGTCTCCCACAGCGGCGTGCCGTGTACGTCGCACAGCGCGACGCGCACATGTGCGTGCCCGATGTCCGCGCCGATCGCGTACGCGACCGAGCGGCTGAGCGCCAACGGCAGTGCCGGGCGCCCCATCGAGCGGTTCTCCGGCTCGGCGGCGCCGTTCCCGCCGTTCTCCTCCACCACCAGCCCGGCCGCGATCAGGTCCGCGACCAGCACGGACACCGTCGCGCGGGACAGCCCGGTGAGCCGGACCAGCTCGGGCCGACTGGTCGTGGCGCTGGCGAGCAGGACCTGGAGGACCCGCAGGCGGCCCTCTTCTCGCAGATTCGGCGGCGTGGCGACGATGCTCTCCTCGGCTAGTTCCTGTTGTCTCGTATATTACGGCCGCAAACCCGAAGGCTCGTGGGGTCTGCGCAGCGCAGACCCCACGAGCCCCGGAATGCTACGGACCCTGTCTCAGTCGTTGATGAGGTCGAACTCCTCCCACGGCCCGATGGCCGTCCGGTTCGCGATCAGTGGCGCCGCACCGGCGTTGTCGGCCGTCACGATGTCGTTGTTGGCGTGGGACCGGAAGCTGACGCTGCCATCGGAGTTCTTGATCAGATCGAACTCCTCCCACGGCCCGATAGCCGTGCGATTGGCGATCAGCGGCGCCGCGCCGGCGTTGTCGGCCGTCACGATGTCGTTGTTGGCATGGGACCGGAAACTGACGCTCCCATCCGCGTTGTGGATCAGATCGAAGGACTCCCACGGCCCGACCGCCGTCCGGTTCGCGATCAGCGGCGAAGCGCCGGCGTTGTCCGCCGTCACGATGTCGTTGTTCGCGTGAGCCCGCAGGCTGATCACCGAACTCGCCGTATTGCCGGACACTCCCACGTAGAAGAGGTGCATCGACACCGAACTGCGTGCGGCACCCGCACTGACATTCGGCAGCACCACAGCCTGCACCGTCTTGCCCGCCTGCAACGGAATGGCCGCGTAGTACAGGTTCACAGCCTGCGTGATCTTCCCGCCGGTGCCGTTGATGTACGTCGGGCTGGCGATGATGTCAGTACCCTGAGCCGCCGTCTTGGACCACCAGTCCGCGAACCCCAGGCTGTAGTTCTGCGTGCTCCCGTCGGTGTAGATGACGGTCCCGCTCCCCGAGGACGCCCCGTACGTCGAAGTGCCGACCACCGACAGCGTCGTACCCGACCCGGACACCGGCACCGTCTGCCCGGAAGCCACGACGTCGTCGTTCGTCCCTACCGCGACGTTCGGCCAGCTGATGGTCGCGCCGTCGTGCGTCAGCGTCGCCCCGGGCGTGATCCCGGCGGCAGCGGACAGCGCCTGCGAGGAATAGCTCGTCCCGCCGCCGTCCAGGTTGCCGTTCGCCGTGCTCGCGTCATCGGTGATGCCGACGTTGTCGAACGCGGCGTTCAACGACGAGTAGGCGATGTTCATCGTCCCGGAGTCGGTGTACGGACCGCTGCCGTTCAACGTGGCCTGCGCCGACACCGCGTACGGCCCGGCAGCCGCGCCGGACGCCGCGGTCACCTTCCACGTCGTCTGCACCGACTGCCCACCGCCGACACTGGCGAACGTCGCCGGAGTCGTGGCCTGCGCGGTCCATCCCGACGGAACGCTCAGCGCCACGGCTACATTCGCTTCTGCGGCGGTGCCCCCGTTGACGAACGTCGTCGTCGCCGTACCGCTCCCGCCGGCTGTGATCAGCGCCGGCGCCGCGAGCTTCAGCGTGTGCCGCACCACGATCGGCGCGGTGCCGGTGACGCCGTTGACCGTCACGCTGATCAGCGCCGTGCCGTCGCCGACCGCGTGGACCTGGCCGGAGCTGGTCACGGTGGCCACCGTCGGGTCGCTGCTGCTGTAGCTGACCGAGGCGTTGGCAAGGTTGACGAACGACTGGTCGTTGTTCACGGCCTCGACCACGTTGTCCGCGGTCACGCTCATGTCCCGGCCCTGCGGCTGCGACCCCACGCCGGTGGTGTCGTCCTTGATCCACTGGTTCTTGCCGGTCAGGTCGACGGTCGAGCCGGCGTCGTAGACGACGCTCTCCGGCTGCACGGTCACGTACTGCACCTTCGGCGTGATCGCGCCGGACACCGCGACGTTCACCGTCGAGCGGATGTCGGAGGAACTGGCACCGACCTGGAGGCTGTACGTGCCGTCGTAGACCACTGACTTCATCGTCGTCGCGCTCCACAGTGACAGATCACTGATCTTCACCGGGATGGTGATCTGCTGGGAGGCACCGGGGTTCAGGACGTTCGTCTTGTGGAAGCCCACGAGCCTCTTGCTCGGCAGCTGCACACCGGAGACCGTGAACTGCGTCCCGGCGTACAACTGCGCCACGGTCGCTCCCGCGCTGCTCCCGGAGTTGGTCACGGTGAACGAGACGTTGACCGTGCCGTCGGCGTTCGGGCCGGCGTTGTCGACGGTCGCGGCGGAGTAGCTGAAGTTCGAGTAGCTCAGGCCGTAGCCGAAGGGATACGTCGGCGTACCGGTGAAGTACTGGTAGGTTCGGCCCAGCCCGCTGGTGTCGCCGGGGGTGAGCCCGTAGTTGCTCATCGCAGGGAGCTGCGAATCATCGGCGTACCAGGTGAAGTTCAGGTGCCCGCTCGGATTCTGCTTGCCGAGCAACACGTCGGCCAGTGCGGTGCCCTGGCTCTCGCCGTTGTAGCCGCTGAACAGGACCGCCGGCACGCTGCCCTGGACGTCGCTGATCTTCACCGGGCCGTCCGACTGGACGACCAGCGCGGTCTTCGGGTTGCCCAGCGCCGTGGTCTGCGTGATCAGGGAGTCGTAGTTGCCCGGCATGTTCAAGGTGGTGCGGTCGTTGCCCTCCTGCGCGTTGTTCTGGTTGGTGCCGACGAACAGCAGGACCAGGTCCGCGTTCTTGATCGCGGTCTGTGTCGCGCTGCTGAGCGTCGCCGCGCCGGTCGCGGTGCTGGAGGTGCCGGCGGCGTCGAACAGGATGTTCGCGTTCGGATTCGCCGCCTTGATCGCCGCGGTCAGCCCCTGCACAGCGTTCACCTGAAGCGTCGGCGCCCCGGAGTAGTCGCCGAGGGTCACGGCGTTCGCCATGTCGCCGAGGATGACGACGTTGTTCAGCTTGCCGGCATTGGCCGGCAGCAGCGGTGCGCTGGTCCCCGAGACGTTGCCGTTCTTGAGCAGCACCAGCGAATTGTCGGCGACGGTGGTCGCCAGCGCCTGGTGCGCCGGGCTCTGGATCTGCGCCTTGGTGATGCTGGTGTAAGGGACCTGCGACGCCGGGTCGAACTCGCCGGTCTCCATGCGGATCGTGAACAGCTTGGTCAGGTCGGCGTCGATGACGCCCTCGGACAGGATCCCGGTGCTGATCGCGGCCTGGATGTTCTGCAGCGAGAACTCGTCGCCGCCGCAGTTGACCTGCGTGCCGGCGCGCAGCGAGTACGCCTCGCCGCCGGCCGCGCCGGAGATCTTCGCGCCGGTGGAGGTGTTGGTCCAGATCGCGTTCGTGTCGCCGCCGTCCGTGGTCCAGCCCGGCGGGGCCCAGGCGTGGCCGGCGGGGAAGTTGCGGTACGCCGTGCCAACGGCGCCGCAGTCGGAGGTGACGTAGCCGTTGAAGCCGTACGTGCGCTGCGCGAGCTGGTTCGCCGTGTAGGTGTCGGCGACCGAGGGCGTGCCGTTGATCGCGTTGTAGGAGGTCATCAGACCTGCGACATGCGAGTTCTCGATCAGGCTTGCGAACTGCTTGGTGTAGTAGTCGCGCAGATCGGTGTCGCTGACGTTGGAGGAGATACCAGTCCGGTTCTGCTCCACGTTGTTCAGTGCGTAGTGCTTGGCGGTCGCGGCGGCCTTGAGATAGCCGTTCAGCGACTGGCCCGTGATGGAGTTGCCCTGGAAGCCGTTCACGAACGCCCCGGCCATCTGCCCGACCAGGTACGGGTCCTCACCGAACGCCTCGTCCGTGCGGCCCCAGCGCGGGTCCCGGTCCAGGTTGACCGTCGGGGCCCAGAACGTCAGCGAGCCGTAGTCGCTCGCCGAGGGGCCGAGGTTGTTCTGGCCCGTGCCGAACAGCGACTTGTCCACCAGGCCGCGGGCCTCGTCCGAGACCGCCGTCGTCTCCTGGTAGACCAGGGCCGGATCCCAGGACATCGAGGACGCGAAGTTGGTCGGGAAGCTGGTCGCGACCGGCGGGTTGCCGGCGGCGCTGCCGCTGTTCTGGTCGGCGCCGAGGTAGTTGATGCCGTGCTGGGCCTCGGCTTGGTACGTGTACTGCTGGACGCCCAGGCGCGGGATCGCCGGGGCGCTGGTGGTGTTCAGCTGCGCGGCCTTCTCGGCCAGCGTCATCCGCGAGACCAGGTCCGCGGCGCGGGCCTGGAAGGGATAGCTGGTGTTCAGGTAGATCGGCGTGCTGCTGGCCGCGGGTGTGGGGGCGGCCGCGACACTGGTCACTGACGCCGCGAGGGCACAGATTTGGCCGACGGCACAGACCAGGACGAGGGCCGATCCCGCGGCCAGCAGCTTGCGGTGGGGGGTGGTACGTCTCATCGACTCGACTCCGGGCTCGGTGGCTGGGGTTGGAGCGGGGACAGAAGGACGGTGCTGACGGTGCTGTGTGCTGTGTGCTGTGTGGGGGTTCGGATCTCAGTCGTGGATGAGGTCGAACTCCTCCCACGGCCCGATGGCGGTGCGGTTGGCGATCAGCGGGCTGGAACCGGCGTTCTCGGCGGTGACGATGTCGCCGTTGGCGTGTGCCCGGAAGCTGACGCTGCCGTCGGAGTTGTGGATGAGGTCGAATTCCTCCCACGGCCCGATCGCGGTGCGGTTCGCGATCAGCGACGACGCGCCGGCGTTCTCGGCGGTGACGATGTCGCCGTTGGCGTGTGCCCGGAAACTGACGCTCCCGTCGGAGTTGTTGATCAGGTCGAACTGCTCCCAGGTGCCGATCGCGGTGCGGTTGGCTATCAGCGGCGCCGCACCGGCGTTGTCGGCGGTGACGATGTCGTTGTTCGCGTGCGCTCGCAGGCTGATCACCGGCGTGCCGCCGCTGCCGCCGCACGCCGAGGGAACCGGGGTCCCGGCGGGAGCGGCCCCGGCCACGATGTTCCACTGCACGAGTTGCGCGGCCTGAATACTCGGGGCTGTACAGATCCCGCCGGTGACGGCGGCCTGCGGCACCACGTTCCCGGCGGCGTCGACGACGTGATAGCTCCCGGCCGTCATGCCGAGGCCTGCGATATCGAATGTCAGCGCAGCGTTGTAGGCGGTTCCGGAGGTGATGTCCGCGAGCGTCACCGTCGCGCTGGTGCCGGTCGTGGCGACGTCCGGTACGACTTGCAGCACGCCGTTGTTGGCGAGGGCCGCGTAGGCCGGGGCGTACGAAGCGAGCTGCGATCCGTTGCTCAGCACCGTTCCGCCCGCGGACTGGTAGGCGCTCAAGTTCGCGTCGGTGCCGTTCATCGGCAGCACCGCCTTGTACGACGACAGCTTCACGGTCCCGTTGTCGACCTCCTGGCTGGTGACGACCGCGAACCCGGCCTGGTAGCCGTTCCAGAGGTTCGTGATCGCGTCTTCCATGCTTCCCACGGCACCGCCGGAGGTGTTGCCGTAGGCCTGGGAGAAGTCCATGTAGACGGCCACCGGCTGCTGCGGGTAGGAGCCGGTGATGGTCGGCAGCGTCGGCAGCCACGAGGTGTAGATCGGCCAGCCGACGACGTCCTTCTGCGTCCCGTCGTGGATGAAGAAGTCCTCGCCGCCGCCTTCCGGCAGCCCCATCCCGTAGTTGGACAGCCACTGCACCGCCTGCGCAGCCAGCTGCGTGCTGTCGCTCGGCGCCGTCCACTCCTGCGCCAGCGGGACGCCGTAGGCGCGGGCCAGGCTACCGAAGGTCAGCGTGAGGCCGGGGGACTGCGCGGCGTCCACGATCACCGTGGCCGAGTACTGCTTGGCCAGGGTGAAGAAGATGTCGGGGATGTTCGCGTAGTTGACGGCGTTCCCGAAGTGCCCGCCGAAGTAGTAGTAGAGCGGCGTCGAGGCGGTGACCGCACGGACCGCGGCGGTGAGCCGGCCGTAGGTGTCCTGCACGCTCCAAGCGCGGAAGGCCTGGTAGACGCCCCACAGCGACTGGCCGATGGCTGCGGCCGGGACTGCACTGAAGGAAGCGTAAGAGGTCTGATACTTGGTGTTGAACGCCGCCACGGTGCCGTAGGTGTTCGGCAGGTAGGTGTTGTGGAACTCGTTGATGTCGGCCGGGGCCCAGCCCGAGGCGCCGCCGTTGATGTCCCACTGCGCGTCGAGGAAACCGTAGTCGAGGATGCTGCCGCCGTAGCCGGCGTTCCCGGCGATGTGCGCGACCGTCTTGGTGACGTAGTCGAAGTAGGCGGGCTGGTTGGCCGGATCCCACCAGACCGGGGCCGGGCTGCTCGCGCCGGTGCTGTCGACCTCTCGGCCGTTGACCCAGGGTGCGGGACTGCCGCCCCAACCGGAGTACCAGAAGATCGGTATGAGCTTTATCCCGGCGGCTGAGGCGTTCGCCAGCTCCTGATCGAGCTCCGTGAAGTTGAAGCTGCCCTGCGACGGCTCGACCGTGCCCCACGGCATGTCGATCTCCGCGGTGGTGAGGCCTTTCGCCTTCAACGCCGCGAAGGAGGCTTGGGACCAGGCCGTGCCGTTGTTGTCGAACTGGAGCTGGGTGGCCCACATCGGGCTCGGTGCCGCTGCGGCTTGGGTGGTGGCAGGGGCGGCGGAGGCGGTGCCGAGCCAGGCTGTCGCAGCTGTCGCGCAGGCTGCCAGGAAGGCCAGAGCCTTGAATCTCATGATGGATACATCCGATGACTGGGCTCAGGCGCTGGCAACCAGACAATCTGCGGCGGAACGCCTGTGCGGGACGCATGACTTATGCGTAACACTAAAACAACATCAGGGTTCTTCTGGCAACAGCTCCGAGAGTAAAGACTAAGTATGGATCTAGTGCATGCTCGCGGCGGCTCTCACGCGCCGTTGCCGCACGACGCTGCGGCAACCTTTGGATCAGTACCCGAAAATACTGTCGCAGCATGTCGCAAGAAGTTGCGCAACATCCCAGACACCTAGACGCCGTCCGGATCGTGCGCTACAACACCTCCGATGTCTGTCGCATCCAGGGAGCGCTCGTGTCCAGTCGAAATCCCCATACTCGCCTCTCCATCGTCGCCGCGGCCGTGATGATCGCCGTGCCGTCCGTCATCGCGGGCGGCCTCGCCCCACCGGCCCTCGCGGCCACGACCACCACCGCGTGGCAGAACGGCGCGTTCCAGCTGAACACCGGCGGGGTCGTGTCGCGGTCCGACGTCGTGCTCGGGCAGCCCAACAACGCGGCCACGCAGTCGCTGCCGTTGGGCAACGGCTCGCTCGGGGTCGCCGAGTGGGCCGCGAACGGGTTCACCGCACAGCTCAACCGCAGCGACACCATGCCGAACCGGCTGTCGCCGGGGCAGGTGAACATCCCCGGGCTCACCGCGATGACCTCCGCTTCGAACTTCACCGGATCGCTCGACCTCTACAACGGGGTGCTGAACGAGTCCGGGGGCGGGATGACGCTCCAGGCGTGGGTGCCGGCGGGCAAGGACGAACTGGTCGTCAACGTGACCGGCGCCAATCCAGGCGCGCGGCAGACCGCCACGCTGAGCCTGTGGAGCGGACGGACGCCGTCCACGGCCGCCTCCGGCGCGGTCGGCAGCCTGGCGCAGACGTGGGTCGACAACTCGCAGACCGGGAGTTCCGGGCAGACCTTCGGGGCGATGGCCGCGGTCACCGCCGGCGGGCAGAACGTGTCCGCGTCCGTGGTGAACTCCACGCAGGTGCAGGTGAGCTTCAATCCCAACTCCGACGGGTCGTACCGGATCGTCGTCGCCTCACCGCAGTGGACCGGCGGTGATCCGACGAGTGCCGCGAACAACGTCATCGGCGGCGACACCACGGCCAGTACTTCCTCGTTGCTCGCCACGCAGTCGTCGTGGTGGAACAACTACTGGGCCAACAGCGGTCTGATCGAGATGAACTCCTCGGACGGCACGGCGCAGTACATGGAGAACCTGCGCACGCTGTACCTCTACTTCGAGGCCGCGACGATGCACGCCGGCACCTATCCCGGCAGCCAGGCCGGCGTCGCGGACCTGTTCAACTTCTCGCAGGACAAACAGGACTGGTACCCGGCCGGGTACTGGCTGTGGAACCTGCGCGGGCAGATCGCGGCGAACCTCAGCTCCGGCAACTTCGCCCTCAACACGCCGATCTTCGACATGTATCTCAATGATCTGCCGAACATCGAGTCCTGGACGAGCGCTCAGATGGGAGGCAAGCCCGGAGCCTGTGTGCCGGAAACCATGCGGTTCAACGGCAACGGCTTCTACAACGGCGGCAACAACACGCAGAACGCCTCCTGCGCGCAGGCATCCAGCCCGAGCTACAACGCGCTGACGCTGACCAGCGGCGCGGAGATCGCGCTGTGGGTCTGGCAGCAGTATCAGGACACTGGGAACGCGGCCTTCCTGCAGAAGTACTACCCGATCCTGAAGCAGACCGCGACGTTCCTGCTGAACTACCAGAGCGTCGGCTCGGACAACTTCCTGCACGCCACCGCGAACGCGCACGAGACTCAGTGGGCTGTCACAGACCCGACGACGGACATAGCCGCCAGCCAGGCGTTGTTCTCCGCGACGGTGAAGGCCGCCACTCAGCTGAACTCCGACCCGACGCTGGTCTCGCAGCTGAACACCGCGCTCGGGCAGATCGAGCCGTACGCCCGGACGGACTCGGGCAAGACCCAGCTGCTGAACCCGCAGCCGACCTCGGCGTCGGCCGCGGCGAACGTCGACGCGCAGGGCACTGACATCATCGCCGACTCCTACCAGCCGTCGGCCAAGCCGCAGAACGGCGAGAACATCGGCCTGGAGCCGGTCTGGCCCTACGGCCTGATCGGCGACAACACGGTCGTCAACGGTGACAACCTGACCGCCCTGGCGCAGCGTACGTATACCGACCGGGTCAACAAGACGAATCCGGACTGGAACTTCGACGCGGTCCAGGCGGCTCGGCTCGGGCTGGGCGGCGAGGTCGCCTCGGATCTGAACGCGGTGACGCAGGGGTATCAGGCCTATATCAGCGGCCTGGCGAACCTGTTCAACGGCAACACCGGCGACGAGCCGTACATCGAGCAGTCCTCGACCGTGGCCACGGCCGTCGACGAGGCGCTGGTGCAGGACTACGACGGGACGCTGCGGTTCGCTCCGGCGTGGCCTTCGGGCTGGGACGCGTCCGGCACGGTGGCGGTGCAGGGCGGGACGCGGGTCGACGTGCAGGTCGAGGGCGGGACGCTGGCCACGGCCGCGATCCAGGCCGGCAGCACGCAGACGATGACCGTGCGCAATCCGTGGCCGGGCCAGCAGGCCGAGGTGGTGAACGGTTCGAGCGGGGCCGTCGTGGTGGCGGCGACGACGAACGGGACGCTGAGCGTGCCGGTGACGGCCGGTTCGACGTACCTGGTCGAGCGGCCCTCGGCGTTGACGACGTCGCTGCCGTTCGCTCAGGTGACCGGGACGAAGGCGACCGCGGCGCGGCATCTGGGCAAGGTTCAGATCGGGCTGGACCCGGCCGTGTCGTTCCCGAATCTGGCCGCGTCGTTCAACAACGTCGGGATCACGGCGGACAACAACACGGCAGCGGGGAACTTCGACGGCAACGGGGCCAGCTTCTCCGAGACCGCGCTGACCAATGCCGGTGCGGGGCCGGGGGGTTCGGTGACGTCGTCGGGGGTGACGTTCACGTTCCCGAACGTGGCGGCGGGGGTCAACGACAACACGGTCGCTGAAGGGCAGACCATTTCGTTGTCGGGGTCGGGCGCGCTGGGGTTCCTGGTGTCCGCCGACTACGGGCCGGCCACCGGGTCCGGGACGATCACGTACACGGATGGCAGTACCCAGAGTTACAGCCTGACGGTGCCGGACTGGTTCTCCACGACGCCGCCGAGCGGTGGTGCGCTGGCGGTGAGTTCGGCGTACCAGAACCGGCAGGGGAACACGACGTACAGCGGGTCCGGGAACATCTTCTCCGTGCCGGTGACGCTGACCGCTGGGAAGTCGGTGGCTTCGGTGACGTTGCCCGGCGGCGGGGGACTGAGCGCGGGGACTCCGGCGATCCACGTGTTCGCGCTGGCCGCGTCGGGGGCTGGGAGCGGCGGGTCGGCGATCAGCCTTCGGGCGCATGCGAACGGGGACATCGTGACGGCGGACAACGCCGGGGCGTCGCCGCTGATCGCGAATCGGACGGCTGTGGGGCCGTGGGAGACGTTCGATCTCATCAACAATGCCGATGGGAGTGTCAGTCTGCGTGCTCATGCCAACGGGGACATTGTGACGGCGGACAACGCGGGGGCGTCGCCGCTGATTGCGAACCGGACGGCGATCGGGCCGTGGGAGGAGTTCGATCTGATCAACAACTCCGACGGCAGCGTCAGCTTCCGGGCACACGCCAACAACGACATCGTGACGGCCGACAACGCCGGTGCGGCGCCGCTGATCGCCAATCGGACGGCCATCGGAGGGTGGGAGTCGTTCGACCTCATTCACGACTGAGGTAGACACACGCGCTGAAGCCCGCCTGGAGCTTGGTGATCGGCTCCGGGCGGGCTTCACTCGAACATGCGAGCACAGCGAGGGCTTCAGCCCGCCGCTGCTTACGGCTTCGGACTCATGCTGCCCTGACCTGCGCTCATGCTGGGCTTCCCAGCCTCCATGCCGGGCTTCGGCGTGCTGTCCGTCAGGTCGACCAGCGCGGCGGCCTCGGCGTTGGAGCGGATCGACTCGATGCCGTGCAGCGCGCTGGTCTTCGACTCGTAGGCCTCGCCGACGGCGATGATCTCGCCGTTGCCCGCCTTGAGGCGGAAGCGGAACTTCCCGGCCTTGTCCTTGTAGATCTCGAACTTCCCGGGCATGTCGCGGGTCCTCTCTGCCGTGCTTCGTCGCGGTCCCGACCACGGTCGGTCGCGGCGGCGCGATCCGCCATCGGGCCTGCGCCGTTCGTGGCGTCACCCGCCCCGGATGCGAGCCGACAGGCTCGCCACGTATAACGTTGCGGTAGCATATCGGAATATAATGAGCTCCCCGCAAACGAAGGCCGGCCGCCCCCGCAACCCGGCCCTGGACCAGGCGATCCTGAAGGCCGCGGCCGACCAGCTCGGCGAACTCGGCTACGCCCGCATGTCCCTGGAAGCGGTGGCAGCCGCCGCCGGCACCACCGTCCCCAGCCTCCGCCGCCGCTTCCGCAACAAAGCAGACCTGGTCGCAGTAGTGATCGGCGCCCTCCGCGTCGAGGACCCACCGACCGAGGCACCAACCCCCCGCGCCCACGCCCTCGCGATCCTGGAGAACTTCCACGGCAACCTGCGCGCCATGCCGGCGATGGCCATCCTCGGCTCGCTGCTGGCGGAGGAGGCACGCCACCCGGAGCTGCTGGAGCTGTTCAAGACGCGCATCGTCGAGCCCCGACGCGAGCTGCTGCGCGCGGCGCTGGCAGCGGGGGAGGGGGAGCTCGGAGAGTCGGCCGATCTTGATGCGCTTACCAGCATGCTGATCGGCGCGTTCTACGCGCGGTACGTCACGGTCGACGGGATTCCGGACGACTGGCCGGAGCGGGTGTTGGGCGCGGTGTGGCCGGGGTCAGGGTGAGCACCGCTGAGTGCGTCAGGACTCGTCGCTCCTGACGGCCGGCTCGCGGCTCTGCCCCCGTGCCAACTCGGCGTTGAACTCCAACCCGAGCAGGATGGCCAGGTTCGACAGCCACAGCCACAGCAGGAACACGATCACGCCGGCGACGGCGCCGTAGGTCTTGTTGTAGGAGGCGAAGTTCGCGATGTAGGTGGCGAAGCCGCTGGACAGGATCAGCCACAGCACCACCGCCAGTGTGCTGCCCGGCGAGATCCAGCGGAAGCCGCCGCTGTGCGCGTCGGGGGCGGCCCAGAACAGCAGCACGATCATGCCGGCCACCAGCAGTACCAGGACCGGCCACTTCAGGATCGACCAGACCGTCACGGCCGTGTGGCTCAGGCCGAAGAGGTTGGCGGTCTTCCCGGCCAGCGGGCCGGTGAACACCACGATGATCACGCTGATCATGGAGGCGAGCATCATCAGCATCGTGAGACCTATTCGCAGCGGCAGGACCTTCCAGATCGGCCGCTTCTCGCGGACGCCGCCGTAGATCACGGTTGATGCGCGAATGAAGGCCCCCACGTAGCCCGACGCCGACCACATCGCGCCGGCGATACCGGCCAGGGCCAGGGTCCCGCCCGTGCCACTGGTGGACCGTACCTGCTGGATGGCGGTGCGCAGGACGTTGCGCACCGAGCCCGGGGCGAGCTTCTGGACGTTCTCCAGGACCGTGTTGACCTCCGAGGTGCCGAGGAGGCCGAGGATGGAGATGGCCAGCAGCAGAGTCGGGAACACCGCGAGGAAGCCGTAGTACGTCAGCGCGGCGGCCCGGTCCAGGAGCTCGTCGTCGCGGCACTCCAGCGCGGTGCGCTTGGCCACTTCCAACCAATGCCGTACGGACCTCGACGCGGGCTGGTCGGAGCCCAGCTCGACGGACTTCGCGGCAATGGCCGCTTTAGGAGCCTTGGCAGGCTTCGTCGACTTGGCAGGCGTCGCCGCCTCCGCAGGCTTCACCGCCTTCGAAGCCGCCTTCGAAGTCGCCTCTGTGGCCTTCGAATCCGCCTTCGCCGCAGCGATGCGCTTGTCGAGGCGGCTTTCGGTTTTCCGTCGCATCCACAGCTTGTATCCGTTTCAGCGGAGGTGACGCAAGCGGGTCCCGGCCGCAGGAACAACCGCGAGCATCAGCGCGCCGGTCATGACGAACGCGGCGGGGTATCCGGTGTGGCTGACGACGAGTCCGAACGCGGCCGGCCCGGCTCCGTATCCGACGTCATAGGCCAGATTCCACAGGGCGCTGGCGGCACCGACGCCGGATGTCGACGCGCCCTCGATCAGGAGGGCGAAGGTCGCGTTCTGGACGATCCCGAAGCCGGCGCCGAACACGCTCATGCCGGCGATCACAGCGATCGGAGAGGTGGGCCAGAGCAGTGCGGCCATCGCCAACGAGGTGATCGCGAGCGCCGGCGCCAGCAGGCGTGCATGTCCGTTCCGGTCACCGGAACGTCCGGCCCACCAGCGGCCGAGGGCAGCGGTCACAGCCTGCGCGAGCAGGCCCGCGGCGGCCAGGTTCTTGGATATCCCGCCTGCGAGCGGAAGGAAGGAGACGACGACACCGGCGCCCACGGTGCTGGCGGCGAAGATGAGCCCCAGGCGCAGCTGTGCCCTCTGCCGAAGGATGTCCGACAGGGTCTGCTGCCCGGAGGCGGTGTGTCGCCGCGACGCTGACGACTTCCAACGCTGCTCGGTCGCGTCGGACAACCACGGAAACACCACCAGCGGAACCAGCCCGGTGACAGCCGTGGCGACGATCACGACCGAACTGCCGAAGTGTCCGGCGAACCAGAGCCCCATCGGCAGCGCCACGACAGCCGGCACGGTGGCCATCATTCCGAAGAGCCCGAATCCCTCTCCCCGCCGCTCCGGCGGCACCAGCTCCGCGGCCATCGCGCCCGCGACGACCGTGCTGAGCCCGAACCCGAATCCACGAACAGAGCTGACAGCGATGATGATTCCCAGAGTGCTGCCGGAGTGGAGAGCGAGCGTCGGGAGTCCCATGAGCACGGCTCCGACGGCAAGCACAGTCCGGTTCGCGAAATGCCTCATCACCGCGGATGAGACGAGTTCCGCCGCCACGGTACCCGCCAGCAGCGAGCCGTTGACGAGTCCGGCCCCGGCGCTCCCGGCGCCGGCGGCCGCGGCAAGCAGCGGTGTCACCGAGAGCAGCAGATAGAAGCTCGACAATGTGCAGAACTGGGAAAGGAAAACAAGAACCAGAGGTCGGCTTATGATCCGAGTCTGGAGAGCAGTGAGTTCTGCATTCCGTTCGGGTGCTGTGCGCATCTGCGTGCTCATATTGTTCACGGTAGATCGCGAGTTACCGCGGTGGTAAGGTCCAATCTTGTGGCAATCCAGTGGTCCGGTTTGAGCCCAGAAATCTTGGTCCGGTTGGATCGGGGCAGCGGACAGCCGCTGCGGTCGCAACTGGAGACGGCCTTGCGCGAGGCGATCCGGAGCAACCGGCTGCCCGCCGGCGAACGCCTGCCGTCGTCGCGGGAACTGGCCCGCGAGCTGGGGGTCTCCCGCGGGCTCGTGCAGAACTGCTACAACCAGCTCCTCTCGGAGGGGTATCTGACCAGCCGGACGGGTTCAGCCACCAGAGTCGCGGAACGCGCGTTTCCGACGGCGCCGCCGGAGCCAGTGCCGCCTCCGGTGACCTCACGGCTCCTCGCAGATCTGCGGGCCGGAGTACCCGATTTGGCGAGTTTTCCGCGCGGCGATTGGGTCTGGGCCGTCCGTGAAGTGTGCGGCAGTATGGCGAATGCCGATCTGAATTACGGAGACCCGCGCGGGCATATCAAACTCCGCCAAGTGCTCGCCGGCTATTCCGGTAGAGTGCGCGCGGCGGCGGCTGCCCCCGAGCAGCTGATCGTCACCACCGGATTCGCGCAGGGCGTCAATCTCGTGGCGCGGGCATTGGTTCAGGCCGGCGTTCGCTGTGTCGCCTTCGAAGACCCCGGCTACGGAAATGTCGAGAACAGCGAAACCGTGCGGGCCGCTGCCGAGTCGGGCTTGCGGATCGTCCACGTGCCCGTCGACGACCTGGGCATCGATGTGGCGGCGCTGGCGGCCACCGACGCGCAAGCCGTGCTCGTCACGCCGGCGCACCAGTCGCCGACGGGCGTCGTGCTCGCGCCCCGGCGGCGTCAGGCTCTGGTCGACTGGGCGGTCCGCAACGACGCCTTCATCGTCGAGGACGACTACGACTCGGAGTTCCGCTACGACCGCGAGCCCATCGGTGTCCTGCAAGGCCTGGCACCCGACCGCGTCTTCACGCTCGGCACGGTGAGCAAGGCGCTGGCGCCGGCGGTTCGGCTCGGCTGGGTGCTGACGCCGGCCTCGCAGACCGAGGCGGTCGCCGAGCAGAAGCACATCAGCGACCGGGGCTCGTCCACCTTGAACCAGTTGGCGCTGGCGGCTTTGCTGGAATCCGGCCGCTACGACCGCCACCTCCGTCGGATGCGTACGATCTACGCCGGCCGCCGCACGGCGCTGATCGCGGCGCTGGAGCGGCACGCGCCGCACGTCAAGCTGACCGGTCTGGCCGCGGGCTTCCACGCCGTCGCCCACCTTCCGGAGCACGCGGACGAGCGGGCCGTGGCCGCGGCCGCCCGCGAGCGGCGGGTCGGCTTGTATCCGCTGGGGGATTACCGCGCTGCCGCCGAGCCCGCGCCGCCCCGACTGGTGCTGGGATTCGGCAACGTCAGTGAGCGGGCGATCGAGAGTGGGATCGCCGCCGTGGCCGATCTGTTGGCGTGATCGGGTCCGGGGTGAAGAAGGCGCCGACTTCGTCGAGGAAGGCCTCGGGCTGCTCGATCCAGGGGTAGTGCCCTGAGTCCAGGACGACGGCCCGGCCGTGGGGGAAGAGGTCGGCCACGGCCAGGACCGGCTTGAGGCCCAACAGCGCGTCCGAACCGCCTGCCACCACGAGCACCGGGCTCGTCAGGGCACGCAACACGGGCAGCAGATCGGCTTCCAGCGGCACGGCGAAGAAGGCTTCCAGCGCCTCCAGATTCCACGTGCCGAGCTGTTCGTGCGCCTGGGCGCGCGCGTCCCAGCGGGCCCAGGTCATGGGAGCGAGTCCAGGATGGAGCGCACGACGCTGCGCCATCGTGGTGGCGTTCGCCTCCTCGGCCAGGGCGGCCTCGAACTCGGCGAACCACGGTTCGCCCCGGCGGGCGGCGATGAGCTCAGCGCTGTCGGAAGGCGTGTCGACCAGCCAGCCCGGTGGCGGGGTGACCAGGCACAGCCGGCCCGCCCGGGCCGGGTGGAGCGCGGCGAACGCCAGCGCGACGCGGGTGCCGGCCGAGTGGCCGAGCACGTCGAGCCGTTCCAGGCCCAGATGGACGCGCAGCGCTTCCAGGTCCTCGCCGAGCCGGTGCCACGCGGCGGTGGCTGGATCCGCAGGGTTCTGCGATCGTCCCACGCCGCGCTGGTGCAGCAGGGCCAGCGGGCGCACGGAATCCAGTCCGGCGAGGTCGCCGAGATACTCCGGATGCCGCGCCGCGCCGCCGGCGTGGACCGCGATCGGGGGTCCGTCGAGGTCGGCGCCGAGCAGGTCGTAGTGCAGCTCGGTGCCGTCGTGAGAAGTGAAGGAGGGCATGTCGGCAAGGCTAGGTCGGGGCCGGACATGCGACCAGCGACGATCCTGCAGTGCCGGCATGCATAATCTGCATGGTGGAGCCGAGTTAGTGGAGCCGAGTTGGTGGAGCTGACATGGTGGAGCTGACACTGTCGGGGCTGCGCGTCCTGCGCGAAGTGGCCGCACGAGGATCGTTCACCGCCGCTGCCGAGGCGATGGGCTACACCCAGTCGTCGATCTCCCGGCAGATCGCGGCTTTGGAGGCGGCGGCCGGCGGGCGGCTTTTCGAGCGTGAGACCCGGGGCGTACGCCTCACCGAGGCCGGGCGCGTCCTGCTGCGCCACGGCGCGAAGGTCCTGGAGCAGGTCGAGGCGGCGGATCACGAGCTGACGGCGCTGCGTGAGCTTTCCACGGGCACCCTCACGGTCGGCGGTTTCCCGACCGCGCTGGCCGCGCTGTTGCCGCGCGCCCTGGCAGCCTTCGGGGATCGGCACCCCGGCGTCGCGATCGCGCTGCGGGAGGGGACCACACCGGCTCAGCTGCGGATGCTGCGAGCCGGGACAACGGATCTGGCCGTCGTCGCCCCTTCTGCGGACGAGCCCGAAGACCCCCGTCTGGTCCTCGATCCGCTGCTGCGGGACCCCCTGCTGCTCGCGGTCAGCCGCGAGCATCCGCTTGCCGCGGCCCGCGAAGTCGACGTGGACGACCTCGCGACGCACCAGTGGATCATCGGCAAGGACGAGGCCGGCGACCCACAGCTGGAGCTGTGGCGCCGAGTCGCGTGGCAGCCGCGGACCCGGTTCGTGGTGAAGGACTGGACGGCGAAACTCGCCCTGGTCGCATCAGGCCTCGGCGTCGCGCTCGTCCCAGGTCTGGCAGCACCCTGGATCCGAGACGACGTGGCGCTGATCGCGATCCGCACGCCCGACCGGGTGCCGGTGACCCGCGACGTCGTCACGGCCATGCGCACAGGGGCGCGCGAACTGCCCCACGTGCGGGTGATGGTCGATCTACTGCATTACATGGCCGCAGAGTTGGCACGCGAGGTGGAAGCACGGCTTCAGGACCGTTGGTTGTGACCGATCGGGTCAAAGGAGGCGCCCTTGCTTGATGTGTGGGTGTGGGTGGTTGGGGTGTGGTGGGTGCGGTTTGTTGGTGGGTTTTAGGAGCTTTTTACGGCTTCGCACGGGTTTAAGAAGGATCCGCTGGGTGGCGCAGTTCGGT